>DKJZ01000053.1 GCA_002454975.1 Hylemonella sp. UBA6679
CCGCGCCAACCACCAGGCCCGGGTGCTCGAGCAAGCGCTGCGCAAAGCGCAGATCCCCTACAAGGTCTCGGGTGGGCAAAGTTTTTTTGACAAGGCCGAAATCAAAGACCTGTGCGGTTGGTTTCGCTTGTGGGTCAACAACGACGACGACCCTGCTTTTTTGCGCGCCATCACCACGCCCAAGCGCGGCATTGGCCACACCACCTTGCAAACCCTGGGCACCTTTGCCAGCAAGTACAAGCTCAGCCTGTTTGAGGCGTTGTTTTCCAGCAGCCTGCAAAGCGCTTTGCCAGCCAGGGCGGTGGGCAGCCTGCATGAGTTTGGCCGCTACATCAACGACCTGGAGTTCCGCGCCCGCCACACCAACGGCGCTGAAGATGCGCGCGCTTTTTTGAACGAGTGGCTCAAAGACATCGGCTACGAAAAGCATTTGTACGATGGCGAGGACAACGAAAAAGTCGCCGCCGCGCGCTGGACCAACGTGATGGAGTTTTGCGACTGGATGGCCCAACGCTGTGGTGGCGAGATTGACGACGCTTCGGGCGCGACCACCACCACACGAGAGATCAAATCCATGCTGGAGGTGGCGCAAACCATCTCCCTGCTCTCAACCATCAGCGAGCGTGAGCAAGACCAAAACGTGGTGACCCTCTCCACCCTGCACGCCGCCAAAGGCCTGGAGTGGCCCCATGTGATGCTGGTGGGGGTGACCGAAGGCATGCTGCCCTTCAAGCTCGATGACGGTGCTGACAGCCTGGGGGGCTCGCAGCGCGAGCACGAAAGCGCCAATGAAAGCATCGCCCAACGTTTGCAGGAAGAACGCCGGCTCATGTACGTGGGCATCACCCGCGCCAAGCGCACACTGGCCGTGAGTTGGCCGCGCAAGCGCAAAAAAGGGCGTGAGTTGGTGGCGGCCATGCCCAGCCGCTTCATTGCCGAGATGGCCTTGGACACCGCCACCACCAAAGAAGATCCGCGCGAAAAACTGCGTGCCTTGCGCGCTGAGTTTGCAAAAAAAGCGCAAGACGCCAAAGACGCCGCTGCAGCACAAGGTTAAACCACCATGCTTGCACCACGCCATATTGCTACGCTATTGATAGCTGTTATGCCATGCGTGGCGTGGTCTGAGGCGGTTTTTAAGGCTTTGCCCCCTGAAACCACAAGCACGCACAACACAGCAAACCCAGGCGATTGCCGCAGCGCCTCAAGCTCTACCCTCTCGAAATTCTGGGAACTCGAAGACGCCAGTGACTGCGGGCGCTTCAACATCCGGGGCTACCGCCCGATCAGCCTGTCGGTGGTGGCGGCAGATGCTGTCAACCGAAGCCCAAGCTCTGAAGCTGCGGGTCACAGCGCCACCAGCAACACGCCTTACCAGACGCAGGAGATGCGTATCCAACTCTCGGTGCGCACCAAAATCGGCCAGGGCCTGGTGAACCCAGGCCTTGGACGCGACTCGCTGTGGTTTGCATACAGTCAGCAGTCGTATTGGCAGGTGTTCACCGCCGACATGTCTCGGCCTTTTCGAACCACCGACCACGAGCCTGAACTCATCTACATTGTGCCCACCGACGCGCCACTCCCCGGGGGCTGGCGGCTGCGTTACAGCGGCCTGAGTTTGAACCACCAGTCCAACGGGCAAAGTCTGCCTCTGTCGCGCAGCTGGAACCGTGTGATTGCCATGGCCGGCATGGAAAAAAACAACTGGGTGCTCAGCGGTAAGTTCTGGCAGCGCGTGCCCGAGTCGGCTGAAAATGACGACAACCCTGGCATTGAAAACTGGGTCGGGCGCGCGGAGTTGAACGCGGGCTGGCGCTTGAATACCGACAACACCTTGGGTCTGACCGTGCGCAGCCCGCTGGCCGGCTCGGACCGTGGCTCCTGGCGCTTGGACTGGTTCAAGGCTCTGGGCAACAGCAACACCCCTCGCCCGGAACTGGACCAGGCACGCAGTGGCGCCTTGCGCCTGCATGTCCAGCTCTTCAGCGGTTATGGCGACACCCTCTTGGACTACAACCACCGCCGTACCTTGCTCAGCGTGGGGCTGAGTTTGGTGGATTGGTAAGCGCCTACAGCGGCAGCGCGGTTTTGTAGCGCACCTGTTTCAAGGCAAAGCTGGAGCGGATTTTTTCCACCCCATGAATGGGGGTGAGGCGCTCTAAGATGAACTTCTCCAGCGCGCCCATGTCAGCCACCACCACGCGGATGAGGTAGTCCGAGTCACCCGTCATCAGGTAGCACTCCATGACCTCGTCTTGCTCGGCGATGCGCTGCTCGAAATCGGCCAGCGCTTGTTTGCTTTGGGTTTTGAGGCTGATGTTGATGAACACATTCAGGCCCAGCCCCAGCTTGGCCGCGTTGACCAGGGCCACATAGCGGCTGATCACGTCTGCACGCTCCAAAGCCTTGACCCGTGCCAAGCACGGCGAGGGGGAAAGGTGCACCAGCTTGGCCAGCGCCACGTTAGAGAGCGCCCCATCGGCCTGCAGGGCCTGCAAAATTCGCAGGTCGATCGCATCGAGTTGCATAAGAACAATATGTCGTTAATTGAAGTTTCGTGAAATTTTATGCCGCCAAACCACGGTTTAGCTTGATATAAAGCATGAAATTTCACTGCTGCACGGGTAGAGTGCATGTGTTGCTGGCACCTGCTTGCCAGCCCTCCAACCCACTGCCAGCCCTGCATGTTCAACGACCTCGCCGCCCTTTTGCAACACGACACCGACCCCGAAGAAACCGCCGAATGGCGCGACGCCTTTGCCGCCTTGGTGCAAGCCCAAGGCCCTCAGCGCGCACGCCACATCTTGAGCGAGTTGGCGCACCTGGCACGCACCCAGCGCGTGGGCTGGCAGCCTGAGCTCAACACCCCTTACCAAAACACGATTGCCGCGCAAGACCAGGCCGACTTCCCTGGCGACTTGGCGATGGAAGAGCGCTTGGCGTCATTGATGCGCTGGAACGCACTGGCCATGGTGGTGCGCGCCAACCAGGCTTATGGTGAGTTGGGCGGGCACATTGCCAGCTACGCCAGCGTGGCCGATTTGTTTGAAACCGGCTACCACCATTTCTTCCGCGCACGTGAAGGCTTGGGCGATGGTCAACACCGCGGCGACCTGGTGTTCTTCCAGCCCCACAGCGCACCAGGCGTGTACGCCCGCGCCTACCTGGAAGGCCGCTTGACCGAACAAGACCTGATGCACTACCGCCAGGAAATCACCGCGCCTTACCAGGGCGAAGCAGGTGCTGCACGCGGCTTAAGCAGCTACCCGCACCCCTGGCTGATGCCCGATTTCTGGCAGTTCCCCACCGGCTCGATGGGCATTGGCCCCATCAGCTCGATCTACCACGCGCGCTTCATGCGCTACCTCACGCACCGCGGCTTGCTGGACTGCGAAGGCCGCAATGCCTCAGGCGAACGCGCCGCAACGCGTCGCGTGTGGGGCGTGTTTGGCGACGGCGAGATGGACGAGCCCGAGAGCATGAGCGCGCTGACCCTGGCTGCGCGCGAAAAACTCGACAACCTGGTGTGGGTGGTCAACTGCAACTTGCAACGCTTAGATGGCCCGGTGCGCGGCAATGGCCGCATCATCGACGAGTTGGAAAAACTCTTTGCCGGTGCGGGCTGGAACGTCATCAAGTTGGTGTGGGGCAGCGACTGGGACGGCCTGTTTGCACGCGACACCACCGGCGCACTCACCCGCGCGTTCGCCAACACGGTGGATGGGCAAATGCAAACCTTCGCAGCCAAAGACGGGCGCTTCAACCGCGACACTTTCTTCGGTCAAAACGAAGAGCTCGCCCGCCTGGTGCAGGGCATGACCGATGAGCAGATCGACCGCCTCAAACGCGGCGGCCATGACATCGTGAAAATCCACGCCGCCTATGCGGCTGCGGCCAAGCACACCGGCCAGCCCACGGTGATTTTGGCGCACACCAAAAAAGGCTACGGTATGGGGAGCGCCGGTCAGGGCAAGATGACCACGCACTCGCACAAGAAGTTCGATGAGACCGACCTGATTGCGTACCGCAACCGCTTCAACCTGCCGTTGACCGACGAGCAGGCCACCGGCTTGGCGTTTTACAAACCTGCGCCCGACAGCCCCGAAATTCAGTACCTGCAGCAAAAGCGCCAAGCCCTGGGCGGCTACCTGCCCAAGCGCGAAACCACCGCCGAGGTGGTGAACGTGCCGGCCATTGAGAGCTATGCGCAGTTCGCGCTGCAGGCTGACGGCAAAGACATGAGCACCACGATGGCCTTTGTGCGCATGCTGGGCAACTTGCTCAAAGAACAAGGCTTGGGCCAACGCATTGTGCCCATCGTGGCCGACGAAGCGCGAACCTTTGGCATGGCCAACTTGTTCAAGCAGGTGGGCATTTATTCGAGTGTGGGCCAGCGTTACGCACCTGAAGACATCGGCTCGGTGCTGAGCTACCGCGAAGCCATGGACGGCCAAATTTTGGAAGAAGGCATCAGCGAAGCCGGGGCGATTGCCAGTTGGACGGCTGCAGCCACCAGCTACAGCGTGCATGGCTTGGCCATGTTGCCCTTCTACATTTACTACTCGATGTTTGGTTTCCAGCGCGTGGGCGATGCCATCTGGGCCGCTGCCGACCAACGCTCACGCGGCTTCCTGATTGGCGCGACCTCCGGTCGCACCACCCTGGGCGGCGAAGGCTTGCAACACCAAGACGGCAGCAGCCATTTGGTGGCAGCCACCATCCCCAACTGCAAGGCGCATGACCCCGCGTTTGCGGGAGAGCTGGCCGTCATCATGGACGCGGGCATGCGCGAGATGATGGTGGAACAACGTGATGTGTTTTATTACATCACCACCATGAACGAGAACTACGCCCAGCCCTCGCTGCCCGAAGGTGTGGCGGCAGATGTGCTGCGCGGTTGCTACAAAATCAAGAGCGCTTCAGCCAATTCTGGCAATGTCCAAAGCCATGACAAGCATGTCACGCTGATGGGCTCCGGCGCTATTCTCACTGAAGTTTTGCAAGCTGCCGAGTTGCTCAGCGCGCGAGGCATCAGCAGCGATGTGTTCAGCGTCACGAGCTGGAGCGAGTTGGCGCGTGATGGCGTGGCTAGCGAAACATCGGGCGCTACACCTTTTGTAGCGCAGCAACTCGCCAACAGCCAAGGCCCCATCATCGCAGCGACCGACTATGTGCGCGCGGTACCCGAAACGGTGCGAGCCTATGTGCCTGAAGGCCGGCGCCTGCGCACCTTGGGGACCGACGGCTTTGGTCGCAGTGACACCCGCGCGGCCCTGCGCCAGTACTTCCAGGTGGACGCGCAAGCGATTGCCCAAGCGGCCATCAAGGCCTTAGGCTAAGCCACCGCTTACAGCGTTAAGACGGCATGCACTGAGCGTCAGGTTGTTGCTTAGGGTTGTGCGGCTGATAAGCCTTGGGCAAGAGGCCTGAACGCCTTCAGCTTTTGAGTTGCAGAGGCAACTCACGCAGTCGCTGGCCGGTGAGCACAAACACCGCGTTGGTCACTGCTGGCGCTATCGGCGGTAAGCCCGGCTCGCCCACGCCTTCTGGGGGCGCACTGCTGGGCATCACATGGGTGCTCACCTGCGGCATGTGCGCCATGCGCAGCACCGAGTAGTCGTGGAAGTTGCTTTGTTGCACCTGGCCTTTGTCGATGTCGATGCGGCCCCACAACGCTGCACTCAAGCCCATGGCCACGGAGCCTTCCATTTGCTGCGCAATGGTCAGCGGGTTGATGGCCAAGCCGCAGTCGATCACACAGGTCACGCGGTGCACGCGGATCTCACCCTCCTGGACGGACACCTCGGCCACCTGTGCCACCACCGAGCCAAAGCTTTCATGCAAGGCCACACCGCGCGCCACGGGCGCGCCGTCGATGGCCGACAGTGGCTGGCCCCATCCAGATTCTTTGGCAGCACGCTCGAGTACCGCGCGCTGGCGCGGGTGGTTTTGCAGCAGCGCCAGGCGGTAAGCCACGGGGTCTTGCTTAGCGGCATGGGCGCACTCGTCCAAAAAACTTTCTTTGAAAAACGCCTGGTGCGAATGCCCCACGCTGCGCCAAAAGCCCACAGGCACGGGCAGGTCCACCGTCACGTGGCCCACGCGCACATGGGGAAACTCGTAAGCCTGGTCGAACGCTCCTTCAGCCGTGGTTTTGTCTGGCCCCATGCCGGGCAGCCCAGTGGTGCGTGGCAAAAAGCCCGGCACGATGGCTTGGCCTGCCGAGGTGTTGCGCCACGCAGCCACTTGGCCAGTGCCGTCCAACGCAGCCTCAAAGCGCGAGACGCATGCCGGGCGGTAAAAGTCGTGGCGCGTGTCGTCTTCGCGCGACCAGACCAGTTGCACTGGCTTGCCCGCAAACGCTTTGGCCACTGCGGCCGCTTGGGCGACAAAGTCCACCTCCAGCCGCCGACCAAAACCGCCCCCCAGGTAGGTGAGCTCGACCTGCACCTTGTCTTCGTCCAGCCCCAAAACCTTGGCCGCTGCGCGACGCGCCAAGCCAGGCACTTGGGTGGGCGCCCACACAGTTGCACTTTGGCCAGTGGCGTTGTATTGCACCGTGCAGTTCATGGGCTCTAAGGTGGCGTGGGCCAAATAGGGCGCGCTGTAATTTGCTTTGAGCACGCGCTCTGATTTTTGGAGCACACCAGCCACATCGCCCTTGGCCCAGTAGGCAAAACCACCCTCATCCAGGGCTTTGCTGAGCGTTTGCATGATCTGCGGCGTGGACACGCTGCTCATGGCCGCGTCTTTGAACGTCACCTCCAAGGCGCGCGCAGCTTGCATGGCTGCCCAGGTGCTGTTGGCCACCACGGCCACTGCACCGCTGCCGCCGTGCAAGGCGGGCAAGGTGACCACGCCTTGCACGCCAGGCATGGCTTTAGCTGCACGGTCGTTCACGGTGGCCACCTCGGCGCCACGCACGGGGGCCAAGCGCAAGGCTGCAAACAGCAAGCCCGGCGGTCGCACATCCATGCCAAACAGCGCTGTGCCATTGCTCTTGGCTGGCACGTCGTCACGCCTTTGGGGCTGGCCAATGAGCTTGAACTCAGACGACGCTTTAAGCCGGTAGTTGGCAGCGGGCTGGGGCGCGTTACCCAGCAACGCCACCACCTCACCGAGCTGCAGGGTCTGGGTGGGGCCTTTGAACACACCCGCCTCGACCCGCACTTGCTCAGGCTTCAGACCCCAATGCTGCGCGGCGGCCTGCACCAGGGTGGCACGGGTGATGGCAGCGGCTTCGCGCAGGGGCTCCCACATGTCTTTCACGCTGGAGGAGCCACCGGTCATCATCAAACCCATTTGGCGCATCACGCTGCGCATGACCCAGCGCACACTGCGCGCCAAGCTGCCCTGGTCGTCGGGGCGGAACGGCACGCCATCGGCCATGGCGGCCACATTGCCGTACAGCGGGTCGATGGGGGCGTTTTCCCAGCGCATCTGCGCCCAGTTGGCGTCCATCTCTTCGGCCACCAGCATCATCAGCGCGGTGTGCACACCCTGCCCCATGTCAGATTTGCCCATCACCACGGTGATGGTGCTGTCACGGCCCACCTTCACCCAGCCGTTGAGGGCCACCTGGTTGGGGTTGGGTGCAAAGCGCGTGCTGCGCAACTGTTGGCGCGCTGGGCTGGCGCAGCCCACTAAAAAACTGCTGCCAACCATGGCGGCGATGAAGGTGCGGCGTTGCATGGGGTGTCCTTGTTGTGGAGGTGTTGTATCAGAAAGCAGCCACCCCCAGGCTTTCCCTGATCAAGGCTGGTCTTTGTGCACACCGAAGTTGGCAGGTTTTATGATGGTACGCATGAACCCCAGCGACACCCTTCATTGGGAAAAAGGCACCAGCCGAATTCCCTTCCAGATCTACACCGACCCTGCGGTTTACCGCCAAGAGTTGCAACGCTTTTTCTATGAGAAGCACTGGTGCTATGTGGGTTTGGAGGCTGAGATTCCTGAGTCTGGTGACTTCAAGCGCACGGTGGTGGGCGAGCGCTCGGTCATCATGGTGCGCGCGGCTGACGGGCAAGTGCAGGTGGTGGAAAACGTGTGTGCCCACCGTGGCATGGCGTTTTGCCGCGAGCGGCACGGCAAGCGCAAAGAATTTGTGTGCCCTTACCACCAGTGGAGCTACACGCTGGAAGGTCATTTGCAAGGCGTGCCGTTTCGCCGCGGGGTCAAGCAAGACGGCAAGGTCAACGGCGGCATGCCCGCCGACTTCAACCCGGCCGACCACGGTCTGAACAAGCTCAAGGTGGCGGTGCGTGGTGGTGTGGTGTTTGCCAGTTTTGATGCCAACATCGAACCACTGGAAGCGTTTTTAGGCCCCGAGATCACGCACTACTTTGACCGCTTGTTCAATGGCCGACAGCTCAAGATTTTGGGCTACAACCGCCAGCGCATTCCAGGCAACTGGAAGCTGATGCAAGAAAACATCAAAGACCCTTACCACCCTGGGCTGCTGCACACCTGGTTTGTGACGTTTGGGCTTTGGCGTGCGGACAACAAATCGCAGCTCATCATGGATGCGCGCAACCGACATGCGGCCATGATTTCCACACGTGGCGCCATGGGCAAGGCCGAGCAGGTCACCCAGGTCTCAAGCTTCAAAGAAAGCATGCAACTGCAAGACCCACGGTTTTTAGACATCGTGCCCGAAGCCTGGTGGGGCGGCCCCAGCGCAGTCATGACCACCATTTTCCCAAGCGTGATCTTGCAGCAGCAAGTCAACAGCGTTTCCACGCGGCACATCCAACCCAGCGGCGAAGGCAGCTTTGATTTTGTGTGGACGCACTTTGGTTTTGAGGACGACACGCCCGAGATGACGCAGCGTCGCTTGCGCCAAGCCAACCTGTTTGGACCGGCGGGGTTTGTGTCGGCGGATGACGGCGAGGTCATTGAGTTCTCGCAACAAGCCTTTGCCACCAAAGACCACCGCACCCTGGTGGAGCTCGGCGGCAACACGGTGGAGAACACCGACCACATGGTGACCGAGACCTTGATACGCGGCATGTACCAGTACTGGCGCGAGGTGATGGACACCCCTGGGAGCCAACCATGATGGACGCACAACGCTACCTTGAACTGAGCCAGTTGTATGTGCGCTACGCGCAAGCGGTGGATTCAGGCAACTGGGATTTGTGGCCCGAGTTTTTCACTGAGGACTGCGTTTACAAGCTGCAACCTCGCGAAAACCATGAACGCGGCTTTCCCTTGGCCACCTTGTTTTTCGAGAGCAAGGGCATGCTCAAAGACCGGGCCTACGGCATCAAAGAAACGCTGTTTCACGACCCGTATTACCAGCGGCATGTGGTGGGCGCGCCGCTGGTGCACAGCATGAGCGCCGACAAAATTGTGAGCGAGGCCAACTACGCGGTGTTTCGCACCAAGCTCTCGCAGACAAGCACGGTGTTCAATGTGGGCCGCTACTTAGACGAGGTGGTACCCACCCCAGAAGGTCTGAAATTCGCCTCGCGCATCGTGGTGTACGACAGCGAGATGATTCCTAACTCCATCATTTACCCGCTATAAATTCCATAGCTGAGTAACAAGGTAACACATGAGCAATTGGACAGAAACCGCCGATGTGGCCAGCATTCCTGAGGGCGATGTGATCGCCGTAGCGGTGGGTGGTGTCGAGGTGGCACTCTACCAAGTGAACGGTGAAATGTTTGCCACCGACAACATCTGCAGCCACGGCCACGCCCGCTTGTGCGAAGGCTTTTTGGACGGCCATGAGATTGAGTGCCCGCTGCACCAAGGCAAATTCGATGTGCGCAGCGGTCAGCCCACTTGCGCACCGGTGAGCCAAGCCATCAAAACTTACCCCCTCAAAATTGAGGGCGGCAAGGTTTGGTTAGATCTGGCTTAAAGACCGCTCACTCGCCGTCGCTGTCGCCCACCATGCCAAAGCGGCGCAGCTTGACATAGAGGCTTTGGCGCGAGAGGCCGAGCATTTCCGCTGCTGAGGCGCGGTTGTTGTGCGTGAGCTCCAGCGCAGACTGGATGCACATTTTCTCGATCATGTCGATGGTTTCACCCACGATGTCTTTCATGGGCAAGCGGCCCACCAGGTGCGAGAGTTCAGCCACCGAGCCTGCCATGCTGTTGCTCGACGCTGCCACCGGCTGGCGCTTACGCGCCACATCACGGATGTAGAAGGCAAAGTTGGTTTCTTCGTTGGACAAGGTGAGTGCAGAAATTTCCACCGGCACAGCCAAGCCCGCCATGGTGCGGATTTCAGTGGCAAAGTCTTTGACCACCGCTTGCTGACGCAGGTTGGTGCTGAGCACCCCCCAATCCACACCACCGCGCACCAACCAATTTTCAAGCGACTGGCCTTGGAGCTGCGACAAAGCCGTGGCCCCTATCATCAGCAAGAACTCGGCGTTGGCCGACTTGACCGAGCCCGAACGGTCGGTGAGCACAAACCCATCGGGTGCACGCTCCAAGGCTTCACTGAACCAGGTTTGCTGGCGCGACAGCGCCGTGCTGACCTTGTTTTCCTGCGGCACGATGCGCACCAAAAACTGAGCACCGCTTTCCTGGCGAAACACCGTGGCCGACACCGTGCACTCCACATGCGAGCCGATGAATTTCGAGCGGCACATTTCAATGCGCCCAGTGGCATGCGCCATGCGCAGCAAAGAAAGAATCTCGTCGCGTGAGCTGGCATCGAAGCAGTCCACAATGTCACGCCCCACCAGCCGCTTGTTGGAGTCTTTGACGATGGCCTGCGCGCCCACATTGGCCTCAACCACCCGGTAGTTGCCGCCATCGACCACCATCACCGCCTCGCCGGAGGTGTCAAACAAGATTCGGTAACGCGCCTCGATGTGGCGCAGGCGCAAATAATCGCGCTCCATCGACTGCTGGGTTTCCACCAGTCGGCGCTGCAACACCGCCACGGCTTCAAGGTCGCGCCCCAAAGCCAAGAAGGTGCCGTCGTGGTCCAGCGGCAGCACGGCGTACTGCAACGGGAAAATCATGCCTTGCGGCGTGAGGTGGTTGACGTGGCGCCAGCGTATGTCGTCACCCGTGTTTTTAGGCGAGAGCATTTCCTCGATCTTCGGGCGGCTTTCCAAAGAGGCGGTTTGCGCCCAGGCACGACCCAACCAAGCTGAGCAGCCCAGTGCAGAAAGCTCAGAGTTGCGCACAGACACATCTTTGATGATGCCGTCCTGATCCATGACCAGCGCAATGTCGGAGGCAATTCCGATCAGTTTGACCAGCGTATCCGCTTCGAAATTTTTAATTTTCATGAATCAAGACACTTTTTGCTGTCTTTGAGGCTCGGGGGCAGCTTTGCTTAAAACGGATTTTAGTGCCAGAGATTGCGCGTTACGGGCGTCCGTTCCGAGCAAATCAGCACCTACAGCCTGCCTGAATTGTTCTGGGTCCATGCCAATCATGCCGCCCACCATCACCACCAAATCGCGGTTGGGGCAAACCTGGCGTATCTCCATGATCATGGCGCGCACATCATCGGCCGTCTGGTCGTGATTGACAGAAATACCGATGAAATCAAACCAATCGGTTTCTACCAAGCGCAAAAAATCCTTCTTGGTTTCGGGAATGTCGCGGGTCACGCTCCAGCCACCACGTCGGAAAAACTCCGACAACATCAGCACACCCATGGTGTGGTGCGAACCCGGTGTGGCAAACAACAGCGCACTCAGGCCATTGGCTTTGCAGGCCGAATCGGCCAAAAACGTGGGGCTGAGGTCAAACATGAGCTGGTGCAAGCGGTAGCTGGCAATGGTCATGTTGGCAAAATCAACCTCATCGCTCATCCACCAAACACCCAGCAGGCGCGCCGCTTTGCACACGCCGTGCAGGTAGATGTCTTCAAGGTCACAGCCTGCGCTGATCCAGCTCTCCACCACCTGGCGCACGTCTTCTTGCTTGGGCAGACAAGCCCGCGCGAGTAACTCGATTTGTTGCGGGCTGATGTCGCCGTGCTCATCCAAGAGCCGGGCTGAGCCTTCTCTGGCTTGCCCCAGCACCCGCTCCAACCGCATGTAATACGAGTGGTTGGTGGTCGGAGAAGGGTCAAAATGCATGAAGAGCCCTTGGCGTGTGGAATAAATTGCCGACCGCCTGGACAACTGTCAGACGGTAAGCACCGTGAGTGTCAGTATATGTTGACGGATATAAACCGTCAAACCAAATTGACATTCGGGTATACCCCAGCATCGACATCGCTGCCTTAACACACGCCCAGCCCCTCAATTTACCCTCGTCCGTAGGTGTCTTCGAAGCGCACGATGTCGTCTTCACCCAAGTAGCTGCCTGACTGCACCTCGATGATTTCCAGCGGCACCTTGCCTGGGTTGGCCAAGCGGTGCACCTCGCCCAAGGGAATATAGGTACTTTGGTTTTCCGTGAGCACCATCACTTTGCTGCCGTTGGTGATTTCTGCAGTGCCACTGACCACCACCCAATGCTCGGCGCGGTGGTGGTGCATTTGCAGTGACAGCGAGGCGCCGGGTTTGACCATGATGCGCTTGACCTGGTGACGCGGCCCATTGTCGATGCTGTCGTACCAGCCCCACGGTCTGGCCACGCGGCGATGCTGAACAGCCTGAGACGCATCAAGCGCCTCCAGCTTGTTCACCACCTCTTTGACGGCTTCGGCGTGCGATGCATCGGCCACCAGTAAAGCATCAGGGGTGTCGATGATGAGCAGGTGACTGGTGCCCAGCGCGACCACCGGGCGCTGGCCGCCAGCATGGATGTAAGTGTGCGCTGACTTGACATGGTGGGCCAGCGCGGTATCGCCACCGCTGCGGTTGCCCTCAGGCAGGGAAGGCGCCAAGTCGGCCACCGCGTTCCAGCTGCCCACATCGCTCCAGATGCCCGCAAAAGGAAACACCACCACGCTGCGGGCGTGCTCCATCACGGCGTAGTCAATCGACTGGCTGCGACAGTTCGCAAACACGGCGGCATCAGGTCGGGTGAACAAAGCGTCTTGCTGGGCATCCGCCATGGCAGCGCGGCAGCTGGCCAAAATATCGGGCGCGTGGTGCGCAAGCGCATCCAACAGGCTTTGGGCTTTCATCAAAAAGATGCCGGCATTCCAAAGGTACTGCCCGCTGGTCAACAGCTCCACGGCCAAGCTGGCGTTGGGCTTCTCCACAAAACGCGCCACCTCAAAGCCCCCATGGCTGGCCGCCTGAGACTTTTGGATGTAGCCATAAGCGGTGCTGGGGTAACTGGGCGACACCCCAAAAGTGACCAACTGCCCTGCCTGCGCGGCTGCACTGGCAGCAAGCACCATGGCGGCAAATTGGTCGGCATCCGGTATGTGATGGTCTGCTGGGCAAAACAGCAGCAGCGCCTCAGGCGGCACAGACAAAGCTGCCAGAGCCATGGCAGCTGCGGTGTTTTTGGCCTGCGGCTCAAGAATTTGACGAACCTTCAAACCCGCTTGACGGGCCACATCCGCCACCAAAAAACGGTGGTCTTCAGCGGCCACGCACGTGATGGCTGGCTCTTGGGCTGCGAGGGCCTGGGCTGGCACCAGGGTCGCCACACGCTCAAGCGTGAGTTGAAGCAACGATTTTTCCCCGATCAGCGGAATGAACTGCTTGGGAAACGCCTTGCGCGACAAGGGCCACAAACGGGTGCCGCTGCCCCCACACAAAATCACAGGATGAATGTTCATGGACGGTTCCGGGGTTAGACGAGCGCCTCTTGCAAGGACACTCCTGCCTGGTCTTTGGCTGAAAGTTGGATGTCTTGAGGCTTCAAGCTGTGTGGCCACCCAACGCCAATGGTCGGGTCGTTCCAAGCAATGCAGCGCTCAAACGCTGGCGCGTAGTAATCGGTGGTTTTGTACAAAAAGTCGGCGCTCTCGCTCATCACCACAAAGCCATGCGCCAAACCAGGCGGCACCCAAAGTTGGCGCTGGTTTGCTTCGCTTAAGTCCACCCCCACCCATTGCCCAAAGGTGGGTGAGCTTTGACGGATGTCCACCGCCACATCGAACACCGCACCGCGTACCACCCGTACCAACTTGCCCTGTGGTTGCTGGGTCTGAAAATGCAAACCCCGCAACACGCCGTAGCCTGAGCGGCTGTGGTTGTCTTGCACGAAGGTGTAGGGCTGGCCGTTGGGCTGCTTGATGTGCGCATCAAACACAGCCTGGTTGAAGCTCTCAAAAAAGAAGCCGCGCGCATCCCCGAACACCTTGGGCTCGAGGATCAGCACATCGGCAATCGCGGTGGGCGTGATCTTCATTTGGGTAGGGTTTCTTTGAGCACGCGCAGCAGGTACTGGCCGTAACCGTTCTTGGACAAAGGTGTGGCGAGTTTCTCCAGCGCTTGCGCACTGATCCAACCCTGGCGGAACGCAATCTCCTCCGGGCAAGCCACTTGCAAGCCCTGGCGCTTTTGCAAGGTCGCAATGAAACTGGCGGCCTCTAACAAGCTGTCGTGCGTGCCGGTATCGAGCCAGGCGTAACCACGCCCCATGATCTCCACGCTGAGCTGGCCCATCTCCAGGTAGCGCTTGTTCACATCGGTGATTTCGAGCTCGCCACGGTGCGAAGGCTGGATGTCAGCAGCGATGTCGCACACCTGCTGGTCGTAAAAGTACAGGCCGGTGACGGCGTAGTTGCTCTTGGGCGTTTTGGGTTTTTCTTCAATGCTCAGGGCCTTGAACTGGGCGTCGAACTCCACCACGCCGTAACGCTCGGGGTCATGCACGTGGTAGGCGAACACACTGGCCCCGGCCTGCCGCTCGTTGGCGCGGTGCAACTGCTTGACGAGGTCATGGCCGTAAAAGATGTTGTCACCCAACACCAAGGCGCTGGGGTTGTTGCCCACAAAGTCTTTGCCAATGATGAAGGCCTGCGCCAAACCATCAGGCGAGGGCTGCACCGCGTACTGGATGTTCATGCCCCACTGGCTGCCGTCGCCCAGCAACTCGGTGAACCGGGGCGTGTCTTGCGGGGTGCTGATGAGCAGCACATCGCGCATGCCCGAGAGCATCAGGGTGCTCAAGGGGTAGTACACCATGGGCTTGTCGTACACCGGCATGAGCTGCTTGCTCACCGCTTGCGTCACGGGGTAGAGGCGTGTGCCGGAGCCGCCGGCCAGGATGATGCCTTTGCGTTCAGCGGTCATGTTCAGAGCTTATGTTGAGTGGTCATGATTTGTCCAAAAACTCTGTGAGCATGCGGCTCACCCCGGCTTGCCAGTGCGGCAAGTTCAGGCCAAAAGTGTGCTGCAGCTTGGTGGAGTTGAGGCGTGAATTGTGCGGGCGCTGGGCAGGCGTGGGAAAAGCACTGGTCGGCACAGGCAACACTTTTGCTCTTATTTTAATAGCAGGATTGATAGCAACTGCGCTGCTCAGCACATGATTTGCATAGTCAAACCAAGTGGTTTGCCCAGCTGCTGCACAGTGGTAAATACCGCTGAACGTTTGAGGGTCAGCACTTGCGCCGCCGTTTGCATGGGTGTTGAGGCGCGCATGGGCAGCTGCGTTGGCTCGACACCGGGCGATGATGTGCGCGGTCACATCAGCCAGCAAATCAGCCCCAGTAGGCGCACCCACTTGGTCGTTGATGACCTTGAGCTCTTCACGCTCCTGCGCGAGTTTGAGCATGGTTTTGGCAAAGTTACCCCCGCGCGCGCCATAGACCCAGCTGGTGCGCAAGATGATGTGCTGGCAGCCGCTTTGCACGATGGCCTGCTCACCTTCGAGCTTGGTGTGGCCATACACATTCAAAGGCGAAGGTGCATCGGTTTCCACCCAAGGCGTGGTGCCTGAGCCGTCAAACACATAGTCGGTGCTGTAGTGCATCAGCCAGGCGCCTAGCTTCTTGGCCTCCTGGGCAACCAAACCCGGCGTGGTGGCATTGAGCAATCGGGCGACGTCTGGCTCGCTTTGCGCTTTGTCCACCGCGGTATGGGCAGCCGCATTGACGATCACATCGGGCTTGAGATCACGTACGGTTTGGGCCACCCGCTCGGGCTGGCTGAAGTCACCGCACACGGGCACGCCATCGACCTCGGTGGTGTCAAAGTCCAGTGCCATCACTTGGCCCAGCACCGAGAGGCTGCGTTGCAGCTCCCAGCCCACTTGGCCGCCTTTGCCCAACAAAAGTATGCGCATGGTTCAGCCCTCGCTTGCGTACTGCTTGGCCACCCAGTCGCGGTAGGCCCCGCTTTGCACATCGGCCACCCACTCAGGGTTGTCCAGGTACCACTGCACGGTTTTGCGTATGCCCGTCTCGAAGGTTTCAGCCGGCTTCCAGCCCAACTCACGCTCAAGCTTGCGCGCATCGATGGCGTAACGGCGGTCGTGGCCAGGGCGGTCGGTGACGTACGTGATTTGCTGGGCGTAGCTGCCGTGCGCTTTGGGGCGCAGTTCATCCAACAAGGCACACACGGTGTTGACGATCTCGATGTTGGGCTTTTCGTTCCAGCCCCCCACGTTGTAGGTCTCGCCCAAGCGTCCGTCTTCAAGCACCCGGCGGATCGCGCTGCAATGGTCTTTCACGTACAGCCAATCGCGAATTTGCATGCCGTCGCCATACACCGGCAGCGGCTTGCCCGCCAAGGCGTTGACGATCATGAGCGGGATGAGCTTTTCCGGAAAGTGGAAGGGGCCGTAGTTGTTGCTGCAGTTGGTGGTGAGCACCGGCAGGCCGTAGGTGTGGTGGTAGGCGCGCACCAAGTGGTCGCTGGCCGCTTTGCTGGCCGAGTAGGGGCTGTTGGGCGCGTAGGGGTGCGCCTCGGTGAAGGCCGGGGCGTCTTTGGACAAAGAGCCATACACCTCGTCGGTGCTCACATGCAAAAACCTAAAGCCTGCTTTTGCCTGGGCACTCAAACCAGCAAAGTAAGCCCGCACCGATTCCAGCAAATGGAAGGTGCCCACCACATTGGTCTGGATGAAGTCTTCAGGGCCGTGGATGCTGCGGTCCACATGGCTCTCTGCCGCGAAATTGATCACCGCGCGGGGCTGGTGCTCTGCCAACAGGCGGTCCACCAAGGCACGATCACCAATGTCGCCATGCACAAAGGTGTGGCGCGCATCGCCTTGCAGGCTATGCAAGGTTTGCAAATTGCCGGCGTAGGTGAGTTTGTCCAGGTTGATGAGGGGCTCATCGCAGACCGCTAGCCAGTCCAGCACAAAGTTCGCGCCGATAAAGCCTGCGCCGCCCGTCACCACCACCATGTCTGCATCCTTGTTGATGTAAGACAGGCATTATCTCAGGGCCGCCGCGCGAAACCTTGAGCAAAAACGCGGTTTGGCGCTACAGTGAACGCCTGCTTAGCAACAGGAGCGTGCATGCCTAAAAGCCCGGAATCCTTCAAAGACGCGGCCCAGGACATTTGGTTGGCGGGTCTGGCCGCCTTCACCCAAGCCCAGCGCGAAGGCAGCAAAGTGTTTGATGCCATGGTCAAAGAAGGCCATGCCATCCAACAAGCAGCCAAGTCCAGCGCAGAGACGGCCCTGCACGACACCACTCAAAAAGTCACGGCGCTGGCCAACGACATGGGCGCACGTGCCACGGGTCAGTGGGACAAACTCGAGTCCATCTTTGAAGAGCGCGTGGCTCGCGCGCTGGTGCGCCTGGACATCCCCACTTTGAGTGACGTCAACGAGCTCAAGCGCAAAGTGGCTGCCCTGGAAACCCAATTGGCTGAGCACGAGGCCCAAAAACTGGCCCGTCATGCCTTGGAAGAAGCCGAAAAACGCAAAGCCAAAACCACCACAGCCATACGCAAGGGCCAGGCCACGTTTCACCCAACGCCTGACAACCCCGCCAAGACCCGCAGACGCACCGGCCCCTGAGTCGCGCGCATGCCAAAAAAAGCGCCACGCCGCACAGCCCAGCGGATTTTGGAGGTTTCCTTAGACCTCTTCAACCGCTTTGGCGAGCCCAACGTGTCCACCACCTTGATTTCTGCAGAACTGGGCATCAGCCCGGGCAATTTGTATTACCACTACGCCTCCAAAGACGAGCTCATCAACGCCCTCTTCAACACGTACGAGGCAGATTTGCGCAAACTCCTGGCGGCCGGCACCGAGGTGCGCGATGTGGAGGACACCTGGTTTGTCATGCACACCCTGTTTGAGCTGGTGTGGAGCAACCGGTTTTTGTACCGTGACCTCAACGACTTGCTGAGCAAAAACCGTTGGCTAGAAACCCATTTTCAAGCCATCACGCGCGACAAAGTCAGCAGCTTTTCCAGCCTTTTGAGCAACCTGCGCAGTGCCGATTTTCTGAGCATGGACGACGGCACACTGGCGGCCACCGCCAACAACATGGTGGTGCTGCTGACCTATTGGCTGAGCTTTGAGTATGTGCAAAACCCGCGCCAGGCCCTCGAGCCCGAGCAAGCGCAGGCGGCGCTGTTGCGTGGCGCGCGCCACACCCTCAACCTGCTCACGCCCTACCTGGGCCAAGCCCCTAAAACTCACCTGAGCCACCTGGTATCGGCCTACACTTGAGTTTTTTATCCTAAATCTTATGAGCGACCTTCAAACCCAATTCGACGCCGCCGTGGCCAACTCCAAAAACCTCAGCGAGCGCCCCGACAACATGACCCTGCTCAAGCTCTACGGCTTGTACAAACAAGGTAGCCAGGGTGACAACACCGAAGCCAAGCCCAGCTTCACCGACATGGTGGCCCGGGCCAAATGGGATGCATGGACCCAATGCAAAGGCCAAAGCAAAGACGACGCCATGCAAAAGTACATCGACCTGATCGAGTCCTTGAGCTGAACCTCATGCTTTACAAGTTCAAGTCCAAGGCCGCTGCAGATGTGATCATGTTGCCACCGCACGCCCGCAGCTTGCTCGAGGTGCTCGGCACGCGCGACGCTGACGAAACGCAGGACAGCCCTGGCATCGTCCTGGCAGATCAGATCGCGGCTGCCATGGCCAGCTTGGAGCAGGCCATGCAGCGCGAAGAGGCGGACTTGCAAGCTGCCCGAGACGAGGCTGTGGCACGTGGCGACAAGCCACCCCACCCCCCATCGGTCACGCTGCGTCAGCGGGCTCACCCGCTGATGGTCATGCTCAAACGAAGTGCCCACGAGGGGCACGACGTGACTTGGACGGTCTAACGCGCGTCAGTCCACCTTGGCGCCAGAGGCCTTGACCACCAAGGCCCACTTTTTGAGCTCGCCATCAATCATGCGGGCAAATTCCGCGGGCGTGTTGCCGCCAGGAATTGCGCCTTGCGCCAACAATTTTTCTTTGACAGCCGGCGAGGCCAAGGCTTTGGCAGTTTCCTGCTGGATGCGGCTCACCACATCCGCAGGGGTACCAGCAGGCGCCACAAAACCGAACCAACTGGTGGCGTCATAGCCCTTGAGGTTACCGGCCTCCTCGATGGTGGGCACATCTGGCAACGCAGCTGAACGCTCGGTGCTGGTCACGCCCAAAGCCTTGAGCTTGCCCGAGCGGATGTGCGGCAAAGAAGAGGGCAGGTTGTCAAACATCACGTCCATGTTGCCCGCCACCATGTCGAGCAAGGCTGGGCTGGAGCCGCGGTACGGAAAGTGCACCATGAAAGTCCCGCTCATGCTCTTGAACAACTCGCCTGCCAAGTGGATGGACGTGCCATTGCCACTGGAGGCCATGTTGAGCTTGCCGGGGCTGGCCTTGGCAACACGGATGAAATCTTGCACATTGTTGATGCCCAACACCTTGGCACGCTCAGCATTGATCACCATCACGTTGGGCACGCCCGCCACCAGTGTGATGGGCGCAAAATCTTTCACCGGGTCGTAGGGCAGCTTGTCGTACAGCGCCTTGTTGATGCCGTGGGTGCCCACCGTGCCCATGAGCAAGGTGTAGCCGTCGGCTGGCGATTTGGCCACCAGGTCGGCGCCCACATTGCCGCCCGCACCCGCTTTGTTCTCCACGATGAAGGTTTGCCCGAAAGCCTTGGACAGCTCTGGCGCCATGGCACGGGCCAAAATGTCGGTGGTTCCACCTGGGGCAAAGGGCACCACAATTTTCACGGGCTTGTTGGGCCAAGCGCTTTGCGCCCAAGCCGTTCCACCCACCAGCGCTGCAGCGCTGAGCGCCACCGCTGTCAAACACACACGACGATTGAAAAGCATCTTGATCTCCTCGTTGTTATCGAAAAACACTGCTCAGCATTGTGCAACACAAGCATCAGTCGGCATAGACACCTGCGGCTTTGATCACTGGCGTCCATTTGACAATTTCGGCTGCCACAAAGCGCTTGTGTTCTGCTGGCTCAGCGCGCTTGTCGGTGACCACCATGGCACCCAAGCTCTCTTGTTTTTTGATGAACTCTGGGTCTTTCAAAGCGGCCTTGAGCGCACCGTTGAGCTTGGCCAACACGGCAGGCGGCGTGCCTTTGGGGGCGTACAAACCATGCCAGATGGTGACCTCAAAACCCTTGAGCCCCGCCTCTTGCAGGGTGGGCACTTCTTTGAACAAAGGCGTGTCCAAACGCTTGAGCGTGGTCACCGCAAAGACCTTGACTTTCTTGGCCTCAATCTGCGCCGAGGTGTTCGTGGTCTGGTCACACATGAGGTCAATCTGCCCGCCAATCAGGTCTGTCATGGCTGGCGCTGTGCCTTTGTAGGGCACCGTGGTCATGTCGGTGTGGATGGCATTTTGGAACAACAAACCACACAGGTGCGAGGCCGAGCCCACGCCAGCATGTCCCAAATTGATGTGCCCCTTGTGCTGCGCAATCCACACAGAAAGGTCTTTGTAACTTTGACCTTGCAAAGACGATTTGCTCACCAAGGTCATGGGCACTTCATTGATCAAGCCCAGGTATTCAAAATCAGCCTCGACCTTGAAGGGCATGTTGCGCACCAAGGCAGGCATGGTGGCCATGCCGATGTGATGAAGCAGCAAGGTGTAACCATCAGGAACCGCCTTGGCCACCTTGTTGGCCCCAATCGAGCCACCGGCACCAGCCGCGTTGTCGACCACCACCGCGGCGCCCAAAGGTTTGCGCATGGCGTCTGCAAGGTCTCGCGCCACACGGTCTGTGGTGCCACCAGGTGTGAAAGGCACAACGATGCTGATGGGCTTGGCCAAAGGGTACGGGGCTTGCGCCTGGCACCAACCGGCTACAAGCCATGCTGCAAGAACCAGCACACGCTTCATGACATCTCCTTGTGTGTCACAAAGTTTATGACACCCCTACGTGTCAATTTTTCGGGAAATTACTTAGGCGCAGTGGCCCCCCGGGGTTCAGCTCATTTGTAGCTGCGCGCGTCTTCAATCACCTTGCCATCGTTGGGCAGCGAGCCCTGCGCAACCAGTTGGACGGTGCCGCGCAGCTTGGTGACATCACGGATGGCTTCTGCCACACGCTCGGCCAAGCCCTCGGGCGTGGCAGACGCTTCCACATGCAGCGTCATGACGTCGTTGGCCATCTCGCCACTGACCACCAAGCGCGCCTTGGTGATCTCTGCAAAGCGAGCTGCCACCTGCGCCACTTGGCCAGGGTGCACGAACATGCCGCGTACCTTGGTGGTTTGGTCGGCACGGCCCATCCAGCCCTTGATGCGTGTGTTGGTGCGGCCGGTGGGGCAAGCGCCAGGCAATATGGCCGACAAGTCGCCCGTGCCGAAACGAATGAGCGGGTATGCGGGGTTAAAGCTGGTCACCACCAACTCGCCCACCTCGCCCTCAGGCACCGGGGTGCCCGTGCCAGGGCGCACAATTTCCACGAGCACGCCTTCGTCGAGCACCAAGCCTTCACGCGCCTGGGTTTCATAAGCAATCAGCCCCAAGTCAGCCGTGGCGTAACACTGGTAGCCATCGATGCCGTGGCTCAAGAACCAGTCACGCAAGCTGGGTGGAAACGCCTCGCCACCAAACATCGCTTTTTTAACGCTGGGCAAGACCACGCCCATCTCAACCGCCTTCTCCACAATGATCTTGAGAAAGCTCGGTGTACCGATGTAACCCGCTGGCTGCAACTCGGCCATGGCCTGTACCTGTTGCTCGGTCTGCCCCGTGCCACCCGGAAACACGGTACAGCCCAGCGCATGGGCGCCGGTTTCCATCATCGAGCCTGCCGGCACAAAGTGGTAGCTGAAGCTGTTGTGGATCAGCTCGCCAGCGCGAAAGCCAGCGGCATGAATGGCCCGCGCCATGCGCCAGTAATCGCGCGCTGTGCCTTCAGGCTCGTAAATGGTGCCGGGGCTGGCAAAGATGCGCGTCATCGCCGCACCTGTTTTGATAGCACTGAAGCCACCAAACACGCTGCCTGCAGCCTTGCGAGAGGCTTGTTGGCGCTCTAAAAGCTCGTACTTTCGGGTCACAGGCAAGGCCGCCAGCGCAGCGCGGCTGGTGATGGCCTGGGCATCCACGCCATTCAAAATCTCTGCAAATGCCGGCGCATGGCTTTGGGCATGGGCCACCTGTGCGGGTAAAGCGGCCAACAAAGCGGCTTCGCGAATCTCGGGGCTGCGTGTTTCAAGCGCGTCGTAGTGCATGTTTTAAAAATTCAGTGTGTGATGCCAACACGCGCAAGCGCAGCAGCGGGATAAGGCCAAGTGGTCTGGCGATGGGCGAAGCTGAGCGCCTGGCTCACGCCAGCCAACGTTTGCGGCGCTTGTAGCTCTTGACGTCTTTGAAACTCTTGCGCTCGCCACCACCCACACCCAGGTAGAACTCTTTGACGTCTTCGTTGTTGGCCAGGTCTTTGGCAGCACCGTCCATCACCACCCGACCTGATTCCATGATGTAGCCATAGTCGGCGTACTTCAGGGCCATGTTGGTGTTTTGTTCAGCCAACAAGAAGGTGACTTTTTCTTTGTGGTTGAGGTCTTTCACAATCTCAAACACCTCTTCCACAATTTGCGGCGCCAGGCCCATGGAGGGCTCGTCGAGCAACACCATGTTGGGGTTGGCCATCAAAGCGCGGCCAATGGCGCACATTTGCTGCTCGCCACCCGAGGTGTAAGCCGCTTGCGAGCCACGGCGGGTCTTGAGGCGGGGGAAGTAGTTGTAAACCTTCTCTAGGTTGGCATCGATTTCGCCCTTGCTTTTGCGGGTGTAGGCGCCTGTGAGCAGGTTCTCTTCAATCGTCAGGTGGGCAAAGCAGTGGCGGCCTTCCATCACCTGCACCACACCGCGCTGCACCAAGTCAGCGGGCGAGAGGTTTTCAATGCGCTCGCCACGGTACTCGATCGAGCCCTTGGTCACCTCACCACGCTCACCTTTGAGCAAGTTGGAAACAGCACGCAGCGTGGTGGTTTTCCCTGCACCGTTGCCACCCAAAATGGCGGCAATGCTCCCCTGGGGCACATTGAGCGAGACACCCTTGAGCACCAGGATGACGTGGTTGTAAATGACTTCAATGCCATTTACGTTGAGCAGGATGTTTGAATTGTCCACAAGCGTTCCTCTTTCAATCGCAAGCCCAGTGCACGGCGTCATACCAGCACAAGGCTTGCGGCTGAGGGATCAGCCGATCTCCCGGCCGCAGCCGGGAGACATGTCATCACGACTGGCAATCAGCCGGTGTGCGACGGGTCATCTTTTTGTCGGCCAGGTACTTCTCAGAGCCAGCCTTGACCATGGGCTTGATGATCTGCTCATCGGCCTGCATGAACTCAGAGCTGAAGCCCCACTTCTTGCCGTCCCAGGTTTGCACGCGCGCCCAGCTCGAACCCATGTGGTCAGCACATGAGGTGCTCAGCGGGCGCATGATGCCGGCAAAGCCCATCGCGTCCAGACGCTTCTGGTCCAGGCTCAGGTTTTCCAGGCCCCAGCGCACTTGCTCACCGGTCATGACCTTGCCTTTGCCAAAACGCTCTTGTGCGCGGCGCACAGCTTCCACGGTGAGCATGGAGATGATCAAGCCGCGGGTGTAGAGCACCGAGCCCACTTCGTCTTTAGGACCGGTGCCCTGGCCTTTGCCGTGCACTTGCTTCAAGATGTCTTGGATGACCTTGGGCTCTTGACCCGAGGTGTTCAAAGCCAGCGCGTTGTAACCCTTGGCACCCTCGCCCACGTCTTTGACGTCAGGCTCGGCACCGGCCCACCACACGCCATACATCTTGTCGCGGGGGTAGCCGGTAGCTTGGGCTTCTTTCAAGGCGGTGGAGTTCATCACACCCCAGCCCCACAGCAGCACATAGTCAGGACGGCTCTGGCGCACTTGCAACCAGGTGGCTTTTTGCTCCACGCCAGGTGCAGTCACAGGCAACAGTTGCAGCTCAAAGCCGTGCATTTTCTGGCGCTCTTGCAGCACAGGAATCGGCTCTTTGCCAAACGGGCTGTCGTGGTAAACCAAGGCCACTTTCTTGCCCTTGAGTTTGTCCAGGCCGCCTTCTTTGTTGCCCAGGTGCTGGATCAAAATATCAGCAGCGGTCCAGTAGTGGCCCATCAGCGGGAAGTTCCACTTGAAGGCCATGCCGTCTTGCGCCACCGACAGACCATAGCCCAAGGTGACCAAAGGAATCTTGTCGTTGGGGGCTTTTTCAGTCAAAGCGAAGGTAATACCTGTGGACTGCGGGTCAAACGCGGTCACACCGGGGCGGCTCTTGAGGCGCTCGTAGCACTCCACGCCGCGGTCGGTGGCGTAACCGGTTTCGCACTCTTCAAAGGTGATCTTCACACCGTTGATACCGCCGTCACGCGCGTTGATCAGCTTGAGGTAATCCTGCTTGCCGTTGGCCCATGGCACGCCGTTAGGTGCGTAGGGGCCTGTGCGGTAAGACAAGAGCGGAAAGAACTGCTCTTTGGCTTGGGCGAAGGCGCCCGAAGTGGCCACGCCAGCGGCAGCTACCGCAAGTGTGAGGGCCAGTTTTGCAAGCTTCATGAAGATCTCCTTTGAGTAAGTGTGTTGAAGCAACGGAAAAAGCAATATGAGATTAATGCGCGAGCCCAGCGTGTCAATGCGGGAAAGGCCACAAACGCATTTTTTGTTTACCAATCGACCACAGTTTGGCCAGGCCATGGGGCTCCACAATCAAGAACCACACGATCAAAGCACCAAAGATCATCAGCTCGGCATGCGACACGCCCGCTGTGGAAATGTTCACGCCAAACATCGCAAACAAAGCTGGCAGGAACTGGTTCAAAAAGATGGGCAAAACCACAATGAACGCAGCACCGAAAAACCCACCCATGATCGAGCCCAAGCCGCCAATGATCACCATGAACAGCAAGCGAAACGACACATCCACCGAGAAGGCGGCTGGCTCCCAAGCGCCCAGGTAAATGAAGGCCCATAAGCCACCGGCCACGCCCACGATGAAAGAGCTCACAGCAAAGGCGCTGAGCTTGGCGTACATGGGGCGAATACCAATCACAGCGGCTGCCACGTCCATGTCTCGAATGGCCATCCACTCACGGCCAATGGCACCACGCACCAAGTTTTTAGCCAGCAAGGCAATGACCACCAGCATGCCCAAGCAAAACCAGTATTTGCCTATGGCGCTGTCGATGGACAACCCGAACACTTGCAAATCGTTGACCGAGATCGAGCCCGAAGGCGAGTCGTTGGTGAACCACTTGATGCGCAGAAACATCCAGTCGCTGAAGAACTGCGCAGCCAGTGTGGCCACCGCCAGGTACAAACCTTTCACGCGCAAGCTTGGCAGGCCAAACAAGATGCCAAACACCGTGGCACACAAGCCCCCCAAAATCAAAGCGGGAATCAAAGGCATGCCGGGAATCCGCACAAAAAAGTTGTACGCACCGTAGGCGCCCACCGCCATGAAGGCGCCCGAACCCAAAGAGATCTGACCGCAATAGCCCACCAGAATGTTCACCCCCAGGGCTGCCAGGGCCATGATGAGGAAGGGAATCAAAATGGCGCGAAACACATAGTCACTTGCCAAAAAAGGCACCACCAAAAACGCTGCTGCAATCAGCAGGCCGATGGCCACGCGGTCTTGCAGAATCGGGAAGATCTGCTGGTCAGCGCGGTAGCTGGTTTTGAATTGACCGTTTTCTCTGTAAAACATCTTGCTACTTCCTCAAACGCGGTCAATGATTTTTTCGCCAAACAAGCCTTGCGGACGGAACAGCAAGAAGACCAGGGCCAACACATAGGCAAACCAAATCTCAATACCACCGCCCACATAAGGCCCCAAAAACACTTCTGAGAGCTTCTCGCCCACACCGATGATCAGGCCGCCAATGATGGCGCCAGGCACCGAGGTCAAGCCGCCCAAAATCACCACAGGCAAGGCGCGCAATGCCACCGTCGCAAGCGAAAACTGCACGCCAAGTTTGGAGCCCCAGATCATGCCGGCCACCAAAGCCACCACGCCAGCCACGCACCACACAATCACCCAAATGCGGTTGAGCGGGATGCCAATCGACTGCGCGGCTTGGTGGTCATCGGCCACCGCGCGCAAGGCGCGACCGGTGGTGGTTTTTTGAAAGAACACACTGAGCAAAGCCACCAGCACAGCAGCAATCAAGGCGGCAATCAGGTCTTCTTTGTTGATGAGCACGCCACCAGGGAAGATGGTGTCAAACGCGAAGATCGGCTCTTTGGGCATGCCGATGTCAATCTTGTAGATGTCGCTGCCAAAAATAGTTTGGCCCAAACCTTCCAAGAAATATGTGATGCCCAGCGTAGCCATGAGCAGCGTGGCGCCCTCTTGGTTCACCAGGTGACGCAAGACCAATTTTTCCACCGCCCAAGCCACCACAAACATCACACCGCCAGCCAGCACAAAAGCCAGCAAGGTGCTCAGCACAAAGTTATCGATGCCCAGGTAGGCCGGGATCCACTCGGCAAAACGCGCCATGGCCAAAGCCGCAAACAGCACCATCGCACCTTGCGCAAAATTGAACACGCCCGAGGCCTTGAAGATCAACACAAAGCCCAGGGCCACCAGCGAATACAGCATGCCGGCCATGAGGCCACCAAGCAAAGTTTCTAGAAAAAATCCCATGACGCTGTTCCTTTAGTGGCTGGTACCGAGGTAGGCGCTGATCACCTCGGGGTTGTTGCGCACCTCGTCGGGGGTGCCATCGCCAATTTTTTTGCCGTAGTCCAGCACCACCACGCGGTCGGAGATGTCCATCACCACGCCCATGTCGTGCTCGATCAACACCACCGTGGTGCCGAACTCGTCGTTGATGTCCAGCACAAAGCGGCACATGTCCTGTTTTTCTTCCAGGTTCATGCCAGCCATGGGCTCGTCGAGCAACAGCACTTGGGGCTCCATCGCCAAAGCGCGACCCAAGTCCACACGCTTTTGCAAGCCATAGGGCAACTGGCCCACCGGGGTTTTACGGAAGGCTTGGATCTCAAGAAAGTCGATGATGTGCTCAACAAACTCGCGGTGGCGAATTTCTTCTTGCTCGGCTGGACCTATGCGCAAGGCTTGCAGCAAGATGTTGCTCTTCATGCGCAGGTTGCGACCGGTCATGATGTTGTCAATCACGCTCATGCC
Source organism: Hylemonella sp. UBA6679 (assembly GCA_002454975.1). Taxonomy (GTDB): domain Bacteria; phylum Pseudomonadota; class Gammaproteobacteria; order Burkholderiales; family Burkholderiaceae_C; genus Hylemonella. The sequence continues at coordinate 27,385 of DKJZ01000053.1, forward strand.
CTTGAACAGCGCCAAGTTTTGGAAGGTGCGGGCAATGCCCATTTCAGCCACCTGCCGGCTGTTCATGTGGTCAAAGGTTTGGCCTTTGAAGCTGATGGTGCCTTCCTGCGGCGTGTACACGCCGTTGATGCAGTTGAGCATGGAGCTTTTACCCGCACCATTGGGGCCGATGATGGCCCGAATCTCGTGCTCACGCACATTGAAAGAGATGTCTGTGAGGGCCTTCACACCACCGAAACGCAGGCTGATGTTTTTGACATCGAGGATGACGTCCCCGATTTTTTTGGATGACTCCACGCTTTGTGCTCCGAGTAATTCGCTCATGCGGCCGCCTTGACCGGCTCAAACGTCCGGGTGTCCATGATCTTGAGGGTGGCGCTGACACTGCCGGTGCGTCCGTCTTCAAACTTCACTTGGGTTTCGATGAACTGCTCTGTGGCGCCGCCATACAAACCTTGAACCAGCGGGCCGTATTTGTCGCCAATGAAACCGCGGCGCACCTTGTTGGTCCGCGTGAGTTCGCCGTCGTCGGCATCCAGCTCTTTGTGCAGAATCAAGAAGCGGCTCACTTGGCTACCGGCCAAAAGCGCGTCTGCAGCCAGGTCCGCGTTGACCTTTTCCACGCACTCTTGGATGAGTGAATACACCTCAGGCTTTTGGGCCAGGTCGGTGTAGCCGGCATAGGGCAAGTTGCGTCGCTCGGCCCAGTTGCCCACCGCATCAAAGTCGATGTTGATCATCACGCAGACCTTCTCGCGCTTGTCGCCAAAGGCCACCACCTCTTTGATGTAGGGGAAGAACTTGAGTTTGTTCTCCACGTACTTGGGGGCAAACATGGCGCCGTCGTTGGGGCCACCCATGATGCGGCCCACGTCTTTGACGCGGTCAATGATCTTGAGGTGGCCGTGGCTGTCAATGAAGCCCGCGTCGCTGGTGTGGTACCAACCATCGGGTGTGAGCACTTCGGCCGTGGCCTGCGGATTTTTGAAATACTCTTTGAGCAAGCCGGGGGACTTGACCAAAATTTCGCCGTTGTCAGCCACCTTGATTTCAACCCCCTCGCAGGGCACACCCACCGTGTCTGCACGGGCTTCGTGGTCGGGCTGGAGGCACACAAACACTGCGGTCTCGGTGGAGCCGTACAGCTGCTTGAGGTTCACGCCAATCGAGCGGTAAAACTTGAACAAGTCCGGGCCAATGGCTTCACCAGCGGTGTAGGCCACACGCACTCGGCTAAAGCCCAAGTTGTTGCGCAAGGGGCCATACACCACCAAGTCGCCCAGGGCGTAGCTGAGGCGATCCAACAGGCCCACGCTGCTGCCATCCATCAGGGCAGGGCCAACGCGCTCGGCCACGTTCATGAAGTGCTGGAACACACGCCGCTTCAAAGACGAGGCATCTTCCATGCGAATCATCACGCTGGTGAGCAGGCCCTCAAACACACGTGGCGGCGCAAAGTAATACGTGGGGCCAACCTCTTTGAGGTCGATGGTCACGGTGGCCGTGGACTCGGGGCAATTCACCACGTAACCGCAGGCCAGCCACTGCGCGTAGCTGAAAATATTCTGACCAATCCAGGCCGGCGGCATGTAAGCCAACACCTCTTCGCTGGCGGTGAGTTTGTCAAACGTGGCACCCGCCTGCGCGCGGTCAAGCAAGCTGCGGTGCGTGTGCACCACACCCTTGGGGTTGCCTGTGGTGCCCGAGGTGAAGAACATGGCTGCCACATCGTCAGGCTGGGCCTTGGCGATCTCATCCGCAATCAATTGCGGCTGCTTGGCCAGCACGTCTTGACCGACACTGAGCAAGGCATCGAGGCTTTGCAAACCAGTCTCGCTGTAGTGCCGCAAGCCGCGAGGATCGTCAAAGTACATGTGCGCGAGCTGCGGGCATTGCTCGCGGATCTCAAGCAGCTTGTCGACCTGCTCTTGGTCCTCTGCAAACGCAAAGCGCACATCGGCATTGTTGATGGGAAACACGCACTCTGGCGCTGCTGCGTCTTGGTACAGAGGAATGGGCACCCCACCCAGCGACTGCGCGGCCAGCATGGTGGCGTACAAACGTGGTCGGTTGGCGCCCAGCACCACCATGTGGTCGCCACGCTGCATGCCTGCAGCTTGCAAACCCGCCGCAAGTTGCGTGACCATGGTCAGCAGGTCGCCCCAGCTCAGGGCTTGCCAGATTCCGTATTCTTTCTCACGCATGGCCGGCGCTTGTGGGCGCGCTTGGGCATGCTTGAGCAGCAGTTGGGGAAAGGTGATTTGCATCCCGTGTCCTCGTCCAGATCGTGAGTTGTCCAGCACCATAGGCCCGACATTGGGTGCATCTTAGGACTGAGTTTGACGCCAACTTGTCATTACGACGACAATTTTGGGTAAACCCCTAGCAGTGTTTACCCTGACCATGAGCCAAGACAACCCCATTTACCAAAGCCGCCGCCCACCCAGTCCCACCGAGCTGGCCGACATTCCTTGGCTCACGCGCCTCACTGGCGAGCACCATGCCTTGGCCTGTCGGCACGTGCTGGTGGGTGAGGCCTCACCGGGCGACCTGGTGTGCCGCATGGGCCGCCCTGTCACCTACTGGTTTGGGGTGGTGGATGGCTTGCTCAAAATGAGTGGCGAAAACGCTGAGGGCCAGGTGATGACCTTCACGGGCTTGCCCCCGGGCGGCTGGTTTGGGGAAGGTACGGTGATCAAGCGCGAGCCCTACCGCTACAACGTGCAGGCCCTGCGCAAAAGCTTGGTGGCAGGGCTGCCTGTGGACATTTTTCACAAGCTGCTGGATGAGTCGCTGGACTTCAACCGCTTCATCATGCACCAGCTCAACGAGCGGCTGGGGCAGTTCATCGCAGCGCGGCAAATCGACCGCATGAACAACCCCGAGCAACGCGTGGCGCGCAGCCTGGCTGCCCTGTTCAACCCCACACTTTTTCCTGGTGTGGGACAGGTGCTGAAAATCACCCAGCAAGAGCTGTCTTACCTGGTGGGCTTGTCGCGCCAAAGGGTCAACGAGGCCCTCAATGCCTTGGAGGCCGCTCAAATGATTCGGGTGGAATATGGCGGCCTGCGCATCCTCGATGCACAGGCCCTGACCAGCAACAAAATCGACGATCTGGCGGATTTCCTGACCGCGTCAAGACGCAGCCAGGGCAGACCTCAAAGCGGCACCATCAAACTCAAACCGACGGTGTAGTTCACGCCGGGGGCGGGTTCGTAAAACTGGCCGCTGGATTGGTTGACAATGACCGAGCCCACGTACTTTTGATCGGTCACATTGTCCACACGCGCATAACCCGTGACACGACCTTTGCCCACCTGCCAGGCATGGCTGGCTTTGAGGTTGAGGGTGGTGTAGCCGTCGGCTGACGCTGTGTTGGCGTCGTTGGCGTAGAGCCGTCCGGCACTGACCATTTCAACCCCAGCACGCGTACCAAGGCGCGGAGCGTTTTTAGCCAGTTGCGATGCAGCACTTGACCAAGTCAACTCACCAAAGAAAAAGTGCTGAGGAATACCTGGCAACTTGTTACCTGCATTGACCTGCGTCGTTGTCGTTACGCTATTGCTTGTACTTCTGGAAACAAAATCTTGGGAGTATTGAACATCCAAGGCCGTGAGTGACACCATTGCACGGACCTGCTGACTCAGCAAGTGAGCGCTGGAAATCTCTATGCCACTGCGTCTTGTGCCAGGTGCATTTTGAAATGCGGTTCGGCCAAAGTTGCTGTTGGACACAACGATCTCGTCTTTGGTATCCACTTGAAAAAGTGTTGCATCGAAGCGGTGCTGATGAGATGGTAACCACTTCATGCCAACCTCGTAATGCTGACCGTACGAGGCCTTCAAATTAGGGTTGAAGGTTGTCGTTGGCGTGACGCTATTGCCAGCGCCATCAACGTAAGCAACTTCAGCCAAAGTTGGCGTTTCAAAGCCTCGCCCGTAGTTTGCATAAATGTTGAGGGTGTCTGTGGCGTGGTAAGTGGCGCCAAGAACCGGGCTGAATGCACTGTAAGTAGCGTTACCCGAGCCATCGCGATTGGCTGGGGTTTCGCCAACTTCTGGTGTGATGTAGTAATCATCACTGACGAAACGAACCGTGCTGTATCGCGCGCCTCCCACCAATGACCATTGCGGGCTCACCATGGCTGTAGCCTGCGCGAAAAGATCGCTGTTCTCTGCTTGGTTGTCTTCACGCCGCGTGGTGCTTGATTTCTCACCTGCTGATGCGGCGCCGCCTTGACGGTATTCTCTGGAACGATCAAATTCATAACCAGTTGCAATACGCAAGGGTGTATCCCCAAGCTTGGTAAGGGCGTTGTATTGCAAGCCCACGCCGTAATAGGCTCGGTTCAATCCAATCCACGTGTCACCTGCCTGAAACTGCGTGTTCTCGCGTGTCCCGTAATAAGCACGTGCTGTGATGCTGCGGTCATTTCCCAACTGGTGCGCAAGCGATGTGCCCACCTGGTTTTGCAGCACAATTTTGCGGACGCGTTTCTCTGCCGTATTGGTTCCTGCCATTTGCGGCTTGAGTGCAAGCTGTGTAGCCGTTAACCCCGCAGGATCCTGCGCCAGCGGCATGTCAAACTGGTTGAACACCACGTTCACGCGGGTCTTGTCGTCAGGCCCAAAGCTCAGCTTGCCGTTGAACTGTTTGCGCTCGGTGGCGCTGTTGTCGCGGTAGCCGTTGGTGTCAAAGGTTGAATAGTCGGCAACGATGCCCACCGAGCCTGTTTTGCCGGCGTATTGCCAGTCGTTGCGGCGCATGCCGTAAGAGCCAGCGTAGTACTGGTACATGAACTCGGGCGTGTCGGGCGCCTCGCGGGTGAAGGCCTGAATCACGCCGCCGGCGGAGTTGCCGTACAACTGGGCCAAGGGGCCACGCAGCACCTCAATGCGCTCGGTTGAGGGCAGGCTGATGGACGAGCCTTGGCCCTGGCCATCGGGGGTGGTGGCTGGGATGCCATCAATCAGCAAACGCACACCACGAATACCAAACGCCGTGCGCGCACCAAAACCACGGATCGACACTTGCAAATCTTGCGCGTAGTTTTGACGGTTCAAAATCGTCAAGCCAGGAATGCGGTTGAGCGTCTCCGACAAATTCACTTGCGGCCCAGCCTCCTGGATGGTGTCGCGGTCCACCGACTGGATGGCGGCTGGTGCATCAAAGCTGCGCTGCTCACTGCGCGAGGCAGACACGACCACGCTGTCAAGCGTTTGCGCTTGAAGCTGGGTTGCCCCCAAACCCAGTGCAGAGACCATCAAGGCAATGGCGGTTTTTTGTGGGCGCACATGCAAAGCAGTGTGACGAGAAAAGTGTTGCAGCTTCTGTGGGCGCTCTTGTGCGTGCGTGATCATGGCAAAAAAATTGTAAAAAACAGGGTGGGAATGAAAATTTACTCGACCTTAACAGCAATTGAGGCATACCACTGGGATAACCCCTCAATCTCTGCGTCTGTCAGCGTTTTGGCAATCACATTCATCACGGCATTGGGGCGCGCACCACTGCGGTAGAGCTTGAGTTGCTCAACCAAGTAGATGTGTTGCTGCCCAGCCAAGTTGGGGGCGCCAGGCATGGAGGCGATGCCTTTGGCGCCGTGGCACAAGGCACACGCGGTGTCGGCCTTGGCGCGGCCCACGGCGATGTCGTTGGCTTGGCTGCCCAAGGCGGTCAACAACAGGGTTAAGAAAATTGCGGTTTTTTTCATATCATCTCTGCCAAAAAACAGGGCCTCCGAAGAGGCCCCGTGGGGTTGGTTCACAGCCACAAGGGCTGTGAACCCGCTTGCTTAAGGCGCGGTGTAGCTGATGCGGTACAGGGCACCAGCGTAGTCGTCCGACACCAAGATGGAGCCGTCAGGCAAGTTGGCCACGTCCACTGGTCGAGCCAAAGCGCGGCCGGTGTCTTTGTCCAAGAAGCCGTCAGCAAACACCTCTGATGGGCCAGCGTTGCCGTCTTCTTTGATTGGCACAAAGTTGATCAGGTAACCGCTAGGTGTGCTGCGGTTCCAAGAACCGTGCGAGGCCACAAACAAGCCGCCTTGGTACTTCTTGGGGAAGGCCTTGCCGGTGTAGTGGGTCAAGCCCAGCTGCGCTTGGTGCGCAGGGAACTCCACTTGCGGGTAGATCATGCCTGCGGGCTCTTTCATGTCCTTGAGGTCAGGCGCAGCGGCAGAGCCAGCCACTTTGAAGCGGCCGTTGTAGAAGGGGAAGCCAAAGTGCTCGCCAGCCTTGGTGAGTTTGTTCAACTCGCCAGGAGGAATGTCGTCACCCAAGCCGTCCACCTGGTTGTCGGTGGCCCAGATGTCGCCCTTAGGGCCAATGGTGATGCCAGCGGGGTTACGCATACCCACCGAGTACACGGTGCGGCCCGAGCCGTCCAGGCCGTTGTAGCGCACCACGCCACCAATGCCCACTTGCTCGTACAGCGCGACTTTGTCTTTGGGCTGCACGTTGTAAGGCTGGCCCAGGGTCACGTAAATTTTGCCGTCTTTGTCCACGCGGCACACACGGCCGGTGTGGTTGAAAGACTGCTCTTCCACGGGGATGAGTTTGCCTTGCGACACCACTTCACCCACCGCCACGTCTGGGCCTTCATAGAAGTACTCAGCAGCTGGGAAATGCAAGATGCGGTTGGATTCAGCCACGATCAAGAAACCGTCTTTGGTGAAGCACACACCGTTGGGGTTGCTGAACTTGATGGAAGGCGCAAACGCTTTGACCTCTGTGGCCGAGTCGCCGTTGTTGCGGTTGGTCACAGCCCAAACATTGGTTTTGCGGGTGCCCACAAACAGCATGTTGGTCGAAGGTGCCACAGCCATGTAGCGGGCATCGGGCACCACGGCGTACAGGTCAATCTTGAAGCCTGGTGGGAGCTTGACCTTTTTGAGGTTGTTGCGAATGGCATCGGCATTCTTACCCTCTTGAGGAATGGTAGGAATGACCATGTTGGTGTCTGTGTTGCCCATGCGCTGCAGGGTCGACAGATTGCGGTCTTGAGCCATGGCCGACGTGGCCACGAGCGCAGCCACACCCAAGGTGATGGCTGAAAGCTTTTTGAAAGTCATGAAGTCTCCTTGTTTTGACATGTCTCCCAACCTTGACGGCTGGACACACCATTAAGCAAGAAAAGATTTGCGAACTCAAGGTGCTAAAAACGACGCAGGTCAATTTCCAGGGAAAACACTGAGTATTTTTATCAGCCAAGAGTAACGCCCGTGACAGTCGCGCTGGTGACATGCCCAGGGTCAAGAACTCGTAAAAACACGTACGGGCTCGGCTCGCCAGCAGCCTAGGATGATGCGTTCGTTGGAACATCACACTTGGAGACAACCATGATCAAGAAACTCTCGTTGCTGGCAGCCCTTTTGGCTGTGGGCGCTACTGTGTCGGCCCAGACCGCACCTCCCCCACCGGCTTGGCAGCAAGGCCGCTCAGCCGCACAAGCCGATTCCAAGCTTGCGCCTTTGGCTGGCAAATTGACCGCCACACCCGCCTCGGAAATCCCGCTGGACAAACTCAAGTTGCCACCAGGCTTCAAGATTGAAATTTGGTCCACAGGCACCCCCGGCAACCGCGCCATGGTGCGTGGCGAGTCGGGCAAGGTCTACACCGGCACGCGCGGCATTGGTCGCGTGTATGAGATCACCGACAACGGCAAAGAGCGCACCAGCCGCGTCTTGGTCGACAAACTCGAGCAGCCTGCCGTGGCCATGCACAACGGCAACCTTTACGTGATGGCCATCAACAAGGCTTTGCGTTATGACGGCGTTGAGAAGAACCCCAACGTTGAGCCCGTGGACCTGACCGCCAAGTTCAACCTGCCTCCCGAGAAGCACCACAACTGGAAATACCTGCGCTTCGGCCCTGACGGCAAACTCTACGTGCCTTTTGGCGCACCTTGCAACATCTGCTTGCTGCCCTCCGACGAATACGCACAGATTCGCCGCTACGACGCTGACGGCAGCAACATGGAAGTGGTGGCTCGCGGCGTGCGCAACACCATGGGCTTTGACTGGCACCCAGTCACCAAAGAGATGTGGTTCACCGACCATGGTCGCGACTGGATGGGCGACGACATGCCCAACGACGAGCTCAACCGCATGACCAAAACTGGCTTGCATTTCGGTTTTCCTTACTGCCATGCCAAAGGCGTGCCTGATGCTGACATCAAGCGTGCAGACGCTTGCGGCGGCGTGACCACCTCCCAAGCCGACATGGGCGCACACGCTGCCAACATGGGCTTGCATTTCTACACCGGCAACATGTTCCCCGCCGAGTACAAAAATGTGATGTTCATTGCCCGCAAAGGCTCTTGGAACCGCACCCAGAAGACGGGCTTTGATGTGGTGACCGTGAGCCTGGACGCCAACGGCCAAAACCCCACCATCAAGCCTTTCATCACGGGCTTCAAGGACGACAGCAACGACAGCTTCTGGGGCCGTCCAACCTACTTCCTGCAAATGCCCGATGGCTCCATGCTCTTGTCTGATGAGCAACTGGGCGCCATCTATCGCATCTCTTATGCCAAGTGATGTGCTGAAGGCTGCGCGCAGAGCCCTCCAAACGGGGGCTCTGCTGGCCATGGCATGTGTAGGCGCTGCGCAAGCTCAGCCAGCGGTGCCTGCACAGGCCGCACTCTGTGCGGCTTGCCATGGTGCGCAGGGCAACTCGCGCACACCCTCCATTCCTTCATTGGCCGGACAACCCAAGGTGTTTCTTGAGAACACCTTGGTTTTGATTCGGGAGGGCTTGCGTGACATCCCCGCCATGAAAGGCATGTTGGACAAAATGCCCGACAGCGAACTCACCTCGCTTGCGGTGTATTTCAATGCCCAAACACCACTGCCCCAAACCACACGCCCACAGGCTGAGGTTTTTGCCAGAGGCAAGGACATTGCGCAAAAGATGATGTGTGCGTCTTGTCACCAGGCCGACTACAGCGGACGGGCTCAAATCCCCAGGCTGGCGGCACAACCCGAGCCGTATTTGCTCGAGAGCATGAAAACATTTCGTGACCACCCTGGCGCAGGGCGCGATACGATCATGGCTGCCACGCTGTACGGCGTGAAAGACCAAGAGCTTGCCGACATGGCGCACTACCTGGCGCACCTGAAATAAGTTCTGGGCACAAGGCGTCCACTGGGTGGACAATCGGGGGATGAGTTCTTCCCCCACCTTCCGCCGCGCACCCAAGCCCGAGACCCCACCCGCCCGCGCCCCTATTCCGCAAGGGCAAACCAACACAGCAGCCCACGGCGCCAACGGCACCATCCGCTTGAACAAGCGCATGGCCGAATTGGGCCTGGCCTCCCGGCGCGAAGCCGATGACTGGATCGCCAAAGGTTGGGTCAAGGTCAACGGGCAAGTGGCACCCATGGGCTTGCAGGTCAAGCCTGATGACCAGATAGACGTGCTGCCCCAAGCCAAAGGCGAGCAGTCCAAGCAAGTCACGATTCTGCTCAACAAGCCCATCGGCTGGGTCAGCGGCCAGGCCGAGGACGGGCATGAACCAGCCATCAAACTGGTACAGCCACAAAACCGCTGGCGCGATGACAACGCCCGGTTTTTCTTTCACCCCTCACAACTCAAAAGCCTGGTGCCTGCCGGTCGGCTCGACATCGACTCCACCGGTCTTTTGGTGCTGACCCAAGACGGCCGCATTGCCCGCCAGTTGATTGGTGAAGACGCGGTGATGGAAAAAGAATACCTGGTGCGGGTGGCCTACACCGGCGCGCCCAACTTGGCAGCGGCCACCTCGGCTGCGGCCACCCACGCGCCGCTGAAAAAACACCTGGACGCCATCGATGACCAAGACCCGGTCACCAGCGATGTGCAGTCGGTGTTTCCTAAGGCCATGCTGGACAAGCTGCGCCATGGCCTGAGCTTAGACGGCCAAGCCCTCAAGCCCGCGCAGGTGAACTGGCAAAACCCCGAGCAGCTGCGCTTTGTGTTGACCGAGGGCAAAAAGCGCCAAATTCGCCGCATGTGCGAGCTGGTGGGCCTCAAAGTGGTGGGGCTCAAACGGGTGCGGGTGGGTCAGGTCATGCTGGGCAACCTGCCTGCTGGCCAGTGGCGCTACCTGGCACCGCACGAGCGCTTTTAAGCGCCACACCGACGCAAGCCTGGCTCTTGAAAAACCGCCGGGCAACCTTATTTGCCGCAAGCGGGCCTTTGTTGAAATGGCCCTGGCCGTATGAACCATCTTGGCCGCGATCAATTTTTAAGCACTGAACCATGACCAAACAAACCCATGCCTTTCAGGCCGAAGTGGCCCAACTCCTTCACCTTGTCACCCACGCGCTGTACTCCAACCAAGAGATTTTTCTGCGCGAGCTGATTTCCAATGCCTCGGACGCCTGCGACAAGCTGCGCTTTGAAGCCCTGAACAACGCCGCCCTCTACGAAAACACGCCGGATTTGGCCGTCAAAGTGAGCTTTGACAAGGCTGCCAAAACGCTGACCATCACCGACAACGGCATCGGCATGAGCGCGCAAGAAGCCATTGACCACCTGGGCACCATTGCCAAGAGCGGCACCAAAGACTTCATGAGCAAGCTCTCGGGCGACCAAAAGGCCGATGCCCAACTGATTGGCCAGTTTGGTGTGGGCTTTTATTCGGGCTTCATCGTGGCAGACAAAATCACTGTGGAATCGCGCCGCGCTGGTCTGCCCGCAGACCAGGGCGTGCGCTGGGTCAGTGGCGGCACCGGTGACTTTGAAGTCGATGCCATCACCCGCGAAGCCCGCGGCACCAGCGTGATTCTGCACTTGCGTGAAGACGCCACCGAGTACCTGAACGGCTGGAAGGTCAAGGGCATCATCAGCAAATACTCTGACCACATCTCTTTGCCCATTCAAATGCAAAAAGAAGAGTGGAAAGAAGGCGAGAACAACGAAGGTGGCGAGATGGTGACCACCGACGAGTGGGAAACCGTGAACAAAGCCAATGCCTTGTGGGCGCGCCCCAAGAAGGACGTGACGCAAGAGCAGTACGACGAGTTCTACAAACAAATCAGCCACGACTTCGAAGCCCCCCTGGCCCACACCCACAACCGGGTGGAAGGCAGCACCGAATACNNGAATACACCCAGCTGCTCTACATCCCGGCCAAAGCGCCCATGGACCTGTGGAACCGCGACAAAAAAGCGGGCCTCAAGTTGTATGTGAAGCGCGTGTTCATCATGGACGACGCCGAGGCACTCTTGCCTACCTACCTGCGCTTTGTCAAAGGCGTGGTGGACTCGGCCGATTTGCCCCTGAACGTTTCGCGTGAGTTGCTGCAAGAAAGCCGCGATGTCAAAGCCATCCGCGAAGGCTGCACCAAGCGCGTGCTGAGCATGCTCGAAGACCTGGCCAAGCACGACCAACTGCCAACTGCTGATGCCGACGGCGTGACCGATGTGCTGAGCGCCGAAGACAAAGCCGAGGCTGAAAAGGCCGCGGGCAAATACACCAAGTTTTACGCTGAGTTTGGTGCGGTGCTCAAAGAAGGTTTGGGCGAAGACTTCGCCAACAAAGACCGCCTGGCCAAGCTGGTGCGCTACGCCAGCAGCCAGTCCGACACCCTGGTGAGCCTGGCCGACTACAAAGCCCGTATGAAAGAGGGCCAAGAGGCGATTTACTACATCACCGCCGACACCTTGGCCGCAGCCAAGAACAGCCCACAGCTCGAGGTCTTCCGCAAAAAAGGCATCGAGGTGCTGTTGATGACCGACCGTGTGGACGAGTGGTCGCTCAACTTCATGCATGAGTTTGACGGCACACCCCTGCAGTCGGTTGCCAAGGGTGCTGTGGACCTGGGCAAGCTGCAAGACGAGGCCGAGAAGAAAGCGGCTGAAGAAGCAGCCGAGGCCTTCAAGCCCCTGCTCGCCAAGCTCAAAGAAGCCCTCAAAGACAAAGCCGAAGACGTGCGCGTGACCACCCGCCTGGTCGACTCACCCGCCTGTCTGGTGGTGCAAGACAACGGCATGAGCACCCAGCTCGCTCGCATGCTCAAACAAGCCGGGCAACAGGCACCCGAGGTCAAGCCTGTGCTCGAAGTCAACGCTGAGCACGCGCTGGTGAAAAAGCTTGACGGCTCGGTGCATTTCCATGACCTGGCCCACATCTTGTTTGACCAGGCTTTGTTGGCTGAAGGCGGCCTGCCCGATGACCCAGCTGCCTACGTGCGTCGCGTGAACGCTTTGCTGGCCTAAGCCCGTCAGCGCCGGAACGACAAGCCCCGTGGCCGACAAGGCGCGGGGCTTTTTCACGCCCTCTTTCACCTCCGTCACGTAGGGGATAGATGTAGGGGGTTCCCACATCAAAGCTAACGACCACGGGCATTAGCATGTACTTTTTAGCAATTCCCTGCCTAACCGACTGGAGAACAGCCCGCACCTCGGTGCTGGCCTATGTGCATGAGCGACGACATCATTTTGGAAACCCGAGGGCTCACCAAAGAGTTCAAGGGGTTTGTGGCGGTTGACAACGTCAACCTCAAGGTCAAGCGTGGATCCATCCACGCCCTGATTGGCCCAAATGGCGCAGGTAAAACCACGGTGTTTAACTTGCTGACCAAGTTCTTACCTGTGACATCTGGCCAGATTTTGTACAACGGCCAAGACATCACCCACCAGGCCGCAGCGCAAACCGCGCGCTCAGGCATGGTGCGTTCGTTCCAGATTTCTGCTGTTTTCCCACACCTGACCGTGCTGGAAAACGTGCGCGTGGGCCTGCAGCGCCGCTTGGGCACCAGCTTTCATTTCTGGAAGTCTGAGCGCACGCTCTACTCCCTCAACGAAGAAGCCATGAGCCTCTTAGAGGCGGTGGACCTGAGCGCCTTTGCCAAGCTGCAAACCATCGAGCTGCCCTACGGCCGCAAGCGCGCCCTGGAAATTGCCACCACCTTGGCCATCAACCCCGAGTTGATGCTGCTCGACGAACCCACCCAAGGCATGGGCCACGAAGATGTGAGCCGCGTGGTGGAACTGATCCGCAAAGTGGCCGCCAACCGCACCGTGCTGATGGTCGAGCACAACATGAACGTGGTGAGCAACTTGTCTGACACCATCACGGTGTTGGCCCGTGGCTCTGTGCTGGCCGAAGGCCCCTATGAAACCGTGTCGAAAGACCCGCGTGTGCTTGAAGCCTATGTGGGCTCCACCGAGGAGCAACACGCATGAGCAAAGTTCTTCTCAAGGTCTCTGACCTGCACGCTTTCTACGGCGAGTCCCACATCCTGCACGGCATCAATTTTGAAATCCGTGAAGGTGAGTTGGTCACTTTGCTTGGGCGCAATGGCGCTGGCCGCACCACCACGCTGCGTGCAATTTTGGGTTTGACTGGTAAGCGCACCGGCTCTGTTCAGGTCGAAGGCGTCGAAACCATCGACATGCCGACCAACAAAATCGCCCGTCTGGGCCTGGGCTATTGCCCCGAAGAGCGCGGCATTTTCTCCACCCTGAGTTGCGAAGAAAACCTCATGCTGCCCCCCAAGGTGGGTCCTGGTGGCATGTCGGTGGAAGAAATCTACGAGATGTTCCCCAACCTCAAGGAACGACGCAACAGCCCGGGCACACGTTTGTCAGGTGGCGAGCAACAAATGCTGGCCATGGCACGCATTCTGCGCTCTGGCGCCAAGGTGCTGCTCCTGGACGAAATCACCGAAGGTCTGGCGCCCGTGATTGTGCAAACACTTGGGCGCGTGATCCGTGCGCTCAAAGAAAAAGGACTCACCATCATCCTGGTGGAGCAGAACTTCCGTTTTGCGGCGCCTTTGGCCGACCGTCACTATGTGATCGAACACGGTCAGATCGTGGCCACGGTGAACAAAGATGAGTTGGCTGAGAAAACGGCCATGCTCAATGAATTTTTAGGTGTGTAAGTCGACTAACTTTTTTGAGGAACAAACCATGAAACATAAATTGCTCGTCTCCGCCATTGCCGCTGCCATGAGCACCGGCATGATGATGGCCCACGCCCAGCAGGGCAAACTCTCCGGCGACACCGTGAAAATCGGCGTGTTGACCGACATGTCGGGCGTGTACGCCGACTACGGCGGCCCAGGCGCTGTGGCTGCAGCCCGTCTGGCCGTGCAAGACTTCGGCGGCAAGATGTTCGGCAAGAACATTGAAGTGGTCAACGCTGACCACCAAAACAAGCCCGACATTGCCAAAAACGTGACCCAGCAATGGTTCGACCGCGACGGCGTGGACATGACGGTTGAAAACCTGAACTCCGCTGTGGCCTTGACCGTTCAGGCCCTGGGCAAAGAGAAAAACAAGATCACCATCGTGACCGGCGCTGCCACAGCCCGTTTGACCAATGAAGACTGCGCCCCTGGCACAGGCATTCATTACCTGCACGACACCATTGCCCTGAGCAATGTGGTGGGCAAGGCCATTGTGAAAGACGGCGGTAACAGCTGGTACTTCTTGACCGCTGACTACGCCTTCGGCCACTCGCTTGAGAAAGACACCACCGAAGTGGTGAAATCTTCTGGCGGCCGCGTGCTGGGCGCTGTGCGTCACCCCCTGTCGACTGGCGACTTCTCTTCCTTCTTGCTGCAGGCACAAAGCTCTGGCGCCAAGGTGGTGGGTCTGGCCAACGCCGGCGGCGACACCGTCAACAGCATCAAGGCTGCGGCTGAATTCGGCTTGACCAAGAAGCAAAACTTGGCCGCGCTGCTGATGTTGCTCACCGACGTGCACGCCCTGGGCCTCAACACCGCCCAAGGCCTGTACCTGACCGAAGCTTGGTACTGGGACCTCAACCCCGAGACCCGCGCTTGGGCTGACAAGTTCAGCAAGGTCATGAACGGCCGCAAGCCCAACTCCAACCACGCTTCTGTGTACTCCTCGACCATGCACTACCTCAAGGCTGTGCAGGCTGCTGGCACCGACGACACCGCTGCCGTCATGAAGAAGATGCAAGAGACCCCCATCAACGACATGTTCGCCAAGGGCGGCAAGCTGCGTGAAGATGGCCGCATGGTGCACGACATGTACTTGTTCCAGGTCAAGACACCTGCTGAGTCCAAAGGCGCATGGGACTACTACAACCTCAAGGGCACCGTCAAAGGTGACGAGGCTTTCCAGTCGATCGCTGGCGGCAAGTGCGCTGCGGTCAAAAAATAAGCATCGTTTGATGTGATTTGACGGGCCGTCCTGTGCGGCCCGTCAACTTTTCCGGTCTGAAGACATGACAGAAATTTTCGGGGTTCCCATACAAGCCTTGTTGGGCCAGCTGATGCTTGGCCTGGTCAATGGCTCTTTTTACGCGATGTTGTCGCTGGGCCTGGCCGTGATTTTCGGCATGCTCAACATCGTCAATTTTGCACACGGCGCCCTCTACATGGTGGGTGCATTCTTTGCCTGGATGCTGCTGAACTACGCAGGCATCAACTATTGGTTCGCCTTGATCCTTGCGCCCATCGGGGTGGGTTTGATTGGCGTGCTGATCGAAAAAACCATGTTGCGTTGGCTGCACCAACTCGACCACCTCTACGGCCTGCTGCTGACCTTTGGTCTGGCGCTGGTGCTCGAAGGTATTTTCCGTGAGTTTTATGGCTCATCCGGTCTGCCCTATGAGCTTCCACAGATTTTCCGTGGCGTGTACGACCTGGAATTCATGATGCTGCCCAAGTACCGCGCTTGGGTGGTGGTGCTGTCCTTGGTGATCTGCCTGATCACCTGGTATGTGATTGAGAAAACCAAGTTGGGTGCCTACCTGCGTGCTGGCACCGAGAACCCCAACATGGTCAAGGCCTTTGGCATCAACGTGCCTTTGATGGTCACCCTGACCTACGCTTTTGGCGTGGGCTTGGCAGGTTTGGCTGGCGTGATGGCCGCCCCCATTTACCAAGTGAGCCCCCTGATGGGTTCGAACATCATCATTGTGGTGTTTGCGGTGGTGGTGATCGGTGGCATGGGCTCCATCTTGGGCTCGGTGATCACCGGACTGGCGCTGGGTTTGATTGAAGGTTTGACCAAGGTGTTTTACGCCGAAGCGTCCACCACCGTGGTGTTCATCATCATGGCGATTGTGTTGCTGGTGCGTCCGGCGGGTCTGTTTGGCCGGGAGAAATGATGAACAAAACTGTGATGTACGCCCTGCTTCTGGCAGGTCTGGTGGTGGCGCCTTTTGTGGGCTATCCGATTTTTCTGATGACCTGCCTGTGCTTTGCCTTGTTTGCCAGCGCATTCAACTTGCTCATTGGTTTTACCGGCTTGCTGTCCTTTGGCCACGCCATGTTTTTTGGTTTTGCCGCTTATGTGTCGGGCCATGCCGCCAAAGAGTGGGGGCTCTCACCTGAGCTCGCCGTCTTGGCCGGAACCCTGTCAGCCACCGTCATCGGTTGGGTTGTGGGGGTGTTGGCGGTGCGCCGTCAGGGTATTTATTTCGCCATGGTGACCTTGGCCCTGTCGCAGATGATTTACTTCTTCTGCGTGCAAGCGCCCTTCACCTACGCCGAAGACGGTATCCAAAGCATTCCGCGCGGCAAGCTCTTTGGCGTGATCGACATGGGCAACGACGTGGCCATGTATTACTTCGTGCTGGCGATTTTCCTCATTGGCTTTGCGCTGATTCACCGCACCATTCACTCGCCTTTTGGCCAGGTGCTCAAGTCCATTCGCGAGAACGAGCCCCGCGCCTTGTCGCTGGGTTATGACGTGGACCGCTACAAGCTTGTGGCTTTCGTGATTTCTGCCAGCCTGGCTGGCTTGGCAGGTGCGACCAAATCGCTGGCGCTGGGCTTGGCCACCCTCACCGATGTTAGCTGGCAAATGTCCGGTGAGGTCGTCTTGATGACCCTGCTGGGCGGCATGGGCACGATTTTGGGCCCCACCCTGGGCGCTGGCATCATCATCGCGATGCAGAACTACCTGGCCGATTTGGGCTCATGGGTGCTCATCATCATGGGCGTGACCTTTGTGGTGTGTGTGTTGTCGTTCCGCCGCGGTATCGTGGGCGAAATCGAGCACCGCTTCGGTAAGAAGTAAACCGCAGCTTGAGGCGTCAGCCTCACAGCTGCGTGGGCGGCTCCTGCATGGCCTCAACCTGGTCTTGCAGGAGCTGCACCTGACCCTCCCAGTAATCTCGGGTGCCAAACCAGGGAAAGTTGATCGGGAAAATCGGGTCGTCCCAGCGCAGGGCCAGCCAAGCGCTGTAATGGATCAAACGCAAGGTTCTTAAAGGCTCGATGAGCGCGAGCTCTCGCCTGTCAAAGGCTCTGAATTGCTCATACCCCTCCACCAGGCAGCTGAGCTGAAAATGACGCTCTGATCGTTCTCCTTGCGTGAGCATCCACAGGTCTTGCACGGCAGGGCCCATGCGCGCGTCATCCAAATCAACAAAATGTGGCCCCGGTATGGCTGGGGCTACGGCGTCTAGGGGCGTCCACAGCACATTGCCC
>DKJZ01000105.1 GCA_002454975.1 Hylemonella sp. UBA6679
GAACGTGTTCCCGATGGTGCAAGCCGGCAAAGGCATCACTGAGATGCTTTTGGGCTCGGAAGATCTGTGAGGAGACCGACATGAAACACATCATTGCAGTTCTGCTCGAAAACGAACCCGGCGCCTTGTCGCGCGTGGTGGGCCTGTTCTCGGCCCGTGGCTACAACATCGAGTCGCTCACCGTGGCGCCGACCGAAGACCCGAGCCTGTCGCGCATGACCATCCAGACCACCGGGTCGGATGACGTGATCGAACAAATCACCAAACACCTCAACCGCCTCATCGAGGTGGTCAAGGTGGTGGACCTCACCGAAGGCGCCTACACCGAGCGCGAGCTCATGATGGTCAAGGTGCGTGCGGTGGGCAAAGAACGCGAGGAGATGAAGCGCATGGCTGACATCTTCCGCGGTCGCATCATCGATGTGACCGACAAGAGCTACACCATTGAGCTCACTGGCGACCAATCCAAAAACGATGCGTTCCTGGAAGCCCTTGAAAAAGGCGTCATCCTGGAAACCGTGCGGACAGGCTCGAGCGGCATCGGCCGTGGCGAGCGGATTTTGCGTGTTTGATTTTTTTATCAGGAGAAGAAGATGAAAGTTTTTTACGACAAAGATTGTGATCTGAGCTTGATCAAGGGCAAGACCGTGGCCATCATCGGTTACGGCAGCCAGGGCCATGCCCACGCGCAAAACCTCAACGACTCCGGCGTTAAGGTGGTGGTGGGCTTGCGCAAAGGCGGCGCTTCTTGGGACAAAGTGGCCAAGGCTGGCCTCAAAGTGGCTGAAGTCAACGAAGCCGTGGCTTCGGCTGACGTGGTCATGATTTTGTTGCCCGACGAGAACATCGCTGGTGTGTACAAAGACATCGAGTCTTCCTTGAAGCAAGGCGCTTCTTTGGCATTCGCGCACGGCTTTAACGTGCACTACAACCAAGTCGTGCCCCGCGCTGACCTGGACGTGTGGATGGTGGCCCCCAAGGCCCCAGGCCACACCGTGCGTAACACCTACACCCAAGGTGGCGGCGTGCCCCACCTGGTGGCAGTGCACCAAGACAAATCGGGCAAAGCCCGTGACTTGGCCCTGAGCTACGCCATGGCCAACGGTGGCGGCAAGGCCGGCATCATCGAGACCAACTTCAAAGAAGAAACCGAAACCGACTTGTTCGGCGAGCAGGCCGTGTTGTGCGGCGGCGCGGTTGAACTCATCAAGATGGGCTACGAGACCCTGGTGGAAGCCGGCTACGCGCCCGAGATGGCCTACTTTGAGTGCTTGCACGAGCTCAAACTCATCGTCGACCTGATCTACGAAGGCGGCATTGCCAACATGAACTACTCGATCTCCAACAACGCGGAGTTCGGTGAGTACGTGACCGGCCCTGAGGTGATCAACGAAGAGTCGCGCAAAGCCATGCGCAACGCTTTGAAGCGCGTTCAAAACGGTGACTACGCCAAGATGTTCATCCAAGAAGGTCGCTTGAACTACCCAAGCATGACCGCACGTCGCCGCAACACCGCCGACCACTCCATCGAGGTGGTGGGTGCCCAGCTGCGCGCCATGATGCCTTGGATTGCCAAGAACAAACTGGTGGACCAAACGCGCAACTGATCCTCGCGTGTAAGATCGAAGGCCACCACGCGGTGGCCTTTGTTTTTTTGGAGTAATGCGATGCACGATGGGTCTAACTCGGGTTTGACCGAGCCCGGTGTGATGGTGAAGAAGCGACGCAAGGGCATTTACATCCTGCCCAACTTGTTCACGCTCGGCGGTTTGTTCGGTGGCTTTTACGCCATCGTGATGGCCATGAACGAGCGTTACGACCTGGCCGCCCTCGGGGTGTTTGCGGCCATGATTTTTGACAGCCTCGACGGCCGTGTGGCCCGCATGACCAACACGCAAAGCGCGTTTGGCGAGCAAATGGATTCGCTATCCGACATGGTGTCCTTTGGCGCGGCCCCCGCTTTGATTGCGTATGAGTGGGCCTTGCGCGGCATGGGCCGTTGGGGCTGGATTGCCGCCTTTGTGTACTGCGCCTGCGCGGCCCTGCGCCTGGCCCGCTTCAATGTGAACACCGGCGTGGTCGACAAGCGCTATTTTCAGGGCTTGCCTTCACCGGCCGCGGCTGCCTTGGTGATGGGCTTCATTTGGATTTGTACCGAGCTTGACGTGGCAGGCCCCTCGGTGGCTTGGCCCATGTCGCTGCTGGCCCTCTACACGGGCCTGACCATGGTGAGCAATGTGCCGTTTTACAGCTTCAAAGACTTGAAGATGAAAAAGAGCGTGCCTTTCACCGTGATTGTGCTCATCGCACTGGGCATTGCGGTGGTCAACATCCACCCGCCTGTGGTGTTGTTTGCGGTGTTCATGGTGTATGGCCTGAGTGGCTATGTGCTGTATGCGGTGCGCAAGGTCAAGGGTCAGCAAACCAGCGTGATCAGCACCTCGACCGATGAACCCGATGAGCGTGGCTTGCACAAGTGATGTTGAAATTTGTGTTACATTGATTTCATGAACAACGCGCTAGAGCTCAACCTGCTACGCCAACACGGGCGGAAACAGTAGCGCGAGCGCCTTTTTCCATCAAAGCCCGTCTGCCTCGCAACGGGCTTTTTTGTTTTAATTTCTGTACGGAGCACACCATGGCCGATAAATTGATCATCTTCGATACCACCTTGCGTGATGGCGAGCAGTCGCCTGGCGCGTCGATGACCAAGGACGAAAAACTGCGCATCGCACGCCAGTTGGAGCGCCTCAAGGTCGATGTGATCGAGGCCGGTTTTGCCGCCAGCTCCAATGGCGACTTTGAGGCTGTGCAGCTCATTGCCAACAACATCAAAGACTCCACCGTATGCACCTTGTCGCGCGCCAACGACCGCGACATCTCCCGCGCCGCCGAAGCTTTGAAGGGCGCCAACAGCGCGCGCATCCACACCTTCATTGCCACCTCGGCGCTGCACATGGAGAAAAAGCTGCGCATGACCCCCGAGCAGGTGCTCGAGCAGGCCAAGCAGTCGGTGCGTTTTGCCCGTAATTTGGTGGGCGACATAGAGTTCAGCCCCGAAGACGGCTACCGCAGCGATGTGGACTTTCTCTGCCGCGTCATCGAGGCGGTGATTGCCGAGGGCGCCACCACCATCAACGTGCCCGACACCGTGGGTTACGCCGTGCCCGAGTTGTACGGCAACTTCATCAAAACTTTGCGTGAGCGCGTGCCCAATTCCGACAAAGCCATTTGGTCGGTGCATTGCCACAACGACCTCGGTATGGCCGTGGCCAATTCGCTCGCTGGTGTGAAGATTGGCGGCGCACGCCAGGTGGAGTGCACCATCAACGGCCTGGGCGAGCGGGCGGGCAACTGCTCTTTGGAAGAAATTGTGATGGCGGTCAAAACCCGCCGCGATTACTTCAACCTCGACTTGGGCATCGACACCAAACACATCGTGGCAGCCAGCCGCATGGTGAGCCAAACCACCGGTTTTGTGGTGCAGCCCAACAAGGCGGTGGTGGGGGCCAATGCCTTTGCGCACGCCTCGGGCATCCACCAAGACGGCGTGCTCAAAGCGCGCGACACCTATGAAATCATGCGCGCCGAAGACGTGGGCTGGAGCGCCAACAAAATCGTGCTGGGCAAGCTCAGCGGGCGCAACGCCTTCAAGCAGCGCTTGCAAGATTTGGGCGTGTCATTGGAAAGCGAGAGCGAACTCAATGCCGCCTTTGCCCGCTTCAAAGAGCTGGCCGACCGCAAGAGCGAGATTTTTGACGAAGACATCTTGGCCCTGGTCAGCGACGAGAGCGTGACCAACGAAAAAGAGCAGTACGGCTTTGTCTCCCTTTCGCAGCGCAGCGAAACTGGCGAGCAGCCGCACGCCGCCATCGTCTTCACCGTTGCCGGCAAAGAGGTCAAGAGCGCCTCGCAGGGCAACGGCCCAGTGGACGCCTCGCTCAAAGCCATCGAGTCGCACGTCAAGAGCGGCGCCGAGATGGTGCTGTACTCGGTCAATGCCATCAGCGGCTCGACCGAAAGCCAAGGCGAGGTGACCGTGCGCTTGCAAAACAGCGGCCGTGTGGTCAATGGCGTGGGCTCAGACCCCGACATCGTGGTGGCCTCGGCCAAGGCGTATTTGAGCGCTTTGAACAAGCTGCAAAGCAAGGCCGACCGGGTGGCGGCCCAGGGCTGAGCCCGTGTCAAGCGGCTCAATCTGGGTGAATCTGGCTCAATTCTTGGGTTTGTTCAGAAAATAACTGTAAAAAATGATGCAAGTTGTTGATGCAGCATGGTTTTCTGAATAAACTCTATGAATTGATCAAAGTGATAAAAGGAATCCGGGTGATGCGTATGAACCGTTGGCTCTTGAACCTGGCTGGCATGCTTGCCTTGGTGTGTTCCACGGCCGTGTTTGCCGCAGCCCCGGTGGCCTCCGAGAAAAAAGCCAGCGCCTCAGCCACCAACACCGCCAAACGCAAGGCTGCGCCCAGCACCAAACCCCGCCCTGTGGTTAAAAACGTGGCGCAGCGCAACGCTGTGCCGCGTGCAGCAGCGCGTCCCTCGCACGGCCAGTTGGCGGGTTTGCATGGTCGCCAAGACGCCTTGGCCTTGAATTCCAGCGTGGCCCTGGTCATCGACCAAGACACCAACGAGGTGCTGTTCAGCAAAAACGAGCAAGCCGTTTTGCCCATCGCCTCGCTCACCAAGCTTATGACGGGCCTGATCATCAGCGAAGCCAAGCTCTCGATGGACGAGGTCATCACCATCACCCAGGCCGACGTGGACACCGAAAAGGGCAGCACCTCGCGCCTCAAAGTGGGTGCCCAACTCACCCGCCGCGAAATGCTGCACCTGGCCTTGATGTCGAGCGAAAACCGTGCCGCCAGCGCCCTGGGCCGCACCTACCCGGGCGGTTTGCAAACCTTTGTGGGCCTGATGAACGCCAAGGCGCGCCAGCTTGGCATGCACGACACCAACTATGTGGAGCCCACCGGCTTGTCGAGCAAAAACCAATCCAGCGCCAAAGACCTGGCGATTTTGGTCAACCAAGCTTCGGAAGACGCGATTTTGCGAGAGTTCTCCACCTCGCACGGCCACCAAGTGGCGGTGGGGCGCCAAACCCTGCAGTACAACAACACCAACCGCTTGGTGAAAAGCCCAGCGTGGGACATCGGGGTGCAAAAAACCGGCTACATCTCTGAGGCTGGCCAATGCTTGGTGATGCAGGCCAAGGTGTCGGGCCGCAAACTCATCATGGTGTTTTTGGATTCGGCCGGTAAGCTCACCCGCATTGCAGACGCTGAGCGTGTGCGCCGGTGGGTGGAAGCCCGCTCGGTCATGACGCCCACCTGAGCAACTTTTTCGCCGGCTCGACAAAATCTCAGGCTTGCGCTGCCCCAAGCGCCAATAAAAAACGCCTCATCCGAGGCGTTTTTGTTATGGATTTGATAGCAGCTAGGCCATAACCCACGCGGTCTAGCGGCCCAAAAGCTTTAAGATTGCTGGTAACCCAGCGCGCGCGAAATGTCTGCAGCCACGGCTTGCAGCTTGGGCAGCCATTCTTCCTCAAGACGCCCAGCAGGTGCAGAAATCGACAGCCCGGCCACCAGCTTGCCTTGGTCGTCGTAAATGCCCGCTGCCATGCAGCGCACGCCCAGCTCAAGCTCCTCGTTGTCATGGGCCACCTCGTACTGGCGGACCTTGCCCAGCTCGCGCTCGAGGTTGGGCAGCTGGGTGATGCTGTTTTTGGTGTGCCCGCTCAGGCCCGTGCGGGTGGCGTAGGCGCGCACACGCTGCGGGTCGTCTGCGGCCAAAAACAACTTGCCCACCGACGTTAAGTGCAGGGGCGCGCGCCCGCCAATGGCACGCACCACCTGCATGCCCGAGCGCTCGCTGTACGCGCGCTCCACGTACACAATCTCGTCGCCTTGGCGCATGCTCAGGTTCACCGGCTGCTGAATTTGCTTGTGCAGCTCACGCATGGGCAGCAAGGCCGCATCGCGCACATTCAAGCGTCCTTTGACCAGGTTGCCCAGTTCCAGCAAGCGCATGCCCAGCCGGTAGGTGCCGGGCTGGGGCCGGTCGACAAAGCGGCCGATGGCCAGGTCGTTCAAGATGCGGTGGGTGGTGGAGGGGTGCAGCCCGGTTTTTTCGCTGATGTCTTTGAGCGACATCGCTTCTTCGCGCTGCGAGAGCACGTCCATCAGCGCGAACATGCGCTCAATGACTTGCACGGTCGGGGTAGATGGAAGATCCTGGTCGGTTTTTCTCATCGTGGGCTCCAAAACTGAAGCTCTATTTTACGCTATGAAATCTGGCGTGGGTTAACTCTCTCATGCACCGCTAAGCTTGGCGTGAGACCGGGGCTTGCCAATGCCCGTTGACCAGCACTTCGTGCGGGTGGTAGAGCGCCTTGTAGTTCATCTTGGGGCTTTGTGCGATCCAGTAGCCCAGGTAGAGGTGGGGCAGCCCCATTTGGCGGGCCTGCTCAATTTGCCACAAGATGCCAAAGGTGCCGTAGCTGGCTTTGACCTCGGGGTCGTAGAAGGTATAGACGGCTGAGAGCCCATCTTCGAGCACATCCAAAATGGCCAGCATGCGCAGGGCACCGGCTTGGCCCTGCACCGAGGGCTCCCGAAACTCCACCATGCGCGAGTTGACGCGGCTTTGCAGCAAAAACTGGGTGTATTGGTCGATGCTGTCTTGGTCCATGCCCCCGCCTGCATGGCGCCCGTTTTGGTAGCGCAGGTAAAGCTGGTAGTGCTCAGCCACAAACTCCAGCTTGAGCACGCGGGTTTGCAAGTGGCTGTGGTCGCGCCAAACGCGGCGCTGCGTGCGGTTGGGCACAAACCCGTGGGTCAGCACCCGCAAGGGCGTGCAGGCTTGGCAGCCGTCGCAGTAGGGGCGGTAGGTGAACATGCCGCTGCGCCGAAACCCACGTGCTACCAGCTCAGAGTAGGCGGCGGTGTTGATGAGGTGGCTGGGGGTGGCCACCTGCGAGCGCGCCATGCGGGCATCGAGGTAGCTGCAGGGGTAGGGCGCCGTGGCGTAAAACTGCAGGGTCGCCAGCGGCAGGTCGTTGAGGTGCGTCACGTCGGGGCAGGGCGGTTCAAAAGCGCGTCCCAGTATAGAGGGAGGAACTCCCACGTGGGTGGGCTTTGCGCACGCGCTGCGGCAATGTGGGCCACAAAGGCATCGCGGCTGATTTCCCGTGCACCCAGCGAAGCCAGATGCCGGGTGTTTTGCTGGCAGTCGATCATCTCAACCCCGTTGGCACGGCAAAACGCCACCAGCGCGGCCAAGGCAATTTTTGACGCGTCGCTTTGGCGCGTGAACATCGACTCGCCAAACAACGCGCGCCCGATGGCCACGCAGTACAAGCCACCCACCAACTGCCCGTCGACCCAAGTCTCCACGCTGTGCGCGTGGCCGGCTTTGTGCAAGGCGCGGTAGGCCCGCACCATGGCCGGCACAATCCAAGTGCCATTTTGCCCGGCACGTCGGCTGCCTGCGCAGGCTTGAATCACCTGGTCAAACGCCGTGTCAAAGCGCACCTCGGCGTTGGTCTGGCGGGTAAAGTGGCGCAGGGTTTTTTTCAAAGACGGGTGCAGCTTGAAGTCTGCGGTGTGCAAGACCATGCGCGGGTCGGGGCTCCACCACAGTACGGGCTCGCCCTGGCTGAACCAGGGAAAAATCCCGTGGCGGTAGGCTTTGAGCAAACGTGCCACGTCCAAATCCATGCCCGCTGCCAGCAAGCCCGGTGCGGGGGTCTGGCTGCCCCAGGCTTGCGCCAGCGGCGGAAAGTCTTCCATGGGGTCGAGCCAATGCAAGGGCGGCGAGTCGGGCATGACGCACTGTAGCGCACCTGTGAAAATAGTTGGTGTATCTGACACATGCACGCCAGTTTGGGCCGCTTTGGGCGCTACAATGCGTGCTGTCGGAGCGTAGCGCAGCCTGGTAGCGCATCTGCTTTGGGAGCAGAGGGTCGCGAGTTCGAATCCCGCCGCTCCGACCATTTTTTCCTCGATCTCTGCCCGTAGCTCAGTTGGATAGAGCAACAGCCTTCTAAGCTGTGGGTCGGGGGTTCGATCCCCTCCGGGCAGGCCAAGCTTGCAAGCCAAGACCCCAGTGCCTACTTTGTTGCCCACACTTACCCCCTGATATGTCTGTCACGACCCGCTCGGTCCAAGCGCCCGTGTGGGTGTTGGTGTTCGGCAATTTTGTCGTGGCCTGCGGGGTCTTGGTGGTGCCCGGCATGCTCGACGCTCTGGCGCAAGATTTGCGCATTTCTGTGCCCACCGCGGGCACCTTGCTCAGCGTGGCCGCATTGGCCATGTGCCTGGGCGCCCCCGCTTTTGCTGCCTTCACCTCCCGGGTCGACCGGCGGGTGCTGCTGGTGGCCGCGCTCCTTGCCCTGGGCCTGGGTCACCTGGCCTGCGCCTTGGCCCCTGACTACGTGAGCCTGGCCGTCGTGCGGCCCTTTTCGGTGCTGGGGGCTGCGGTGTTCACGCCCCAGGCCGCAGCCACCATCGGGCTGATGGTGCCAGCGCACCAGCGCGCCACCGCGGTGACCACCGTGTTTTTAGGCTGGTCCATGGCCTCGGTGCTGGGCATGCCCATCGGCAATTTGCTGGCCAGTTATGGCTCGTGGCGCTATGCCTTTGCCTTGATTGCTGCGCTGGCCATGCTCGCCGCTGTGTTGGTGTGGCGGGTGATTCCGTCAGGCTTGTCCGTGCCCCCCTTGACCTTGTCGTCTTGGGGGCAGGTGGCGCGCAACGCGCGTTTGCGCTTGGTGCTCTTGGCCACGTTCATGTGGTGCGCCGGGCATCTGATGGTGCTGGGCTACGCTACGCCAGCGTTGCGCGACCTGGTGGGTGCACCCCCGGCCCTGCAGGCCATGTTGCTCACCTTGATGGGGGTGTGCGGCGTGCTGGGCAATGTGATGTTGTCACGAGCGGTGGCGCGCATTGGGGCTGATGCCGGCTCGCGTGTGGCTTTGTCCTTTGTCATCGGCGGCATGGTGCTGTGGAGCTTGGCGGCCTGGGCCTGGCCCCGACCTTGGGCCATTGGCCTGGCCATGATGGTGTGGGGCATCGGCTCGTTTGCGTTTGTGTCCAACCAGCAAGCGCGGCTGGCGGGTTCGGTGCCGGCGCTGGCCTCGGCGTCCTTGGCGCTCAACACCTCAAGCTTGTATGCCGGTCAGGCCCTGGGGGCCGCTATGGGGGGCTGGATGCTGACCTGGAGCGGCTTTACCAGCCTGGGGCCGGTGGGGCTCACGCTGGTGGGCGTGGCCCTGGCACTCAGCGTGTGGGCCGACCGCATCAACCGCGTCGCGCGGTCTTGATGCACGAGCCCGGCCATTTTTAAAACTCAAAACCACCTTGGCGGCGCACCGCTTGCGAGGCTGGGCCGCTGAGCAAATCTGCCATGGCCTGCGCCGCGGCCGGGTTGCTGGCTTGGCTGCAAATGCCCAGGGTGTAGTCGGTGGCCAGCTCAAACTCTGGGGGCAGGTTGCCCACCAGTTGCACGCCAGGTGTGTAGTTGATCTCGGTCACCTGGGTGCAGCCGATCAGGCCAGCCTCGGTGCTTTTGGCCATCTCGCCCATGGCGGTGGCGCCATTGGGGTAGGGGCGGAACTTGGCTGCCAAACGCTCGTTCAAGCCCAGCGCGGTCAGCACCTTCATGAAGTGGATGCCAGCGGTGGCCAGCTGCGGGTCAGGAAAATAAATGCCGCTGGCTTCTTCAAACGCTTGGCGCAGTTGCTCACGCGTGGCAATCGCTGGCACAGGTGTGCCACTGCGCACGGCCACCCCAGTTTTCACCAGGCCCAGCGAGCGGGCCGAGCCTGCCACCACATGGCCTGAGGCCACCAGGGCGTCAATCAGCGGGCGGGTGAGGATGACCAGGTCGCAAGGTGTGCCCGCAACCAGCTGGTCACGCATGGCGCCAACCGCGCTGAACGTGCCTTTGACCTGCAGGCCATTGGCGGCTTCAAATTCAGCCTGGACACCTTTGACCACCGCGGCTGCAGCGCCGCCACTCAAAATATGCAAATTGTTCATGTTGGTTCAGTGAGAGTTGAGTAAATCCATCAATCGTTGCGCGCTCAGCGGCAGGCTGTTGACCTCGATGCCCAGGGCCTGAGACACCGCGCTGGCCAGTGCCGCGGTGGTGGGCCCACTGGCGCATTCACCGGCGCCCAAAGGCGGCAGACCGGGGCCGTCGATGAGCTCGACAGTCAGGGCGGGCAGGTCGGCAAAGCTGTCGATGGGGTAGCTTTCGAAATCGACGCTTTGCAGGCCTTGTGCATCAAACACAGCCTGCTCGCGCAGCGCCCAACTGGCGGCTTGCAAGGCGCCGCCTTCGAGCTGCAGGCGCACGCCGGTGTCGCTGATCACTTGCCCCACATCGGCCACCACCACGAGCTGCTCGAGGTGCACCGCGTGGTCTACCCTGACTTGTGCCCACGCCGCGCAATATGCGCCGGTGTTTTTATAACGCGCGTAGCCCAAGCCCCAGCCCACACCTTCGCTGGCGGGGGCTGAGCGGGCCTGCTGCGTGAGCACTTGCAGGCGTGTGAGGACAGCGCGCGCACGTGCATCGCTCAGGTGGGCCAAGCGCGTGCTGAACACGTCTTGCCCCAGGTGTGCTGCCACCTTGTCCATCATGCTTTCTGCCGCCCACACATTGGCGGGTGCGCCCAGTGCGCGCAGGGCCGACACCCGCAGCGGCATGGCCAGCACGCGGTGGTTCACGATGTGCTGCTGCGCGATGTCATAAGGGGGCACGGCATTGCGCTTGGAGCCCCCACCCACGGCCAAAGGCGCATTCACCGCCATGGGCACAGGCGCGGGCTGCTGGGTTTGCCAGGCGCCCAGCAAGGCGGGCGTGCTGCCGCGCCCGGGCCGGGTACCGTGGCCCTGGCTCCACACCTCTTGCGTCCAATGCGCGATGCGACCCTGCGGGTTCACACCCACTTGCACCCGCACCGACATGGCGGGCGACAGCGGAGCATGGCGCATTTCAGCCTCGCGCGTCCACATCACCCGCACAGGCTCCGATGTATGCGAGGCCAGCCAGGCGGCGTCAAAAGCCACGTCGTCCGCGCCGTTGTGGCCATAGCAGCCCGCGCCTTGGGCGTGGTGAACGGTCACGTTTTCGGGCTGGAGTTGCAGCGCCAGCGCCAGGTCACGGCGCAGGTTGAAAATGCCTTGGCTGTGCGACCACACCTCCAAACGCTCGCCCTGTCGATGCGCCAAAGCGCAGCACAAACCGATGGAGGCATGTTGCAGATAAGGACGCTCAAACTCAGCCTCAAGCAGCGTCAAATCTGGCGAAGGTGCTCCTTTTTCAGGAGCATGGTCGGCGGGATGGGTGGTGTGCACCACCGTGGTTTGCAGCGCTTGGGCACGCAGCCACTGCGTGAGCTGGCCCACCGCAGGCACAGCTGCCCCGTCTTGCCAGGCTAGGCTGTCTTGCATGCGCTGCGCAGCTTGCAATGCGGCGTGTTCGGTGCGCGCCAACACGCCGATGAGTTGACCCTCTTGCACCACCTGGGTCACGTCGGGCAGGGCCTGCAAGGCTTGCACGAGGCTGGCGGCTTGGCCGGGCACAAGCTGGCCCTGGGGGGTGCGGGGCCGACCCACATAGCCAAAGCACATGCCCGGCAGGGCGAGGTCTTGGATGAAAGTGAACGTGCCCAAGACTTTGGCGGCCACGTCATCACGCACATCGGCCGTGGTTTGCCCAGGCAAGCCAGGCTGCGTGGCATGCGGTGCGGAATGGGGTGTGGTGTGGGGCGCGGTGTGGGGCGTGATGGCGGTTTGCCACCAAGTTTCTTGGGCGAGATCGGCGTAATGGGCGGTAACGCCTGCCGCTTGAAAAGCGCCCGTGTTGGGGTCTAGGCTGATGTGCGCGACAGGCACGCCAGTGCGGTGCGCCAGGTGCGCAAGCGCCAGCTCGCGCAGCTGCACAGCGGCCATGCTCAGGGCGGCGCCCGAGTCTTGTACCGAAAGGCTGCCCGAGGTCACACCTTCGTCGGGGCTGTGCGCGGTGCTGAGTGCGCGCATGCGAACCTGCGCCTCGGGCACCCCCAGGGTTTGCGCCACCACGCGGCGCAGGGCGTGGGTGATGCCTTGCCCAATGTCGGCCTTGCCCGAGCTGGCAAGGATGTGGCCGTCAACGATGCCCAGCCATTGGCCCAACAAGGGGTGGCTGCCCAGCACCGCAGGTGGGGCCGGCCAGTTGAGGGCCGAAGGCGTGGGTGAGGCCATGGCTGCATGGCTGCCTGAGGCAAGGTCTGAGGGGCTGGTTAAAGGGGTTGCTGAGGCCTCAGGCCGAGAAGACGCATCTTCATGCCCCCCAGCCTGATCCTGAACTCTTGCCTGATCCTGTGGCGTTTGCGCAAGCGGCGGCGTGTGGCTGGCCAGCGCACGTGCAGCCTGCAGCACGGCTTGCACCACGCGCGGCTGGACGCCGCAGCGGCACAGGTTGTTGTGCAAGGCGTCTTTCACGTCTTGCGCGGTGGGCTCAGGGTTGGCCAGCAGCAGTGCTTGCGCGCGCATCAGCATGCCGCTGGTGCAAAAGCCACACTGCAAAGCTTGGTGCGCGATGAATGCGGTTTGCAGGGCGTGTGGCTGCGTGGGCGTGCCCAAACCCTCTAACAGGCCGTTGAAAAAAT
>DKJZ01000036.1 GCA_002454975.1 Hylemonella sp. UBA6679
CATCAACACCTACCCGGGCAAAAAGAAGCTGCTGGTCTCAGGTTTTCATGAGTGCGCGCTGGCCGCGTTTGGTGCAGCGGCTTACCTGCGGCCCAACGAGCCCACACTGCTGCAATACACCACCACCAGCAGCAAATTGCACCAGATATTGGGTGTGGCGCACCCTGACAAAATTTAAATTTTTTAAACCTGAACCTTGACCATGGCCACCGGCGCAAAGCCGTGGTTCAAAGGCCCGTGCCCCTGACCGGTACGCACATCTGCACCCGAGGCAATGGCCTGCAAAATGTAAGCACGCGCCAGTTGCACCGCCTGCGGCAAGTCGTGGCCCAAAGCCAGGTGCGCTGCAATGGCCGAGGACAGTGTGCAACCCGTGCCGTGCACGTTATGGCTCTCGATGCGCGGGCTGGCCAAGCGCACATGCGCACCGCTGCGGGTGACCAGCACATCGACCACCTCAGCGCCGCCACCACGCTCGGCCAGGTGCCCGCCCTTGAGCAAAACCGCAGGCGCGCCCAGCGCTAAAAGTTCAGCGGCGGCAGCGTCTAAGTCGGCCAGGCCAAGGATCTTGCGGCCCAGCAGCAGCTCGGCCTCGTCCAGGTTCGGGGTGATGAGTGCCACATGAGGAAACAACGCGTCTTTGAGCACCTGCACCGTGTCTTTGGTGATCAAGCGGTCGCCACTGGTGGCCACCATCACCGGGTCAAACACCACCTGGGTCAAGCCATGGGTGCGGATGGCTTGGGCCACCACACGCACAATGTCTGGTGAATGCAGCATGCCAATTTTGACGGCGTCGACCCCGATGTCGCTCACCACCGCGTCAATTTGCGCCGCCAGCAACTCAGGCGGCAAGGCATGGATGGCAGACACGCCAAGGGTGTTTTGCGCGGTGATGGCGGTGATGGCCGTCATGCCAAAACAGCCCAAAGCGGCAAAGGTTTTCAGGTCAGCCTGGATGCCCGCGCCGCCGCCAGAGTCTGAACCGGCAATGGACAATACACGGGCATAACGGCGGGTTTGCGGGCTGCCTGCCGTGGTGTGGGCCTGGCCTGGGTGAAAATCGGGGCTTGTGGAAATCGTCATGATCAAAATTATCTCGTACCTGCGCGTCTTGCCTGACCCTAGCCCATGTCCTTGAAGTCGTCTGCTGTTGCGGTCTTAGGTGCGGGCATCATGGGCCGCTTGATGGCCTGGCAGCTCGCGCGCGCGGGCTGGAAAGTCTCGGTGTATGAGGCCGGTGGCGCCGATGCGCAAAGCTCCCCCGCGCGGGTGGCAGCGGCCATGTTGGCACCTTTGGCTGAGTCGGCCATCACCGAGCCGCCTGTGGTGGAAATGGGCCGCTACGCCTTGCTGCGCTGGCCTGAGCTGCTACAACAATTAGAGCAACCGGTATTTTTTCAACAAGAAGGTACGTTGATTTTGTGGCACCGCCAAGACGCGGCCGAGGCCCAGCGTTTTGGCCGTCTTATGCAAGCCACCCACGCCAGCAACCCGGCGCTGCCTCAAGCCCAGCCATTGGACATGGCCGGGGTACAAGCCCTGGAGCCCAGTCTGGAAACACGTTTTGCCCAAGGCCTGTACCTGCCTGGCGAAGGCCAGCTGGACAACCGCGAACTCATGGCCGCGCTCTTGCATGCCTTGCAGGGCATGAAAGTGCAGCTGCACTGGCAAACCCCCAAAGCACCCGAGGATTTCACACCCGGGCAAACCGACCAGCCCGATTGGGTGATCGACTGCCGCGGCTTAGGTGCCAAAAGCAGCCTGCCCCTGCGCGGCATCCGCGGCGAGGTGGCACGCATCCACGCGCCCGATGTGCATTTGAGCCGCCCCACGCGCCTGATTCATCCGCGCTACCCCATCTACATCGCGCCCAAGCCCAACCACCTGTTTGTGATTGGCGCGACCGAAATTGAGAGCAACGACACCTCGCCGCCCAGCGTGCGCTCTACCTTGGAGTTGCTCAGCGCGGCGTACTCGGTGCACCCGGGCTTTGGTGAGGGACGCATCATTGAAATTGCCACGCAAGCCCGCCCCACCCTGCCCGACAACCTGCCCGCGGTGCGCCTGCTCGCACCCCGGGTCTTGCAAATCAACGGCTTGTACCGGCATGGCTTCATGATCTCGCCGGCCTTGCTGGACGTGGCGCTCGAAGTTTTGGCACACGGCACCTCTGCCCTGGCCCAACGCTTTAGCCTGCAGACCGCGTCAAGCGCACATTGAGATGGTGTAAGGTTCTTGGCTATGCAAGTGTTTGTGAACAAAAACAAAATCGAGTTGCCCCACGGTGCCACCTTGGCCGATGCGGTGCGCGCCATCCAAGCGCAGCCGCCTTTTGCCGCGGCAGTGAACACCCAATTTGTCCCAAAAACCGCCTATGAGGCCCACCGGCTGGCCCCCAACGACCAGGTGGATGTGATTTTTCCTGTGACTGGCGGCTAACACCATGACGACTTCCACCTCTGTCCAAGACCCCTTTGTTCTTTACGGCGAGACCTTTCAAAGCCGTTTGCTCTTGGGCACCGCGCGTTACCCCTCGCCCAAAACCCTCAAAGACGCGGTGCAACTGGCCAAGCCCGGCATGCTCACCGCATCGCTGCGCCGCCAAACTGCCAACCCGGATGAGAGTACCAACACCTTTTGGGAGATGCTGCGCGAGTTGCAAGTGCCGGTGCTGCCCAACACCGCAGGGTGTCACAGCATTCAAGAGGCGCTGACCACCGCGCAAATGGCGCGTGAGGTGTTTGACACGCCGTGGGTCAAACTGGAGTTGATTGGCGACGACTACACCCTGCAGCCTGACACCTTGAACCTGGTGGAGGCCGCAGATTGGCTCATTAAAAACGGCTTCAAGGTGCTGCCTTACTGCACCGAAGACTTGGTGCTGTGCCAGCGTTTGGTGGACGTGGGTTGCCAAGCGGTGATGCCCTGGGCCGCGCCGATTGGCACGGGCAAGGGCCCCATCAACCCCTACGCGCTGCGTGTGCTGCGTGAGCGCCTGAGCGTGCCCATGATTGTGGATGCTGGTCTGGGCTTGCCCAGCCACGCTTGCCAAGTGATGGAATGGGGCTTTGATGGCGTGTTACTCAACACCGCGGTGGCCTTGTCGCAAAACCCGGTGGCCATGGCAGGCGCGTTTGCGGCTGCCACACAAGCCGGGCGCGACGCCTTTTTAAGCGGCGCCATGGTGGAGCAAGACGCCGCCCAGCCCAGCACGCCGGTGCTGGGCACCCCTTTTTGGCACCACGCATGAGCACGCCTGAAACAGTTGGCACCCACGCTGCGCGTTGGGTTCACGCCTTAACCCAAGCGCCTGAGCTCCAAGCCATGGCCTTGGCCATCGTTGGACAACACCCTGATGTGGCCCTGCCGGTGGCGGACACCCCGGCTGTGGTGTTCACACACGACGCACCTGCTTACCAAGCTGCCAAAGTAGCGGCTTTGGCTTTGGGCTTCGTTGAGGCAGATGCCGAGCTGCTGGCTTTGGCTTGGCAAGCGCAAACCCAAGACACCGGTGCTTTCAACAGCCACTGGCCCACCAAGCCGCACCACTTCGGCATCAGAGCGCAGCCACGCGCGAATGCGTTTGCGCCTTGCCCCGAGTTGGGTTTGTACGCGGTGTTGCCCGATGCGGCGTGGTGCGGTCGCATGGCCCGCGCTGGGGTGCCCACGGTGCAGCTGCGTTTCAAATCAGAAGACGCAAGCGCCATTGCGCTGGAAGTGCAAGCCGCGGTTGAGGCGGTGCGTGGCACGGGCGCGCTTTTGTTCATCAACGACCACTGGGAAGCCGCCATTGCTGCGGGGGCTTACGGTGTGCACCTGGGCCAAGAAGACATGGCTGAGGCGCCCATCCAAACCATACGCGCTGCGGGCTTGCGCCTGGGCTTGAGCACCCACGGCTATGCCGAGATGCTCAAGGCCGACGCACACAGCCCAAGCTACATGGCCCTGGGCGCGGTGTACCCCACCACACTCAAACGCATGGCCACCGCACCACAAGGCGCGGGGCGGCTCAAGCGCTACGCCGCCTTGATGGGTCATCTGCCGCTCGTGGCCATTGGCGGCATTGATGAGGCAAAGCTGTCCGAAGTGATGGCCAGTGGCGTGGGTTCGGTGGCCATGGTGCGCCAGCTGATCGCCAGCCCAACGCCAGAAACAACAGCCGCAGCGCTGATGGCGCGCATGCTGTCGCGCTGAGCTCAGAAAATTTTCAACGCCCTCTCAAAACAGCGTTTTTTTATGGCTATAATTTGAGTCTTGTTCCTCGATAGCTCAGTCGGTAGAGCGCCGGACTGTTAATCCGTAGGTCCCTGGTTCGAGCCCAGGTCGAGGAGCCACTTTCAAAAGGCCTTGCAGCAATGCAAGGCCTTTTTCTTTGCCCGCCTCGAGATCAAGCACAATGCTGCAAACACTTCAGGAGACAGCATGAAAGTTGGCATTGCAGGCATCGGCAAAATGGGCGCGGCCATTGGCTCGCGTTTGCTTGGGCAAGGTTATGCCCTCACGGTCTGGAACCGCAGCCCGCTCAAAGCCCAGGGCTTGCTTGACGCAGGCGCGCAATGGGCACCCACACCGCAAGCCCTGAGCGAATCGGTCGATGTGGTGCTGACCTTGCTGACCGACGAAGCCGCGATCGATGCCGTCTACGGCACCCCAGACGGTTTACTTGCTGGCGCAGTGCACGGCAAAACCTTCATCGACATGAGCACGGTGTCGCCTGCCAAGCCGCAAGACATGGCCCAACGCGTAGCCGCTGTTGGCGCCACGTTTTTAGAGTGCCCGGTCGGCGGCAGCGTGGGGCCTGCCAAAGAGGGCAAGTTGCTGGGTTTTGTGGGGGGTCAGGCTGCGGATGTTGAGCGCGTCTTGCCCTTGCTGCAAAACATGTGCAAACGGGTTGAGCACGTGGGCACGCATGGCGCGGGCGCCACCATGAAGCTAGCTGTTAACTTGCCGCTGATGGTGTACTGGCAAACCTTGAGTGAAGCGCTCTCGCTGGTGGAGCCTTTGGGGCTGGATCCGCACCGGGTGATCGACATTTTGTCGGACAGCTCGGGCGGCCCCAACATGCTCAAAGTGCGGGGGGCGATGCTGGCGCAAACGCTCACCAACAAAACGAGTGCTCAAGTCACCGTGAATGTGGCCACCATGCGAAAAGACTTGCGCGCCATGGTGGCCCAAGGCCAAAGCACGCAGCGCGACATGCCCTTGACCACCTTGGCGCTGGAGACCTTCAACCAAGCCGCGCAAAACGGCTTGGATGACAAAGACTGCTCAGAGCTGCCCGTGTGGTGGCTGGCCCGCGCTGGAAAGACCAGCTAAGGCCAGGTAAGACCAGCGGCTGACCATCAGTCGATTTTCATCTCACGGATGATGCCGCGAAACTGGTCCATCTGCTTGCGCAAAATCGCGTCTTGCGCCGCGGGGCTGGAGCCCACCGCTTCAGCCCCAAGGTCGGCCAAACGCTTGGCAACTTCGGGGTGGCGCACTGCAGCCACCACCTCTTTGTTCAAGCGCTCAATGATGTCTTTGGGCGTTTTGGCTGGCGCAAACACACCGTTCCAGCCTTCAAGTTCAAGGTTAGGAAAACCCAGTTCTTTGACTGTGGGTATCTCGGGCAAGCCAGCAATGCGCTTGGAGGCCGTGGTGGCCAAGGCCTTCAAGGTGCCCGCTTTGATTTCACCCAAAGATGATGAGAGCTGATCTCCCCCCACCTGCAAGCGACCGGCCAACAGCTCTTGCTTCATGGGCGCAGCGCCCCTGAAGGGCACGTGGGTGATGTTGACATTGGCGTCTTTTTTGAACGCCTCGCCCAACACGTGCATGGTAGAACCCGGCCCGGTCGAGCCGTAGTTGTATTGCAAAGACGCGTCGTTTTTCAGCAGGTTGGCCAACTCACGCAGGTCTTTGGCTGGCACCGTGGGGTTGGCCGTCCAGATGAACGGCACGTAAATGGCAATCGACACACCGGCAAAGTCGGTGTCCACATTGAAAGGCAAACGGTTGGCCATGGCCTGCGACACCGCTGCGAGCGGGAACGACAGGTTGTGCATCATGATGGTGTAACCATCGGCGGGCGATTTGGCCAGCAGGTCTGCGCCAATGTTGCCGCCAGCGCCACCTCGGTTGTCCACCGTCACAGGTTGTCCCATGGACTCGGTCATTCTCTGCGCGACCAAGCGGGCCACAATGTCGGTGGTGCCGCCGGCCGGGAACGGCACGATCATCTTGATGGGGCGGGATGGGTAAGACTGTGCCAAGGCACTGATGGGGGCCACTGCGGCCACCAAAACCACAGCGCAAAGCCGTTTCAAACCATGTGTCAAACGCATGTTGTCTCCTTGTTATTGATGGCTGCCATCGAGGGCAGCGACATCAGTATCACATAAAACAACAAGCGCCTGAGGCTCGCGCCCTGCCCTTAAAAATAGGCGTACAAACTGTAGGACGACACGGTCTCGTTGTTGCCCACCAAGTCGGCAAAGCCCACCTTCACGCTCAGGTTGCTTGTTGCGTCTGTGGCCAGCACGTTGTAGCGATCGGTGGTGGCACCTGCAATCAAATTGCCATCCTTGAGCCACTGGTAGGTGGTGGTGCCCGCTGCAATCCCATTGGGGTCGACCAGTTGCGAGAGATTCGCGCTCAAGGTGTCACCCACCTTGGCGTTGCCGTTGATGCTCACGCCACCATAGGGGTTTTGGTTAACCGCAGGCCCTGTGGCGACGGGGGTGCCCCCAAACGCGTACAGCGCATAAGAAGACACGGCCTCGTTAAAGCCCGCCAGGTCGCGAAAGCTCACCGTCACGCTCAGGTTGTGGCCTGAGTCGGCGTTGACCACCTGGTAGCTGGCGTTGGAGGCGTTGCCAATGGCCACACCATCGCGGAACCATTGGTAGCTCAGGCTGTTGGCCGCCATGCCGTTGGGGTCCACCAGCTGCGAGGTGTTGGCCGAGAGAGTCATGCCCACTTGCTGCAAGCCGTTGATGCTGACACCGCCGTAAGGGGTGATGTTGTTCACCACACTGGGGGTGGGTGGGGTTACGGGGGTTACGGGCGTTACAGGCGTTGTGGGCTGTGTGCTCGGTGGCGTGCTCGGTGGTGCAGGTGTTACAGGAGGCATGACCACCACCGGTGCTTGGCCAGTGCCGTTGATGGTGATGGTTTCGGTTTGTGCAACCTTGGCACCAAAGTTGTCTTGTACGTCGTACATGGCCACGATGGTGGCTTTGTCACCGTTGTAGAGGCCACTCAATGCTGCATCTGACGGGTTAACGCGCAGCTCTGTGCCGTTCCATTGAAGGTAAGAAGGCGTGGAGCCATCTGAGGCGTTGCCATTGATCGCATAGCGTAGGTTCTGCACATACAAATCGCTGCCGTCGATGTCTGTGGCACCTGCCAACAAATTGAGGTTGTATGCAGCCGCACCTTTGGTGGTGGTGCTGGTCAAGGCTGCTGCGACCACGGGCGCGTCGTTCACGCCGGAGATCACCAGTTGTTGAGTTTGCGAAACAGCTGCACCTTGGCCGTCATTGACCAGGTAGTTCAAAAGTATGGTGCGAGTTTGCCCAACGGTGAGGTTGTCTAAACCTGAGTCCATGGG
Organism: Hylemonella sp. UBA6679; assembly: GCA_002454975.1. Taxonomy (GTDB): domain Bacteria; phylum Pseudomonadota; class Gammaproteobacteria; order Burkholderiales; family Burkholderiaceae_C; genus Hylemonella. The sequence continues at coordinate 7,598 of DKJZ01000036.1, forward strand.
GTTGACCGTCAAAAGCGCCCCAGACAAACTCAATCCGATCGGCAAGGTTGCCACAGGCGCTTGTTGGCCACGATGTCAATTTGGTAGGTGCTCAGCTCGTTGGCATCAAAGGCATTACCCAGCAAACCGCGCAGGTTCAGGCTGTCTTGCAGCAAGCTGCCGTTGTTCACAGCTTGGGCTGTGGCCGTAGGCAGTGTGGCTAGGAAGGTGTCCAGGTTGAGGGTCGTGAGTTCGGTGACGGTACTACCCATCACTTTGGAGACCACAAAGCTGTAGGCATTGTCGCCAATCTTGCCGCCCTGCCCGGCTGTGTCGGCGTTGATGGAGTAAGTGAAGTTCCAGCGGGCGTAGGTGTCGTCGAAGTCGCCTAAGGTTGCGTTGGCATTGGGTGTCCCCAGAGATTCGCCTTTAGGGGCGAAGAACAGGGTGGCGTCGCTCAAGTCGCGGCTGGCTTGGCCTGTGAAGCGCATGTCAGCGCGCAAACCAATTTCCACACGGGGCACATCCACCGCGTCAGTAGCCACCACAAAGTTGTTGCCCGAGATGCCTGTGCCTACAAACAGATTACCCTGTGCGGTAAGACCGTTGGCCGCCAAAGTGGCATTGGTGTTGATGCTGTCGGGGTCGCTCACGGGGGCTACGTTGACTGTGACTGTAGCGCTGTTGCTCAGTGCGTTGGCAGTACTGCCATCGGTTGCCACGTAAGTGAAGCTCGCTGGGCCGTTGAAGTTGGCTGTGGGCGTGAAGGTCACCGTGCCGTCTGTGTTCAAGGTGGCTGTGCCGCCTGTGCCTGAGGTCACAGATGCGATACGCAGGGTCTGGCCTTCCACATCGGTGTCGTTACCCAGCAACTGCGCTGCGGTGTAGGTCACAGCTGTGTCTTCGGTAGCAGCTAATGCGTTAGCCATAGCAACAGGCGCGTCATTAACGGCCGCCACATTCAGCGACACTGTTTGCTGCGCAGTCGCGCCTGCCCTGTCGGTCACGGTCACCACAAAGCTATCAAGCCCGTTGGTGTTGAGGTTGGGTGTGTAGGTGAACACACCACCCATACCACCGGTGACCAGGCCTTTGCTGGCAGTGCCTGCGGTGTAGGTCAGCGTGTCGCCGCTATCAACATCAGCACCCGCCACCGTCACTTGAACGGCGGTGTCTTCCGTGGCTTGCACGGTTTGTGTGGCGGTCACTGTTGGGGCATCGTTGGTGCCCGTGATGCTGATATTCACGGTTTGCTGTTGAGTTGAACCCTTGCTGTCAGTCACGCTGATGGTGAAGGCTTCATTCACAACTTGGTTACTCGCCAAAGACTGCGCATTGGCGTTGTTGAGCGTGAAACTCCAAGGTTGCTTGCCCCCCAATCCGGTGATGGTGTCGGTGATGGTCCCCAAAGAGAAGGTGCCGTATGCGGATGTGCCCGTAAAGCTCGCGGTATGAACGTCGCTGAAGTCTGCGTCGGTAAAAGTCACCGCGCCACGGGTGGTTCCAATGATTGTTGGCAACACAGAAACGTTGTCCAGACGGGCATCGATGTTGGTCGTCACCGCACTTGTGTCAATGAATTTGACAACCGCGTTGCTACCACTCGCCATGAAATTCAGACTGAAATTCTCGAGGCTCGGACTGAGGTTGTTCTGCGCAGTGCGAGTCAATGTCTCGTCGAGCAAAACCGATGGACCATCCGTCACAAGAATGCGCAAAGACTGAGACTGCCCTGCACCGATTTGCCCGGCCAGCGGTGCATAGTCAAAGGTCAGCGCATAGGTCTGTCCTTGAACGGTTTGCACCGTTTGCGCAATCGCACCGCCAGCAGCAGAGTCTTCCGTTCCGAAATCTACCGCTTTAAATTGGGGTGAAACTGCAGCAACAACCTGCTGAGAAGAACCCGTAACCGTCCAGTTGTTGATGGAGCCGTTCGTCACCAAGTTGGCAAAATCACCGTTGGTGATTCGCTGTGTCGGTGTTTCGTCTTCAATGACTGCGCCAGATTGGGCGCTGCTGGTGATCACAACTGGATCATTGGCCCCGGTGATTTGTACGGTGACATCTTGCGTCACCTCAGCTGCTTGTGTCGTGCCAACACTTTGAAGCACAACGTTGTCTAGGACTGAATCGGCAGATGAAAATCGCGAAGCACTGGTTTGGTTGATGAATTTCAGTGTGTAGGTACCCGTGGTGGTCACGCTGAAATCGAAGTTTTTACGAGCATCTTGTTCGTTGACTGGGTCCCTAGAACCTGAACCATCCTGAAGAATGAGCGCGTTGTTAGGTAAGACTGCCCCTCCTCCATCGATCCGCAGCTCAACAGTGTGATTCTCATTAGCACCAGAAGTTCCGAAGTCAAATGTCAGGCGGTATTGCGTGCCGGCAACGCCGTAAAAATTTTGGCTGATGCTTCCTCCGCCCGTTCCACTGCCGCAAAAGACAAGAGTGGATTTCCGTTAATCGTGCTCACAAAAGCGCTCTGAGCCGAAGGGCCTGTTGCTGCTTGTCCATTGGTCACGGTCCATCCAGGCACATCGCTTGATGAAGCAATAGGCGCCGAGAAATCGCCGTTGGTGATCAGGTTGGTGCTTGTACTTGTAGCTTTGACCCTGAAGGTTTCCGACAGCGTTTGCCCTGCTGCCAGGTACTGCACAGCTGCGTTCGGCACCGAGTAGTTGTAGGTCACAAAACCAATGTTGCCTGTGCCACTGTTGTTCGAAGCAATGGCTGTCAACATACCCAGCGTGTTGAGTGATGTGTAGCTGTAGCTCAGCGTGTCTGCAGCACTTTGGTCGTCAAACGTCAGCGACAGCTGAGTGCTTAAGGTACCAAGGCTGTTGTTCTGTGTCAGATTGCCGTTGTTAAAACTGATGACCCGCGGTGTTGCCATGACTTCACTCCTTGAAGGTTCGATTTGGCCGGTTCCTCTCCGAGCGCAAATCTTTTTTAGACCCAGGGATTAGATATCCAATCTATGGATATTTTTTACCGATTGATAAATTAAATTAACCACAAGATAGCCTGGTCTGGCGTGACCAAAAATTTGAACCTTTCATCATCTGCAAAACATCAATTTGAATAAACTGATCAATTCAACATCCTCCCTGTTAGCTATTGACTATCAAACGACGGTGTCGCCCAGTCGTATCGGCGGCTTAAACTGATCGCGGCCTGGTCAAAAAGGCCTAGCCAAGCTTGATGAATGTCCCATGAACACCCAAACAACGCCCCTGCTGCACACCACCTTGGCCACCCCTTTGGGCGAGATGCTGCTGGCGTGTGATGAAACCGGGCTGGCGGGTTGCTGGTTCAGGGGGCAAAAACACATGCCAGACACCCGCACTTGGGTAACTGGCACATCGGTCAAGCAAAACCAACTGCTGCATGAAGCGCAAGACCAGCTCACGCGCTATTTCAAAGGCGAGTTGCAGGCGTTTGACTTGGTCTTGTCGCAACGGGTGGGTACGCCGTTTCAGCGAGCCGTTTGGCAGGCGCTAGCGCACATTCCTTCCGGTAAAACCACCAGTTACGGGCATCTGGCGCAACAGCTGGGCCGACCCAAGGCAGCACGCGCCGTGGGCGCAGCGGTGGGGCGCAACCCCTGGAGTGTGGTGGTGCCCTGCCACCGCGTGATGGGCTCGCAAGGCGCGTTGACGGGTTACGCTGGCGGGTTGGCGCGTAAAGTCGCGCTCTTGCAGCTCGAAGGTGTGCTGCTCAAGACAGAACTTTGAGCATTTGCCAGCCTTGCCAGCTCTGGCCAGCGCTCACGCACACAGGTTCAAAGACACGGGCAGCCTCCACACACAACATGCGCGCGTGGTCGCCGGCAGGCATGTCGGGCAAGTGCTTGTCAGGCCCGGGGTTCCACACCACCGTCTCGGGCCAATCGGGGCTTTGGCTGATCTGCAAGCGATGCTGCCCATCTTGTAGCACCAAGGGAGATTGGGCTGCCTGGTAGACCCGGTCAAACTCGGTGCGCATCGTGAGTGCGTGCGCAGCCACGCCGTGGCTGTCTTGCATGGCGTCCCACTCGGCCTGCCCGCCCAAGCCATGCAGGCTGATGGCGGTCACGTCATCGACTGCCAAGTAGGTGTGTAGCGCGCCTGTGAACGCCCAATCTTGGGTGCTGGTGTTGTGTGCGTGCAAAGTGATGCGCAAGGCTTGTGCGGACAAGTGCAGCTGCAACTGCAAGGCAAAGCTGTGCGGCCACAGGGTGGTTCGCGCATCGTCACGCAGCGCGAAGGTGGCCTCAACCACCTGGCCCGCGTGGTCAGGCTCGCCAAAGTGCACATCCTGCAAAGCCCAAGCCAAGTTACGCACAAAGCCATGCTTGGGGCCTGTGCCGCGTTGGTTGAACTGCGGAAAACACACCGGCACACCGCCGCGGATGGCGGTGCGGCCATCCAACACATTGCCTTGGCTGAGGTACAAGCGCTCGCGCCCTGCGCTTACCCAAGACAAGACCTGCGCGCCCTGCTCGGCCACCAGCAACGTGTCCCCATTGGGCAGTGTGAAGCGGTGGGCAGCTAAACCGTGGAAAAGTTCAGGCTGGTGGGTGGCTTGGGTGTTTGGGGTCATGGCGGGTGATCATGCCAAAACGCTCGTGCGGCCTTGAGCTTGCGGCAAACGTGGCGTCATCACGCGCCGGAACAAGGGCGGCACCAAGGTCAAGATCACCATGCCAGCGTAACCGGTGGGCATTTGCGGCGCGTCTTGCACATGAAACAACGCGTCTGCGTTGAGCGAGGGCTGCATGTGGTGAGAGGCGTGGCGTGGCAAGTTAAACAGCATCACGTCCGAAACCGGGTTGGCGCAATCCCAGGTGTGCTGGGGACCCATGCGCTCTGGGCGGGCGTTGACCAAGCAGCGGCGCAAGCCCCAGTGCTCCATGTAGTCGACAGCGCCCACCAGCAGCTGCGCTTGCAGGGCCTGCAGCAGCAAAAACACCAAGCCCTTGGCGCCCGCTATCATAAAAATAGCTGCAAACATAGTAACCGTAAGGGCTAGCAGACAAAAAGCCTCGTTAACTCGCCCAGGCTGGGCTTTGGACAACTTCACGGCATCGCGAAAAACACCGCTGTAGTAGCGAGGCAAAAATTGCCACAGCGACTCCTCAAAACGCGCAGTTGCTGGATCGGGGTAAGTGGCTGCGGTGCGGTGGTGCCCGTGGTTGTGCTCGATGGCATAGTGGCCAAAGCCCACGCTGGCCAACAACGCCCTGGCCAGCGCGCGGTCTAGCCATGGCCTGCGGTGGCCCAGCTCATGCGCCAAAACAATGCCCGAACCACCGCTGACATACCCCAACGACAGGCCTAAAAGCACCACCACGGGCCAAGTCATCGATGCACTCAAGGCCGCCAGCCAGAAGGTCTGCAGCACAATAAAAGCGAGCAAAGCGCGGGGCAAGGCCTCGCCCCAAGCGAGCGTCTTGGCTGAACGCTGCTCGCGCCACAGCCACTCAGCCAAGGGCAAGACCACGACCGACACCATCAAAGTCACCGGCCAACCCCAAAGCCAGGTGACCAACGGCGTGGCAGCAAACAACAAAGGCCATAACTTATGCATTTGGAGGCATCCGACAAGTTGAGCTACCATTGTGAACCAGACGCAGCGCCAGCGGTGAGGCGCGCGGATGGGTTGCTAAACTGCACCCACAACACAAATACAAGGCCACAACATGACGAGTATTTTTGACCAACACCTTGAGAAAAACGCCGCGAACTACGTGGCCCTCTCGCCCGTGAGTTTTGTGGAGCGCAGTGCCGAGGTGTTTGGCGATTTGCCTGCGGTGGTGCACGGTCAGCGCCGCTACACCTGGCGGCAAACGCGGGACCGCGCTGCACGCTTGGCCGCCGCCTTGCAAGCCGCTGGCGTGAAACGCGGCAGCACCGTGAGTGTGATGTTGGGCAACACACCCGAGATGGTTGAAGCGCATTACGCAGTGCCAGCCCTCAACGCGGTGCTCAACACCCTCAACACGCGCCTGGATGCCAGCCTGATTGCCTGGCAACTCAACCACTGCGAGGCCAGTGTGCTCATCACTGACCGCGAGTTTGCGCCCATCGTGGCGCCAGCCCTGGCCATGCTCAAAAGTGAGTTCAAGCGCGATGTGTTGGTGGTGGATGTGTGCGACACCGAATACACCGGCGCTGGCGACACCCTAGGCGCGTATGAGTACGAAGCCTGGCTGGCGTCACACCCTGCGCTGGACATCTTGCCTGGCCCGACTGACGAGTGGGACGCCATTGCCGTGAGCTACACCTCCGGCACCACCGGCGACCCCAAAGGCGTGGTCACCCACCACCGCGGTGCTTACCTCAACGCGGTGTGCAACGCTGTCACCTGGCACATGCCCAACTTCCCGGTGTACCTTTGGACGCTGCCCATGTTCCATTGCAACGGTTGGTGCTTTCCTTGGACCGTGGCCATGCTGGGCGGCACGCATGTGTGTTTGCGCAGGGTGGATGCGCCCAGCATTTTGGGTGCGATTGCCACCCACAAAGTCACGCATTACTGCGCCGCGCCGATCGTGCACAACCTGCTCATCAATTCGCCACCAGAGATGCGTGCGGGCATCACCCATGCCGTCAAAGGCATGGTGGCTGGCGCTGCACCACCGGCCTCGATGATTGAAGGCATGGCCAAGATTGGGTTTGACATCACCCATGTGTATGGCCTCACCGAGGTGTATGGCCCAGCGGCGGTAGCTGTCAAGCGCGACACCTGGGCGAAGGAAGATCTGTCGGAACAAACCCGCTTGAACGGGCGCCAAGGCGTGCGTTACCCCTTGCAAGAAGGCATGACCTTGCTAGAGCCACAAACCATGCAAGCACTGCCTGCTGACGGGCAAACCATGGGCGAGATCATGTTTCGCGGCAATGTGGTGATGAAGGGCTACCTCAAAAACCCCAAAGCCACCCAGGAAGCCTTTGCAGGCGGCTGGTTCCACACCGGCGACCTGGCCGTGCTGGAAAGCGACCGCTATGTGAAGATCAAAGACCGCAGCAAAGACATCATCATCTCGGGCGGCGAGAACATCAGCTCTTTGGAAGTGGAAGACGCCCTGTACCGCCACCCTGCGGTGCTGGCCTGCGCTGTGGTGGCCAAGCCCGATGACAAATGGGGTGAAACACCCGTGGCCTACGTTGAAACCAAAGAGGGCTCGACCACGGACGCTGCAGAATTGATAGCGCATTGCAAAAAGCTGCTGGCTGGCTACAAGGTGCCCAAAGACATCCGCTTTGAGGCCATCCCAAAAACATCCACCGGCAAAATTCAAAAGTTTCAACTGCGCCAACGCGCCCGCGGTTGATACCCCCAGGAGACACGCATGAGCCAAACCCTCATCACCAACACCGAAGACGCCCGCGGCGTGGTGCAACTGCGCCTGAACCGCCCCGACGCGTTCAATGCCATGTCGTCTGACATGCTCGCTGAGCTGCAAGCGGCCATCGACGCTGTGGCGCAAAGCAGCACAGCGCGTGTGGTGGTGCTCTCAGCTGCAGGCAAAGCTTTTTGTGCTGGGCACGACTTGCTGGAGATGCGCGCCAACCCCAGCATGGCCTTTTACAAAACCTTGTTTTCGCAGTGCAGCCGCATGATGCTCAGCCTGCAAGCACTGCCCGTGCCGGTAATTGCGCAGGTAGACGGCGTGGCCACGGCCGCAGGCTGCCAGTTGGTGGGCATGTGCGATTTGGCGGTGGCCAGCACCACCAGCCGCTTTGCAGTGAGTGGCATCAACCTGGGTTTGTTTTGCGCCACACCGAGCGTGGCCCTCACACGCAACCTGCCGCGCAAAGCCGCGTTTGAAATGCTCATGACAGGTGCCTTCATCAGTGCCCAAGACGCACAGAACAAAGGCCTGATCAACATCGCCAGCACCGATGTGTTGGCCGACACCGAACGTTTGGTGGCCAGCATTTTGGCCAAGCCGCGCGTGGCTGTGGCCATGGGCAAGCAACTCTTTTACCAGCAGCTAGAAACCAGCATGGCCCAGGCCTACCAACTCGCTGAAAACACCATGGCTTGCAACATGATGGACGCCGCCGCCCAAGAAGGCGTTCAGGCCTTCATCGACAAACGCCCCCCGAGCTGGGCAACTGCTTAAGCCTTTCGCCTTTCGCCTTTCGCCATTGGCCATTGGCCATTGACCATTCGCCAGTGGCTTGACTTGGCGCAGGCATAGGCTGCAGCAAAGTCGTCACAAAACCACAGCCAGCGCTGCTGTTGATGTGCATCAAGGGCTCGCTGCCAGCGGCAGGGATGATGAAAGCTCCTTCATTTTTACGGAGTATTTCATGCAAACAAGCACCCCAAAAACCGCCCTGAAGGCAGTGCGCCTAAGCCTCTTGTCCCTGGCCTTGGTGGCTGCCGCCGCCCTGCCCTTGGCGGCCCAATCGCAAACCTACAGCAGCCGGGATGAATCAGTGGGGTACGTGGGCCTGCAGTGGCTCAGCGGTGAAACAAGATTTTCTCGCCCCAATGTGTTGCTGGGTTTTCGCCAGACACGCACCGACATTGACAACCGCGTCACCGGCGGCGATTTGACCTTCGCTTACAGCACAGAAAAAGGCGTGGCCGATGCTGTGCGCTTGGGTTACCTCGACGGTAAGTGCAACCTGCTGGGCACCGTTGGTTTTGGATACTCCATGCGCAAAGACAAGGCCTTGGGCTTCTTCGGTGCGGTGGGTTCGTACGCCAAAATCACAGGTGAAGTTGACGGCACAGGCACCTTCGCAGGCGGCTTCGAACTCAACACCCAAGTGTGCGCAGGCGACCGCAATTTGGTGGCTGCTGCGCCCGTTTAATCAGGCACCAAAACAAAAAAATCCTGCTATCTAATCAATAGCAGGGTTTCTTGTGCCTGTAAGGCTTATCTGGTAGGACGTGCAGGATTCG
>DKJZ01000021.1 GCA_002454975.1 Hylemonella sp. UBA6679
GGTGAGCTGCTGGAACCCGTTCGACAACTACGGCGAGGAGTACGACCGCGCCGCCGACAAGTACTTCGGCAACGGCCGGCGCCCGACCATCGCCGAGACCGTTGCCTATTACCGCGAGCGCAACCTGGGCCTGGTGATGTTCACGGTGGACAGTGAGTCGCAATTGGGGCGCCGCCGCATACCCAATGAAGAGATTGCTGAGGCTGCGCAAAAGAACGCCGACATGATGATGTGCTTTGCCAGCATCGACCCGCACAAAGGCAAGATGGGTGCGCGTGAGGCCGAGCGCTTGATCAAAGAGCACAACGTCAAGGGCTTCAAGTTTCACCCCACGGTGCAGGGCTACCACCCCTACGACAAGATGGCCTGGCCGATTTACGAGGTCATCAACGCGCACGGCCTGCCTGCGATTTTTCACACCGGGCACAGCGGCATAGGCAGCGGCATGCGTTGCGGTGGCGGTTTGCGTTTGGCCTACAGCAACCCCATGCACCTCGACGATGTGGCCATTGATTTCCCCGACATGCAAATCGTCATGGCGCACCCGAGTTTTCCGTGGCAAGACGAGGCGCTGAGCGTGGCCACCCACAAGCCCAATGTCTGGCTCGACCTGTCGGGCTGGAGCCCGAAGTATTTCCCCAAGCAGCTCGTGCAGTACGCCAACACCTTGCTCAAAGACCGGGTGCTGTTTGGCAGCGACTACCCGCTCATCACGCCCGAGCGTTGGATGGCCGACTTTCAGGAAGCGGGCTTCAAGCCCGAGGTGATGCCTGGCATCCTCAAAGACAACGCGGTGCGCTTGCTCAAGTTGGACACACCTGCCTGATTCAGGCGGAGGTACCCATCTCGCTCAGCGAGCGCCAACTTGGCGTGTCATGTGGGTGCGCCAACTTGGCGCATGGGATCCGCCAACTTGAAGGCCGGCAGCGCGTCGAGCGTGTGCATGATGCGGTCGATGGTGGGCGTGTTGTTGTTGGGAATTTTGAAGACCCGCATGACCGCCACCACGCTGGCCAAGCAAATGTCGGCCATGCTGAGCACCTCGCCGTGGCAGTAGGTGCCGGTCTCAGGCTCGGTGACCAGGCGTTGCTCCACGGCTTGCATGCCAGTGCCAAACCACTGCAGCTGCCAAGCACGCCAAGCAGCGTCATCAAACCCGCCTGTGGTGGTGAGGTATTTTTTCACCCGTGGGGTCACCAGCGGATGCGTGTCAGACACCAGCATGCCAGCCAGCGAGCGCACCCGGGCACGCGCGTGCAGGCCTGACGGCAGCAAGGCAGGCGAGGGCTGCAGCTCTTCAAGAAACTCCAGAATCGCCATGGACTGCGTGATGGGCGCGTGGCCCTTGTCGACCAAGGCCGGAATGGCGCCCAAGGGGTTGATGTTTAAAAACTCGGGGCTGCGGTGCTCGCCGCTGTCGATGTTGACCAGGTGCTCTTTCACGGCCATGCCCTTGAGGTGCATGGCCACACGCACGCGGTACGTGGCCGAGGTGCGCCAAAAGGCGTAAAGCTCAAAGCGGTCGGCATCGGTCATGGCTGGCTCCCTGTGATGTGCAAACGTTCAATGTAACTGAAGGCGGCCCGGCGCTGCTGGCTCAAAGGCGGGCACATGCAGGTGCTCAAAGCCTAGCACGCGGCCGCGCGCATCCACCCGTGCCAGCACCATGTCGCCACTGCCCACATGCGCGCCAGCGTAAGCCTGGATGTTGACGTTGTGCGTGACCAAAATCAGGGCCTTGGGCTTGCTGCGCCGCTGGGCCACTAAGGCTTGCAGGGCTGCGGTGGTGGCCTGGGTTTGTGATGGGTTTTCAAAAAACGAAGCCAAAGCATCCACCACTTGGTGCTCGCCATAGCCCAGGCCGCGGGCGGTGTCTTGGCAGCGGCACCACGCGCTGCTGAGCACGTCGGCCTGCGTCACACCCTGGGCTTTGAGCCAGGCACCCGCCCGCGCCGCCTCTTGGTGGCCTTGCGCGCTGAGGTTGCGTTGGGTGCGGCAGTCGTCGAGCTTGAAGCCAGCGGGGTCGCTCACGCCTGGTGCCGTGGCGTGGCGCATCAGCAGCACATGCCCGTCACGCAGTTTGTTGGCCAGCTCGCTAGCCATGGCGGGTGCTAAGCTGGCCATCAAGCACAGCACAGCCAGGGCGCGCCACAGGCTGGGCACAAGGGGTTTCAAGGAGTGTTTCATGGTGCTAGTTTGCCGCATACACCAGCACCTTCAAGGCCCGATCGTTGTCGATGTCGGCAAACACCTCGGGGTTGGCCACGCGCTGCACAAAGCGCAGCTCTGGGGCAAGCGCCTCAACCTGGGACTGCACGAAGTCCAGGCCAAGCTCGGGGGCGTTGAGGCACAGCACCGCGTGCCCACCAGCATCCAACAAATCAGGCAAACGTTTGATGAGACGTGCGTAATCTTTGGTGGCCACAAAGCTGCCTTTTTGGTAGCTGGGCGGGTCGACGATGACCAGGTCGTAAGGCCCGTGGCGATTGATCTTGCCCCAGGAGCTGAAGATGTCATGCGCCATAAAACTCGCGCCGCCACGCACACCATTGAGGGGGTGGTTGTCCTGGCCAATGGCCAATGGCCAAGGCGCCAGCGCTCATGTCCACATTCACCACAGAACGCGCGCCGGCTTGCAGCGCCACCACAGAAAACCCGCAGGTGTACGCAAAGAGGTTGAGCACCTTCATGCCGGGCGTTTTGGCTGCATGCGCGCGCACCCATTGCCGGCCGTTGGCCATGTCCAAAAATAAGCCGTGGTTTTGGCCTCGCAGCACGTGCACGCGGTAGCGCGTGCCTTGCTCGCTCACGATGTGCGGGTCGCTCACCTCGCCACACAGCAGCGAGGTCACAGCGCGGCCCTCAAGCCGAGTTTGAAACACGGCATTGAGGGTGGCTTGTGGGTCGAGTTGTGCCAGGCGCTGCGCAAGCGCGGCTTGAATCACGGCCACCTCGTCGGGCGGCACTTCTTTGAAACTGGTGAGCACCCACACCGGTGGGTAGGCGTCGAGCGACCAGTGCTCGCACCCGGGGTGCAAGCCACCACGGCCGTGGAAGATGCGCGTGGCATCTTGCGGCAAAGCCATGGTGGCAATCGTGCTTAGCAGCGCCTGCATAACGGGCGCTGCGCGTTCAGGTGCTGCCCCAAACGTCTTGTGCAGTCTCGATCACCAAGCGCAGCTTGGCGCGCTGGGCTTCCACGGCGATGTCGTTGCCGTGCACCGTGCTGGAAAAGCCGCACTGGGGCGAGAGGCAAAGTTGGTCGAGGGGCGCGTACTGTGCCGCTTCGTCGATGCGGCGCTTGAGGTCGTCTTTGGACTCCATCGCACCAAACTTGGTGGTGACCAGGCCGAGCACCACGATCTTGCCTTTGGGCAAGAAGCGCAGGGGGCGGAAGTCGCCTGAGCGGTCGTCGTCGTACTCCAAAAAGTACGCGTCCAAATTCATCTCAGACAGCAGCGCTTCGGCCACCGGCTCGTAATTGCCCGAGGCGGCGTGGGTGCTCTTGAAGTTGCCGCGGCACAGGTGCATGGCCAGGGTCATGCCCGCGGGCTTGTGCGCCACCACTTTGTTGATGAACATGGCGTAGCGGTGTGGCAGTTCGTTGGGGTCGTCACCGCGCAGACGGGCGGCTTCGCGCATTTTGTCGTCGCACAAATAAGCCAGGTTGGTGTCGTCCATTTGCACATAGGTGCAGCCGGCATCGGCCAGGCTCTTGAGCTCATCGCCGTAGGCTTTGGCCACGTCGTCGTAAAACGCCGGGTCAAGCTCGGGGTAGTGTTGTTTGCTGATACCTGCGCGCCCGCCGCGGAAATGCAGCATGGTGGGTGAGGGGATGGTGACCTTGGCCACCGCGCCTTTGGCGGTGATTTGGCTCTTGAGGTAGTCAAAGTCGGCGCGCTGGATGTCTTTGACATGGCGTACTTTGTCCACCACACGCATCACCGGAGGCGCGAGCTCTTGGGTGCCATCGGGTTTTTGGATGGTGACCGGAATGTCGGTTTTTACGCCACCGATTTGCTCGAGAAAGTCGATGTGAAAGTAGGTGCGACGGAACTCACCATCGGTGATGCTTTGCAGGCCCACGTCTTCTTGAAACTTCACAATCTCGGTGATGGCTTTGTCTTCCACCAAGCGCAGTTGCTCTGCGGTGATTTGGCCGGCGGCCTTTTGGGCGCGCGCATCCAGCAAATACTTGGGGCGCAGAAAACTTCCGACGTGGTCGGCACGAAAGGGTGGGGTGGTTCGCTGGGTCATGGGGCTCGCTCGGGCTTGAGGTGGGTCAAAACAAAGGAAAGTGTGCGAAGAATTTCGACGGCATTCAGTATAAGGAATAGTACGCACAATACAAGTTGCTGCGCCTGTTTCATAATGACCAAAAATTTCTGGAGCATCTTGTGAACAAACGTTTGTTTCTGTCGACCTCGGCTGTGGCCGTGTCTGTGTTGTGCGCTGGTGCTGCCCTCGCAGCTGAGCCTTTCAAGATTGGCTTGATTTTGCCCATGACGGGTCAGCAAGCCTCCACCGGCCGCCAGATTGAGGCCGCTGCACGGCTCTACATGGCCCAAAACGGCGACACTGTGGCCGGTCGCAAAGTCGAGCTGATCGTCAAAGACGACACCAGCGTGCCCGACGTCACCAAGCGCATTGCGCAAGAGCTGGTGGTCAACGACAAGGTCAATGTGCTGGCCGGTTTTGGCATCACGCCCTCGGCCCTGGCCACTGCGCCCATTGCCACCCAGTCGAAAACACCGCAGGTGGTGATGGCTGCTGCCACGTCCAGCATCACCCAGGCTTCGCCCTACATTGTGCGCACCAGCTTCACGCTGCCCCAGGCCTCGGTGTCCATGGCCGATTGGGCGCCCAAAAACGGCATCAAAAAAGTGGTCACCCTGGTGAGCGACTACGGCCCTGGCATTGATGCCGAGAAGTTCTTCAAAGACCGCTTCATGTTCAATGGCGGCACGGTGGTGGAGTCTTTGCGCGTGCCCCTGCGCAACCCCGACTTCGCGCCTTTCTTGCAAAAAGTGCGTGATGCCAAGCCCGATGGCTTGTTTGTGTTTGTGCCTTCGGGTGCGGGTGCAGCGGTCATGAAGCAGTTTCTTGAGCGCGGCATGGACAAGGCCGGCATCAAGCTCATTGGCACGGGCGACATCACCGATGACGACCAGTTGAACGACATGGGCGACGGCGCCATTGGCGTGGTGACCTCGCACCACTACTCGGCCTCGCACGACTCGGCTGCCAACAAAAAGTTTGTGGAGGCTTTCCAAAAGGCCAACAAGGGCATGCGCCCCAACTTCATGGCCGTGGGTGGCTACGACGGCATGCGTGTGATTTACGAAGCCCTCAAAACCACCAAAGGGCAGGGCGGTGGCGACGCGCTGCTGGCGGCCATGAAAGGCCAGTTGTTTGAGAGCCCACGCGGCCCGATGTTCATCGACGCGCAAACCCGCGACGTGGTGCAAAACATTTATTTGCGCAAGGTTGAAAAGGTCAACGGCCAGCTCTACAACCAAGAATTTGACGTGATCAAAGACGTCAAAGACCCGGGCAAAACCCGTTAAACCTTCTCCTCTGGCTTGGCGCCTGCCAGCGCATTTGCTGGCGGCGCACCCTTTGCATGCTCACCCTACTTTTTGACGGCATCGCCTACGGCATGCTCTTGTTCATCCTGGCCGTAGGCTTGGCTGTGACCATGGGTTTGATGAATTTCATCAACCTGGCGCACGGGGCTTTTGCCATGGTGGGCGGCTACGCCACGGTGGTGCTCATGCAGCGCTACCAGATGCCGTTTTTGTGGTGCTTGCCCATTGCGTTTGGTTTGTCCGCCTTGATCGGCGCGCTTTTGGAGCGCAGCTTGTACCGACCCATGTACAAGCGCCCCCACCTCGACCAGGTGCTGTTCACCATCGGCCTGACCTTCATGGCCGTGGCCGCCATGGACTACGCCATGGGTTCAAGCCAGCAAATCGTGCAGCTGCCCGAGTGGCTCAAGGGCCGCACCGAATTGGGCGAGGGCGCCTGGACGCTGGGCATGGGTCACTACCGCTTGTTCATCATCGCCGTGTGCGCCGCGCTCACCCTGGGCCTGCAGTTTGTGCTGGCCAAAACCCGTTTTGGCAGCCGCTTACGCGCCGCCGTGGACGACCAGCGCGTGGCCGCTGGCCTAGGCATCAATGTGAACATGGTGTTTTTGAGCACCTTCGCGGTGGGCTCGGGCCTGGCGGGTTTGGGGGGCGCCTTGGGTGCAGAGGTGCTGGGGCTGGACCCCACCTTCCCCTTGAAATTCATGGTGTATTTTTTGATTGTGGTGGCTATGGGCGGCACCACCTCCATCACCGGCCCGCTGTTGGCGGCCTTGCTCTTGGGCATTGCCGATGTGGCGGGCAAGTACTACATCCCTAAGTTGGGCGCTTTCATTGTGTACAGCCTCATGATCGCCATCCTCATCTGGCGCCCGCAAGGCCTGTTTGTGCGCAAAGGGGGCAAATGATGTCTCAGCCCTTTGAGCTTTTGCGCGCGCAAGCCCGCTGGAAACACAGCGAAACCGTGTTTTGGTTGCTGGTGTTGGCAGCCCCCTGGGTGCTGTCTAGACACGCGCTCATCATCAACGAAATAGCCATCGTGGCGCTGTTTGCCTTGTCGTTGGATTTGATCCTGGGCTTCACTGGCATTGTGTCGCTGGGCCATGCCGCGTTCTTGGGTATGGGCGCTTATGTGGCCGCCTTGTTTTGTAAATTTATCAACCCAGATCCGCTTCTAGGCCTTGCTGTGGCTACAGTTTCTGCTACTTTTTTAGGAGCGGTTTGCAGTTTAACAATTTTGCGTGGCAGCGACCTCACCCGCCTGATGGTGACCTTGGCCATGGCTTTGATTTTGCTCGAGCTGGCCAACAAACTTGACTGGCTCACCGGCGGGGCCGATGGTTTGCAAGGCGTGATGATGGGCCCGGTGCTGGGCCGATTTGAGTTTGACCTGCAAGGGCAAACCGCTGCTTGGTACTCGATTGTGGTCACCTTGGTGATGTTTGTGCTGGCCCGCCGCCTGGTCAAGTCGCCCCTGGGGGCCACCTTGATGGCCATCCGCGACAACCGGCTGCGTGCCATGGCCATCGGCATCCCGGTGTCGGCGCGTTTGTCGCTGATCTACACCGTCTCAGCCGGCATCGCTGGCGCGGCTGGCGGGTTGCTCGCGCAGACCACAGGCTTTGCCTCGCTCGATGTGTTTGCCTTTGACCGCTCCGCAGACGTGATGCTCATGCTGGTGATTGGCGGTGCGGGCTGGTTGTATGGCGGCATTGCTGGGGCGGTGGTGTTCAAAATTTTGCAAGACGTGCTCTCGTCCATCACCCAGCAATACTGGATGTTTTGGTTGGGTCTGTTTTTGGTGGTGCTGGTGATGGTGGGGCGTGACCGCCTGATGCGTCCCCAGACCTGGTTCAAGCGGGGTGGGGCATGAGTGTGGTGTTGTCCACCCGCGGTCTGGTCAAGCGCTTTGGGGGCATCACCGCCACCCACAACGTGAGCCTGGACCTGCGCAAAGGCGCGCGCCACGCCCTGATTGGCCCCAATGGCGCAGGCAAAACCACGCTGATCAATTTGCTCACCGGTGTGTTGGAGCCCAGCGAGGGCACGATCACCTTAGACGGTCAAGACATCAGCCGCCTCTCACCACACGAGCGCGTCAAGCGCGGCATGGTGCGTACCTTTCAGATCAACCAGTTGTTTGACACCCTCACGCCGCTGCAAACCTTGGCGCTCACCGTCTCGCAGCACCACGGTCTGGGCTTGAAGTGGTGGCAGGCCCTGGGTGCCAACCGCGAAGTCACAGCGCGCTGCGAAGCGCTGTTGGCGCAGTTTCACCTCACCGAGGTGATGGACCAGCCCACCCACATCTTGGCCTACGGCAAGCGCCGTTTGCTCGAAATTGCCATTGCCTTGGCGTGTGAACCGCGTGTGCTGCTGCTGGACGAGCCCGTGGCTGGCGTGCCCGCCGGCGAGCGCGAAGAGTTGTTGCAAACCGTGGCGGCTTTGCCCACCGATGTCTCGGTGCTGCTCATCGAGCACGACATGGACTTGGTGTTCAGCTTTGCCGACCGCGTGACGGTGCTGGTCAATGGCGCGGTGCTCACCGAGGGTGAGCCATCGCAAATTGCCAATGACCCGCAGGTCAAGGCGGTGTACCTGGGGCATGACGACACCCACGGAGCTGCCCATGGCTGATTTGTTGCAGGTGGCGCATTTAAGCGCTGGTTACGGCCAGGCTGTGGTCTTGCATGACGTGTCTTTGAGCTTGCCGCAAGGCCAAACCTTGGCTTTGTTGGGCCGCAACGGCACGGGCAAAACCACCTTCATCAACACCCTGGCTGGCGTGACCCGCCAGCACGGCGGCACCCTCACGCTAGACGGCGTGGCCCTGCACAAACTGCCTTTGCACGAGCGCGCAGCGGCGGGCATAGGCTGGGTGCCGCAAGAGCGCAATATTTTCAAGTCGCTCACGGTGCATGAGAACCTCACCGCGGTGGCCCGGCCCGGCCCGTGGACACCCGCGCGCGTGTACGAGATGTTCCCGCGCTTGCGTGAGCGTCAAACCAACCTGGGCACGCAGCTCTCAGGCGGCGAGCAGCAAATGCTGGCGGTGGGCCGCGCCTTGGTGCTCAACCCCAAGTTGCTGCTGCTCGATGAGCCGCTGGAGGGCTTGGCGCCCATCATCGTGCAAGAGTTGCTCCAGGCCCTGCGCCGCATCACCCGCGACGAGGGTTTGAGCGCCATCATCGTGGAGCAGCACCCGCAAGCCATTTTGGCCATCTCCGACCTGGCCGCCGTGCTGGACCGCGGCACCGTGGTGCACAGCAGCAGCGCCCAAGCCTTGCTGGCGCAACCCGACTTGCTCGACAAACTGCTGGGCGTGGCGCGGTAAGCCCGCAAAGTCCCTGGCGTGCTGAGCCCGCACAGCCCGTAGCGCTGAGCCTGCGCGGCCCATGGCGCTGCTTGGTTAAAGCGTGGCTTCGATGCGCGTGCGCAACTCAGCCGTGACCTCGGGCATCACGCCAAACCAAGCCTCAAACGCCGGCCGCGCCTGGTGCAGCAACATGCCGAGACCGTTGACCGTGGGGTTGCCTCTGGCCTGTGCCTGCGCCAACAGTGTGGTGGTCAGGGGCACATAAATGATGTCGGAGACCAGAGCCGTCACAGGCAGCCGGGCCAGGTCAAGGTGCAAAGGCTCTTGCCCGCCCATGCCTAAGCTGGTGGTGTTGACCAGCAAAGCCGCGCCGTCCAAGACCTCGTGGCGGTCTTCCCAGCGGTGCGCTGTGATGGGGCCGCCCAACTCATCGGCCAAAGCCTGCGCTTTGTCCAGGCTGCGGTTGACCAGCCGAATCTCGGGCGCGCCGGCTTGAACGAGCGCGACCAAAATAGCGCGGGCAGCGCCACCGGCCCCCAGCACCACCACCGGGCCACGGTCGGCGCGCCAATCGGCCTGCACATCTCGCAGGCTGGCAAGGTAGCCAAAGCCGTCGGTGTTCATGCCAAACAACTCGCCGTTGGGCCGCACCACGATGGTGTTGATGGCCCCTATTTTTTTCGCTGCCGGGTCGATCACGTCCACATGCGCCATGGCTGCCACTTTGTGTGGGATGGTGATGTTGCAGCCGGCAAACCCCAGGGCACGCAGCCCGCGCACCGCATCGCCCAGCCGCTCGGGCGCCACGGGCAGCAGCACGTAGGTGCCGTTGAGTTGGTGCTGCGCGATCCAGTGTTGGTGGATTGCGGGTGAGCGGGAGTGGGCGACGGGCCAGCCCATGACGCCGGCCAGAATGAAGGTGGATGCCATGTTGTCTTTCAAGACCTTTTATTTTGCCGCAGCTTGCCCCAGCACGCGCTTGGTGAGTTCGGCCATCAGCATCACCGTGGCTTCTTGGGTTTGGGTCACGGTGCGCCCCGAGGCCGTGGCCAACACCAGGTGGGTGCGCAAGTTCGGTGCAATGCTGCGTGCGCTCAACACCGCGCGGTGGGCGGTGTTGGCCAAGGCGTAGAGCGGCAGCACCGCGTGGCCTGCGCCATCGGCCACCAGGTCGAGGATGGCTGAAACGCCGTCAATCTCCAGCGCAATCTTGGGGCGCAAACCTTGGCTGGCCAGTTGCCCTTCAACGGCCATGCGGATGGCATTGGGCCGGCTGGGAATCACCAAGGGCAGCTCGCTCAAGGCTTGGAGCGTGATGGCAGCTGGCTTGCGCAGCACCTTGCCGCTGGCCGCGGGAGACATCAAAAACAGCTCTTCGTTGAGCAGCGGGCGGGTGTCGAGCTCTGGGGTGGGCGTGGGGTTGTAGAGCAGGGCAATGTCGAGCCGCCCACTGAGCAGCCACTCTTGCATGGTGATGGTCAGGCCCTCGCTGATGGACAGGCTGGCGTTGGGTAGCTGCTGGCGAAAACTGCGGGTGATGGGCACGGTCAGCACTTTGGCAACGCTGGGTGGCAAGCCCAGTGCCACCCGGCCGGCCAGTGAGCCGCTCACGCGCGCCAGGTCTTCGCGGGCGCGTGCCACCTGGTGCAGAATGCCGCGCCCATGTTCGAGCAGCAATTTGCCCGCTTCGGTGGTGGTCACACCTCGGCCGTTGCGCAGCAGCAGGTTGTGCCGCAGCTCCACCTCCAGCAGCCGCACCTGGCGGCTCAACGCCGGCTGGGCAATGCCCAGCACCTTGGCGGCTCGGGTGAAGCTGCCCAGCTCGGCCACGCGCACAAAGTAGTCAATTTGCTTGAGGTCCATCTGGCGTTTATCTAGCGTCTAAGGCATATCCGATTTAGAGTAATGCCGAAATGATATATCAGCTAGCGGCCGATAACGCGACCTGTCTGGCGGCCTGGCCGGCCGATTCGCAGCACAATCTCACACCATGTCCACACGCACTGTTCTCAAAGGCATTTCCTCCATGGCCACGCGCCAGTTGTTGGCCGAGTTGTGCGCCGAATTCACGCGTCGCAATGGCACGGAGGTGCAGATTGAGTCGGTGGGTGGGGTGGACGCCGCCAAGCGCGTGCAAGCCGGTGAGGCCTTTGACCTGGTGTTTTTGGCCTCTGATGCTTTGAGCAAACTCATGGCCAGTGGCCACCTCTTGCCAGGCTCGGTGCTGGACCTGGTGCACAGCGGTGTGGCCTTGGCCGTACCTGCCGGTGCACCACGGCCCGACCTCAGCAGCCGTGCCGCTGTTGAGCGCGCAGTGTTGCAAGCCCCCAGCGTGAGCTACTCCACAGGCCCCAGTGGTGTGGCCTTGGTGAAGATGTTCGAGGCCTGGGGCATCTTGCCCGCCATCCAAGACCGCTTGTTGCAAGCCCCCGCCGGTGTGCCCGTGGGGGCACTGGTGGCGCAGGGCAAGGCGGCCTTGGGTTTTCAACAACTCAGCGAACTCATCCATGTGCAGGGCATCACCATCGCCGGGCCACTGCCCGATGAGATCCAGATCAACACCACGTTTTCGGGCGGCATTGGCGCCCATTGCACGCAGGTGCAGGCGGCGCAAGCACTTTTGAACTTCATGTCGTCCAAAGAGGCTGACGACGCCAAACACCGCCAGGGCATGCGCCCGGCTTAAAACCAATTCATTGCCCAGGAGCACCCATGATCATCGACTGCCACGGCCACTACACCACCGCCCCCAAAGCGCTGGAGAACTGGCGCAACCAACAAATTGCGGGCATCCAAGACCCCGCGCTCATGCCCAAAGTGGCTGACCTGCGCATCAGCGACGATGAGCTGCGCGAGTCGATCGAGGCCAACCAGTTGCGCTTGATGAAAGAGCGTGGCTCAGACCTCACCATCTTCAGCCCACGTGCGAGTTTCATGGCCCACCACATTGGCGACTTCCAAGTCTCCAGCACCTGGGCGGCCATTTGCAACGAGCTGTGCTTTCGCGTCTCGCAACTGTTTCCTGAGCACTTCATAGGCGCGGCCATGCTGCCGCAAAGCCCGGGTGTGGACCCCAAGACTTGCGTGGCTGAGTTGGAAAAGTGCGTCAAGGAGTACGGCTTTGTAGGCATCAACCTCAACCCTGACCCGAGCGGTGGCCACTGGACCAGCCCACCCTTGACCGACCGCCACTGGTACCCGATTTACGAAAAGATGGTGGAGTAC
>DKJZ01000080.1 GCA_002454975.1 Hylemonella sp. UBA6679
GAGACCCGTCTGATCCTGCGACAGGCCAGCGAGATCGGTGAGCACGCCAGCCGGCTGTGCCAGTTGCTCTTTGCCATCGAGGGCCGAGTGGGCCAGCGCAAGCTCTGGGGCATCGTCAGTCTGGCCAGGCGTTACCCGGCACACTGCATCAATGCGGCCTGCGCGCAGGCCCTGGAGCAAGGGATCTACAGCTACAAGCGCGTGCTGGCTCTGACTCAAACCATCTTTGCCCAGGCACTGGCGACCATCGAGACCGCCTCCAGCGGTGCGCCTGCCAGTGATTCCCACACGCTGACCCAGCAGCATGAGCTCATCCGCGACGCCGATGAGTACGCCGATCTGTTCGCGCACGCGGCCGCCGTCACAGCGACCACCGCCACCGGCAGCACCACTGCAACCACCACCGAGCAAGGGGGCCGGGCATGAACATGATCGAGATCGAACGCGCCCTGCGCGAGCTGCGCCTGTCCGGCATCGCCGAGACCCTGTCGACCCGCGTGATGCAGGCCCAGGCCGCCCAGCAGCCCTTCCTGGAGACCTTCGCCGCCATGCTCCAGGACGAGCTGGACCGGCGCCGCTCGCGCCTGACCGAGCGCCGCTTCAAGCGCTCGGGCCTGGATGAACGGCTCTCTCTGGCGGACTTCGACTGGCGTTTCAATCCCAAGCTGCCGCGCAGTGCCTGCTTCGATTTGCACACGCTGAAGTTCATCGGCGAGGGCGCCAACGCGTTGATCATCGGCAAGCCCGGCACCGGCAAGAGCCATGTGGCCAAGGCCGTGGCCTACCAGGCGACCTTGCAGGGCTATGACGTCCGTTACCTGGAAGCCGATACCGAGTTTGCCCGTTACGCGTTGGCCAGCACCGCAGAGCGCACCGAGCTGCTCAAGGACTGGGTCGCACCGGACTTGCTCATCCTCGATGACCTGTTCCTGGCCAGGCGCATCAGCGAGCACGCCGCCGAAGTCCTGCAGGCCATCGTGCACCAGCGCTACAAGCTGCGCCGAGCCATCGTCATCACTTCCAACCGCGTGGTGCAGGACTGGGGCAAATACCTGGGCGACGCCACCATGGCCAGCACCATTCTGGATCGCCTCATGCACCGCTGCGCGATGCTGGAGTTCGAGGGCAAGAGCTACCGCCTCAAAGAGGCCGCCGCTCGCATCGCCATCACCCCCGAGTCGTCATAATCTGACCGGTCCTGCCTGGGGGAATTTGGGGTGGCCAAGGGTGGGGGAATTTGACCTGGCCATCGGGGCTCAAACAGCGGCAGGTCCCGTACACGCCGCGTCGTCGTCTCTTGGACTTGATGGCACGGCGCTCCATACTGTTCGCAGTGCATTTCCCGGCCCATGGCCTTGAGGTGCACCGCCAGCGTTCGGCGGGGCTCCTGCGGCCACTCCACTCGCTCTACCGAATAGCCTTCCCAACCTTCCAACAGCTTGCCATCGGCCATCTGCTTTGCTCTCCAACGCACACTTCAAAGCCATCAGAGTACAAAACCACAACGCATCTAGCCACGGTATTCCGTGATGAACCCCAGGTGCATGCGTCGTGCTGATCGCCCGGTATGCGTGTTCTTGATCGCATAACGCCCGCTTCATGATCAGTGAGGCCGTCGCGGCAGGCGCACAAAGCTGTCGTTGACCAGCGGTACGCCTTTTCCTGCTTCGTTTTCTTGCTGTTCCGGCAACCCTTTGTATGCGGTGAGCATGACCTGGTCTTAGCAACCAAATTACGGGTTTTCCCTATGTATGCATCATATATATATGTCGCATACTACACATATATTTTATGTAAATGCATGCAATCATGTAGACATTCAGGAGATGACCATGGAACTTGTTCACAGCCCAATGGGGCTACGCCAGCGTAAATACCGGGAAATCTACCGCTCGCGCCTGAGCGGCTTCTACAACGGCTATTACCACGCCTTCCTGATTCTCGGGGTGGGTCTGTACGAGATCTATTTTGCGACGCGTCACATCAGCAATGTGTTGTGGTGGGAATGGCTTTTTGTGCCAGCGGTGTTTTTATTTGCCCAGTGGGTGGAGTACCTGAATCATCGCTTCTTAGCACATCGGCCTTCGAAATCCCCGTTCTGGCGCCTGATCTATGTGCGTCACACCCTGATGCATCACCAGTTCTTTACGGCGGAGGAGCCACGATTCGCCAGCCATAAGGACTGGCGTGTCACGATATTTCCGCCGTTCACCCTCGTGTTTTTCACGCTGACCACAATACCATTTGCCTTTCTGGCTGGGATAATCATTTCTGTGAATGTTGGCTGGCTCATCTTTGCAACCGCCATTGGAAGCTATGTGTTCTATGAGCTACTGCATTTCCTGTGCCATGTGGACGATAATTGGTTTCTGCGCCACTGCCCCATCGTGAACACCGCTAGGCGGCATCACACCGCACACCACGAATCTTCCGTGATGATGGAATACAACATGAGCATTGTATTTCCGTTTTGGGACTGGGTCTACGGCACTTCCGACCTGGATCGTGGCCTGTTCGGACATTTGTTTAATGGTTACAGCACCAAGTATGTGAAGAAGGACCTTCGCAAAACCCGCAAGACGCCGGTCGAAACACCGATCGACACCAAGCCTGATTTCCGGTGAGGCGTCAATGTTTAACAAACTCTGAGAATTCTAGGAGATGAGCGATGCCTGTGGGTAAGAAAGTTATGTTCTCCGTGCTGCTTTTATGCGCAGGAGTACTGGGCTATTGGATCGAAGTAGCGATGGGTATGGAGCGCAACATTCCCTATCTCATTGTATTGGTTGTATTTCTGATGCTCGGCCTTTGGTCCATGTCGGCGGTGCAGAAAAAAGACGAGGGTAACAAATGATCAAAATCGCACAGGAGCAGCCATCTGCGGGTATCTACAGCGGAGAGCGCACCATCGACGGTCTGGTGGTCATGTACAAAGGGGCTCCTCTGACGAAGCTGCTCGCGCTCGACGAGACGTCGAACGATGACTTCGAATGGGGCTATGAAGGTGACTCGCCGGCAAGACTGGCCCATGCTCTGCTGTTGCATCGTACTGGCGACCCCGCGGTGGCTGATGCCTTTTCCATTCGTCTGATGGTGCAGTTTGTCGCAAAATTAGACAACGAATGGGAGGTGCGGGAAGGCCAATTGGATCGTCTGATTGAAGAGATCCAGCAATCCACACCGGCATTGTCCTGACGTTCGTGGAAGCGAGGAAACGATATGTTGTCACCGAATGCCGTTGGCTCGATCGATGCCATCGAGTACCTGTCTGGCGCGAGCACCGAAGTTCGGTCTGAGGGTTCAGGTCCACCACTGATCCTGCTGCATGGTTTGCAGAGCGATCTGACTATCTGGGATGGTGTTTGCGAGCATCTTCGCAGTGTGGAGCGCATTCGGCTGAATTTTCCTGGCAGAGGAAAATCTGCCAGAGGGAGCGACACATGGCATTCGTTGGAGTATTTCTATTCAATAGGAAGGTTTGCTGAGCTGCTTCATTCGTTGGTGCAAAAGCTGGATCGTCGTGTATCCATTGCTGGTTGGAGCATGGGGGCAATGGTCGCACTGGAGTATGTCAAACGTTACGGCACCGATGACATCCGATCGCTGGTGCTGTGCTCCGGATTGTCGAAAGTGGCGGGGGTGGCAAACATATTTCAGTCCATGAATGATGAAGGGCTCCTGATGGAAATATCCGAACGCTCCGAGAAGGCGGGATTGAAGGGGTCGACGGATCCCTTGGCTGTGCTCAATTGCTGGAAATCCATGCTGCATTTCGATTGCAGGGAGGTACTTTATAAAATTGATATCCCGACATTGATCGTGCATGGTATCGAGGATCTGGATTGCCCGTTTTCGGATGCCATGCTGGTTTCCCAGCGAATTCCGTGTTCGGAACTTGTTGCGCTGGATGGATGCGGCCATCTGATCCTGTCTGAAAGGCCCGGGGCAGTGGGTTTAGCTATTTCAGAAGGTATGAAAAGGTTAGGCTGAATGGCCAGGGATTTGTCGGGTTGGTTTCATCAGGGTAATGTGTCATTGGTCGGATTTTTATTGCTTTTTTTGAAATGAAGGAGACAGCTGTGCGGCTTGAAGGCAAAGTGGCTTTGGTAACGGGTGGTGCAGGTGGCATTGGTGCTGCCATCTGCAAGTTGTTCACGCAAGAAGGGGCTACCGTATACATCTGCGATCTGCATGTGCAGGATGGCGAGACGTTGGCTCAGAAGTACATCGTGGAAGACAAGAAGGTGTATTTCCTACCTCTGGACGTGGCGGATGCACATGCATGGCAGTCGGTACTGGCTCGCGTCGAGGCGTCGGAGGGCCGCCTGGACGTGCTGGTCAACAACGCCGGCATCAGCGGATCGGTGCCCGACCGGATGGACCTGGACTATTTCGACAAGCAATGGGAGATCAACGCACGCGGGACTTTCCTGGGGATGAAGCTGGCCCGCGATCTGCTGGCCAAGAGTGGGCGGGGGTCGATCGTCAACATGTCATCCGTGCTGGGGTTGATCGCCCATGAAATCACGCACATGGGCTACAACGCCTCCAAGGGCGCTGTGCGCCTCATGTCCAAGGCAGCGGCGGTGCAGTTCGCCGATCAGGGCATCCGCGTCAACTCCGTTCACCCTGGTTGGATGTCCGCCATGCGCACATCGGTCAGCAGCGCGGATCCCGAACAGCGCAAGAAGCTCAACGCCGAAGTGCCTCTCAAGCGCTCCGGCACGGCAGAGGAAGCCGCCCAGGCTGTGCTGTTTCTCGCCTCCGACGATTCATCGTATGTGACAGGTTCCGAACTTGTCGTTGATGGCGGCTTGTCCGCCCGATAGCCGCCAGCAAGTGCCCGAAGGCATCGACGGGCTTGCATCGGTGCCAACCTAAAAAGCCGGGAAAAAGATGCCCCCCGCTGGCGTGTGGCGGTGGGCGAACTTGCCTGAACTCTACAGAAGGAGACAAGACATGACTCGACGCAGACAGCTATTGAAAGCGGGCGCTTTGGGCGCTACCGCATCGTTCACTACGGGCGCTTACGCCCAGACGCAGCCGTCGGTTCGATGGCGGATGGCCGCGCTCTATCCCCGAAGTCTCGATACCTGCTACGGTTCCACCGAACAGATGTGCAAGCGCGTGGCCGAACTCACCAACGGCAAGTTCACTATCACCCTTCACCCTCCGGGTGACCTGGTGCCACCGCTGCAAGTACTGGACGCGGTGAGTGCCGGCACGGTTGAGGCCGGGCAGGTGACCGGCACGTTCTACTTTGGCAAGAACCCGGCG
The DNA here is from genome assembly GCA_002454975.1 of Hylemonella sp. UBA6679. Classification (GTDB taxonomy): domain Bacteria; phylum Pseudomonadota; class Gammaproteobacteria; order Burkholderiales; family Burkholderiaceae_C; genus Hylemonella. The sequence goes on from DKJZ01000080.1 coordinate 5,278, forward strand.
TTGATGTTCGAGTCCGGTCTGCCGTTCGGCATGAACGCACGGCAACAGAATGCTTGGCTGTATGAGGCCGGTGGGCTCAAAGAGGGGTCTCCTCGTTTTCAGT
>DKJZ01000081.1 GCA_002454975.1 Hylemonella sp. UBA6679
GTGGCGCGCAGCCAGTTTCGCGGCACGCTCAAACGCCGCACCTACCTGGTTCACAGTGCCAAGCCCCTCAAGGCGGGCGACGAGGTGTTTGAGCCCTCAGATTTTTCGCAGCCCTGCGGCACAGTCGTGCAAGTGGCCCCCGCTGAACAAGGTGTAGATGCGCTGGTGAGCATGACCATCAGCGCCGCTGAGGGCCCCATCTACAGCCTGCCACAAGCGCAAGAGGCCGCACAGCTCACCTTGCTACCCCTGCCCTACGCCTTGCTGGCCGACATTTAGCTTGCTCCTGAAAAAGGAGCTCAACCCCTAGGTTTGACGTGGCTTAGGGGCCTAAAACCACATGCATCGCTTGGTGTGGGATGCCGGCTTCGTCAAACACCTCGCCGTGCGGCACAAAGCCAAAGCGGCTGTAAAACCCCAAGGCGCTGCGCTGGGCGTGGATGTGCACTTGCTGCCAGCCTTGCGCGCGCGCCTGTTGCAACAAACTTTGCAACACACCGCTGCCCAAATTCGCGCCACGCAAGACCCGCGTGACTGCCATGCGCCCAATGCGCGCCACCCCAGGCGCATCCGCAGGGTCTCGCAGCAAGCGGCCCGTGGCAATGGGCACACCCAGGCGGTTGAAGGTCACCGCGTGGGTGGCTTGCGCGTCAAACTCGTCCCACTCCAAGTCCTGCGGCACGTTTTGTTCTTGCAAAAACACCTCGTCGCGCAAACTGCGGGCGTGCACTTGCAACTCGGTCCATGCACCTAAGCGGGTCTCGGTCATGGGCTGGCCAGCTTCATAACCTAGCAAGACATCACGTAAAGGCTGGGGCACGGGCCGGCTGGTTTGGGTGGCTGGGTCGGCGTACACATACACAATCTCGCCGCTGATGAGGTGCGTGTCGCCCCTATAGATTTCCGCCAGAAACTGCAGGGATGAATTGCCAATGCGCGCACAGCGCATGCCCACCTCAATCACGTCGTCGTAGCGCGCCGAGGCGTGGTACTCCAGCGTGGATTTCTTCACAAACAAGTCGCCACCCAAGGTGTGCATGGTCGCCTCGTAAGGCAATGCCACGGTGCGCCAGTAGTCGGTGATGGCGGTGTCGAGGTAGGTCAGGTAGTGCGGGTTGAAGACGATTTTTTGCAAATCCACCTCGGCCCAGCGCACGCGCAGGCGGTGTTTGAAACGGAAGTCATCCAGCATGGTCAAAAGCCTCTTTTAAAGCGCGGGCTGCGTCTTGGTGGGCACGCTTGGCCTCGGGGATCACGCGACCCATTTTGATGAACTCGTGCACCACGCCGCGGTAAATTTCCAGGTCCACCTGCACACCACCCAAGCGTAACTTATCGGCCATCATCACGCCCTCGTCTACCAGCGGGTCGCATTCGGCCAGGCCCAGCCACACCGGCGCAAGGCCTTCCACATCTTCCATGTTCAAAGGCGCAAAACGCCAGTCGTCGCGGTCTTCATCGCGGATGTACTGCTTGAAAAAGTAAGTGATGTGCGGCTCTTCCAGGACAAAGCCCTTGGCAAAGGTGTGGTGCGAAGGCGTGTCTTGGTGCGCAGCGCAGCCCGGGTAAAACAAGACCTGCAACTTCACTGGCAAGCCCGCATCACGCGCCCAAGCGCTGCACACCAATGCCAAGGTGCCACCCGCACTGTCGCCACCTACGGCCAAACGCTGTGTGTCCAAGCCCAGCGTGGTGTTCGTTGAGACCCACTGCAAAGCATCCCAAGCGTCATGGGCGGCTATGGGAAACCGGTGTTCTGGCGCAAGCCGGTAGTCCAGAGACACCACCGCGCAATGGGCGTGGTGGGCCAGCTCGCGGCAGAGCACATCGTGCGTGGCCACGCTGCCCACGGTGAAGCCACCGCCATGCAAATACAGAAGCACAGGCAGTGCGTCATGGCTGGGCGCATAAAGCCGCGCTGGCAAGGCCGCGCCATCACGCGCAGGAATGGTGAAGTCTTGCACCCGGGCCAGCTGGCGTGTGGGCAGCTCCAGCACACCCGCACCCGCCGCGTAAGCCGCGCGTGCTTGCACCGGGTTCATGGCGTGCAGGGGCACATGGCCGGCCCGCGCAATGCGCTCAACCACCTGGTGCATGGTCGGCGTGAGCAAGGCGTGCGGGTTGCGATGGTGACTCATGCGGGGCTCAGGTCTTGGTACAGTTGGCGAATATTACCTGGAGCAGTCATGGCTTTCATCAATTACATCACCCAAATTCAACTGGAATTCGGCGCTATCAAGTTGCTCAAACAAGAGTGCGAGCGCGTGGGCATCACCCGCCCTTTGATCGTGACCGATGCCGGTGTGAAAGCCGCAGGCGTGCTGCAAAAAGCCCTCGACGCCCTGCCCGGCATCAAGCCTGTGGTGTTTGACCAAACGCCCTCCAACCCCACAGAAGCCGCGGTGCGCTTAGCCGCAGCGCTCTACAAACAAGAGCATTGCGACGGCTTGATTGCCGTGGGCGGTGGCTCAGCGATCGACTGCGCCAAGGGCGTGGCCATTGCCGCCACCCACGAAGGCCCGCTCAAAACCTACGCCACCATCGAAGGCGGTTCGCTCAAAATCACCGAGGCCGTGGCGCCATTGATTGCGGTGCCCACCACCAGCGGCACTGGCAGCGAGGTGGCGCGCGGCGCCATCATCATCGTGGACGACCACCGCAAGCTGGGCTTTCACTCGTGGCACATCGTGCCCAAGGCCGCCATTTGCGACCCCGAGCTCACCCTGGGCTTGCCACCCCTGCTCACAGCGGCCACAGGCATGGACGCGGTAGCGCATTGCATGGAAACCTTCATGGCCCCGGCCTTTAACCCGCCAGCAGACGGCATAGGCTTGGACGGCTTGGGCCGCGCCTGGGCGAACATTGAAGAGGCCACGCGCAACGGCGCCAACCGCGAAGCGCGCCTGAACCTCATGAGCGCGTCCATGCAAGGTGCGATGGCCTTTCAAAAGGGCTTAGGCTGCGTGCACTCGCTCAGCCACAGCCTGGGCGGCGTGAACCCGCGTTTGCACCACGGCACGCTCAACGCCATGTTCTTGCCCGCCGTGATTGCCTTCAACGCCAGTGCACCCAGCATGGTCAACGACAAACGCTTGAGCCGCATGGCCCATGCCATGGGCTTGGCCAGCGACAGCGATGTGGGTGCGGCCATCAAAGACATGAACGCACGTTTGGGCTTGCCCACTGGCTTGGGCGCCATGGGCGTCACGCCCGATGTGTTTGAAGCCGTGATTGACGGCGCCATGGCCGACCATTGCCACAAAACCAACCCGCGCATCGCCACGCGGGACGACTACCGTCAGATGCTCGAATCATCCATGTGATTCATCCCTGTGACTCGTCAGTGTGAAGCTTTGTGGGCATGGTGGCGGCGATGTGCGCCTCACCACGCTCATTGGCGAGTTCCACCTGGCGCTGACGCTCGGCCATGCGTTCTTTTTGCTCATCGGTGCGTTTGTCAAAACAATGCGCGCAACTCACACCCAGCACATAGTGCGGTGAGCGCTTGTCTTCCTCGCTCAGTGGCCAGCGGCATGAGCGACACAGCTCATGCGGGCCTTGCGCCAGGCCGTGCCCCACACTCACCCGCTCGTCAAACACAAAACAATCGCCCTGCCATTTGCTTTGCTCGGGCGGCACGGTCTCCAGGTATTTGAGGATGCCACCCTCGAGGTGGTAGACCTCTTCAAAGCCCTTCATTTTCATCAGCGCGGTGGATTTTTCGCAGCGTATGCCGCCAGTGCAAAACATGGCCACCTTCGGTTTTTTGGCGCCAGGGGCTTGCGGCAGCAACTCAGGGTGCGCGTCGATCCACGCCGGAAAGTCGGTGAACTTGCGGATCTTCGGATCAACCGCACCCTCGAAGGAGCCAATGGCCACCTCGTAGTGGTTGCGGGTGTCCACCACGATCACATCGGGGTCTGAAATCAGCGCGTTCCAGTCTTCGGGCTTGACGTACTGGCCCACGGTTTTGTTGGGGTCCAGGCCAGGCACGCGCAGGGTCACGATTTCTTTTTTGAGCTTGACCTTCATTCGGCTGAACGGCGGCAGGTCAGACCAAGACTCTTTGTGCACCAGGTCGGCAAATTCAGGCATGGCGCGCAGGTACGCCAGCACCTGATGGATACCCGCCTTAGGTCCGGCAATCGTGCCGTTGATGCCTTCGCGCGCCAGCAGCAAAGTGCCCTTGACCCCGTTGTCCACGCAGCACGCTTGCAGGCCAGCCTGCAGGTCGGCGTGATGGGGCAGGTCAACAAACTTATAGAGCGCAGCGGTTAGATACATGGGCTCATTTTACCTATGGGGTCTGAGCCATCACCCCACTCAAAGGGCCTGCACCTGCGACACATCAGGTTTGTGCAACCACTGGGCAAACTCATCGGCCAATTGGCGGCTGGCAGACACGGCCGCGTTCCACACTGTCATGCGCGCGGCCAAGTCGTTACCGTAGCGAGTGAAGTCGGTGCGGTCAGGCAGCTTGCCGTTGGGCAACGTTTTCACCCACTCAGGCCGGGGTGCCAGCAGCACCATGCGGTCTAGAAACGGTGTGGACTTGTGCCGCCATGTCAAGCTTTTGTCCAGCCAGCCCGGCACCACCGCCTTTTGAAAATGCGGGTAAAGCACCAGGCCACCAGCGGGGGTGTTGTAGTTCAGGTGAAGGTGGTAGTCGGTGATGCCACCATCCCAATACGCACCTTTGGGGGCATTAGGGATGTCGTGCACCGCTTGCAACACAAAAGGAATCGAGCAACTCGCTTGCACTGCAGGGTTGAAGTTGGCCTCGGTCAAGGGCACCTGGCGGGTGTCGTAGTCCATGGGCACAAAGGGCAGCTCGTCGCGGTTGGAAAACACCACACGCTCCAGCCATGCGCTCATGGCGCCACGGTTGACCAAGTTGGTCACAAACGCACCGGCGTAGCCCAGTGGTGTGCGCAAGGGGTGCTCGCGGCCCAACATGCCACGCCCGCGGGAGGTGACGATGTGCAAGCCATAGCGCGGGTGCTCCAGCACCTCGTTCAAGCGACCGCCATAAAAGTCCAGCAAGCTTTTGCCAAAGGCTTCGCTGACCTGCTGCGCACTGGGCCGCTTTTTGCCCGGGGGCACCTCGTAATGCTGGGCGATGTAATCACGCTCCAAGCGCTCGAAGCCCGCCACTGGGTTGTTCAAACACGCGGTGGCCATGCGCCATGCGCCGATGGACGCGCCCACCAAGTCCACAGGCTGGGTGCTTTGTGGCAACCACTCGCCAAAAATGAAGCGGTCCAAAGGCCCGAGCACCAAACCCTTGGGGCCACCCGCCGCACCGGGGATGGTGCTGATGTCTGCCGCAGCCAGGCCTTGGACGCGAAGGTGTGCCAGCGCTGCAGGGCCGGCGTAAATAGCCAGCGCTTTCATCGTTTCAGTTTGGCAAAGGCCGAAGCCATGGCCGAAGGCGCAGTGTCTTGTGTTCTGAAATTGCCTTGCGGACGTGGGCTGTTGCTTCTGTTGCCACGGTCGTAACCGCGGTCGTTGTTGCGGGGCTCAAAGCTGTTCTCACGCGGGCCACGCGCTGGGGCATCGAGCTTCATGGTCAAGCCGATGCGCTTGCGCGCCACATCCACCTCGGTCACCCGCACTTTCACGATGTCACCGGTTTTGACCACCTCACGCGCGTCGGTCACAAACTTGTGGCTGAGCTGGCTCACATGCACCAAGCCGTCTTGGTGCACACCGATGTCGATGAAGGCGCCAAACGCGGCCACATTGCTCACGGTGCCTTCGAGCACCATGCCTTCGACCAGGTCTTTGATGTCTTCCACACCCTCGTTGAAGCGCGCCACCTTGAAGTCGGGGCGCGGGTCGCGGCCAGGTTTTTCCAACTCGCCCAAAATGTCTTTGACGGTGATGACACCAAAGGTTTCGTTGGCAAACAACTCAGGGCGCAGGGTTTTAAGCATCTCGGCACGGCCCATCAACTCGGCCACAGGCTTGCCAGTTTTGGCCATGATCTGCTCGACCACCAGGTAAGTTTCGGGGTGCACACCGGTGACATCGAGCGGGTTATCGCCACCACGGATGCGCAAAAAGCCCGCACTTTGCTCAAAGGTTTTGGCACCCAGGCCTGTCACTTGCAACAGTTGCTGGCGGTTCTTGAACGCGCCTTGCGCCTCACGCCAACGCACCACGGCCTTGGCTACGCTGGGCGACAAACCCGAGACGCGGCTCAGCAGCGGCACACTGGCGGTGTTGAGGTCCACGCCGACCGAGTTCACGCAGTCTTCCACCACCGCATCGAGCATGCGGGCCAACTCGCTTTGGTTCACATCGTGCTGGTACTGCCCCACCCCAATCGATTTGGGGTCGATCTTCACCAGTTCTGCCAGCGGGTCCTGCAAGCGCCGCGCAATGCTGGCCGCACCGCGCAAGCTCACATCCACATCGGGCATTTCTTGCGACGCGTACTCGCTGGCCGAATACACCGAGGCCCCCGCCTCACTGACTACTACTTTTTCTATAGCAAGGCGTGCGGAGCCATCGGAGCTTGGGGCCTTGGCGAGCATCTTGATCAACTCAGCCGCAAGCTTGTCGGTCTCCCGGCTGGCCGTGCCGTTGCCAATCGCGATCAAATTCACCCCGTGCTTCTCGCACAGCTTGGCCAAGGTGTAGAGCGAGCCATCCCAGTCTTTGCGAGGCTCATGCGGAAACACCGTGGCGGTGTCCACCAACTTACCGGTAGCGTCCACCACCGCCACTTTCACACCGGTGCGTATGCCTGGGTCCAAGCCCATCACCACACGTGGGCCAGCGGGTGCTGCCAGCAGCAAATCACGCAGGTTGTCGGCAAACACCTTGATGGCTACTTTTTCAGCGTCTTCGCGCAAGCGGGTGAACAAATCGCGTTCGGTGGAGAGGCTCAGTTTCACACGCCAGGTCCAGGCCACGCATTTGCGCAGCAGGTCATCGGCCGCCCTGCCCTGATGGCGCCAACCCAGGTGTTGACCAATGCGCGCTTCTGCCATGCTGATGGCAGCGGTTTTCACGCCTGCTATGGTATTTATAGCGGGACTGCCAGCTTCTGCCTCGGGTAAGACCAGTTTTGCATCCAAAATGTCCAGCGCTCGACCACGAAAAACCGCCAAAGCGCGGTGCGAGGGCACGCGGCCAATGGGCTCGTCATAGTCAAAGTAGTCGCGGAACTTGGCCACATCGGCGTTGTTCTCGTCTTTGCCATCGAGCAGCTTGCTTTGGAACAAGCCCTCTTGCCAGAGCCAGCCACGCAGGCTTTGCACCAAGGCGGCGTCTTCGGCCCAGCGCTCGCTCAAAATATCGCGTACGCCATCGAGCACCGCCGCCACGGTGGTGAAGTCATCACCCGCCTCGTTCTTTTCAGGCTTGACAAAAGCTTGGGCTTCATCAGCAGGCACTTTGGATGGGTCCGCCCACAGCAAATCGGCCAGGGGCTCGATGCCGTTTTCGTGGGCAATCATGCCCTTGGTGCGGCGCTTGGGCTTGAAGGGCAAATACAGGTCTTCCAGCGCCTGCTTGGTATCAGCCGCCATGATGGCTGCGGTGAGCTCGGGCGTGAGCTTGCCCTGCTCGGCAATGCTTTTCAAAATGGCTTGGCGCCGCTCATGCAACTCACGCAGGTAAGCCAGGCGGGCTTCAAGCTCACGCAGTTGGATGTCGTCCAAGCCACCCGTGGCCTCTTTGCGGTAACGGGCAATGAAGGGCACGGTGGCGCCGCCATCGAGCAGCTCTACGGCGGTTTGAACTTGTTGCGGGGTGACGCGAATTTCTTGCGCGATTTGGCTGACGATCAGCGCTTGGGTGTTGTGCATGGGAAGGCCGTGCAAGGGGCACGTGCTCGAACATCAAACCATGAGTTTGCCATAGCTCACGGCCCAATTTTGACCCCTAACGCGTACCGGCCAATGTGGGCAGCAAGGTTCGGTACACCGTGATCATGGCCGGGCCGAGCAACACCACAAACAAGGCAGGAAAGATGAAAAAAATCATGGGGAACAAGAGCTTGAGCGGCACCTTGGCGGCCTTTTCTTCGGCCCTGATCTGTCGGTTTTCGCGCATGGTGGTGGCCAGCACCCGCAAAGAATCGGCCACATTCGTGCCGAAATGGCCCGATTGCAAGAGGATGGTCACAAAGCTGTTGACATCGGCAACGCCGGTGCGCAGGGCCAGGTTGTGCATGGCGCCGTCGCGTGAGGCGCCGACTTGCAGCTCCAGCGTGACAAGCTTGAGCTCCTCGGCCAACTCAGGGCTGTTCATGGCCAATTCTTCACAGGTGCGTTTCATGGCCGCATCGATGGCCAAGCCGGCCTCCACACACACCGTCATGAGGTCGATGGCATCGGGCAAGGCGTCGCCTATGGCCTGCTGGCGCTGGCTGATCAAGATCGCCAGCACCACATTAGGCAGGTAATACCCCACACCGGCCAAACCAAGCAAAGCCAGCAAGGTGCCCATGGTGACCCCGGCGCTGCCGAGCAAACCACTCATCAGCAGGTACAAGCCCGGCAGCACCAATGCGAGCAAACTCTTGGCACCAAAAAACAGCATGGGCCAATACGGTTGGCGCAAACCCGCGTTCAAAAAACGCACCCGCAAATAGCCTGTGTCCCCGCCCTCTTTGGGGGCCGACAGACGCGCAATCGGCGTGGCAAAGTCAGCCACTTTGGCTTGCCAGCTTCCCTCGCCATCGGTGTTGAGGGTGACTGGGGCTGCGTCGCTCAAGCCCTCCAGGCGTTGGCCCAAGGTGCGGTCACGGGTGATCCAGGTGGCCAGCGCCCAAACCAGGGTGGCCACAGAAAGAAACAGCACAGTCAGAATGGCGGTCATGGCTTAAATGTGAAAACGGGTGATGCGCCACAGCGCCAAGATGCCCAGCAGCATCATCACCGCTGTGATGGTCAAAAGCCGAACACCGGCTGGATCGGTGTAGAGCATCTCCAGGTAGCTGGGGTTGATGATTTGAATCATGCCCCCCACCACAAAAGGCAAAGCCACCAAGATCACGGCCGAGAGCTTGCCTTCGGCGGCCAGCACCCGGATCTTGCCCAGCAATTTGTAGCGTTCACGGATCAAACTCGCGAGCATGCTGAGCAGGCTGGCAAGGTTGCCACCGGTTTCAAGCTGGATGATCACGGCCATGACAAAGTAACGGATGTCGGGCGAAGGCACGCGCTCGGCCAAATTCGTCAAGGCTTGCTTGGTGGTCAGGCCAAAATTGATTTCGTCAAACGTGGTTTTGAACTCGGCGGCGATCGGCTCGGGCGACTCGGTGCCCGCCATGGACAGCGCGGCTGAAAATGCATGGCCGGCGCGCAAGGCCCGCACCATCAGGTCCAGCGCATCAGGCATTTGGGCACTGAGTTGATGCAGCCTTTTTTGACGCAACCAAATGAGGCGCAGCACCGGCAAGGCTGCCCCCAAGATCAGCATGAGGGGGCCAAACATCGGCCCGGCTTGCATGACCGAGGCCAACAACCACGCTGCGGCGCCACCCAAGGCACAGGTGGCCAACAACATCGCCAAAGACTGGGTAGAACAAGCCTGGAGCAAAAGCAAGTCCAGACGCATGGCACCAGGAAACTCCACCAAAAAATCATGCAAGACCTGCCACTTGCTCAAGCTGCGCTGCTTGATGAGGGAGGACGTGGGCCCTGAAGCATGACCCATGGCCATGCTTTGCAAGCGGTTACGCAAGCGCTTGTCTTCTTCGCTGGCGCCCTGGCTGAACAGCAGGTAGAGCCCCTCAAGCAGCAAAACCACCGCCACAAAGGCCAGAACAATGAACAAGGTGTAGGTGCTGCTCATAAGGGCTTACTCGTAGGTTTTGCGGGGATCAAAGGTGTCGTCGGTGACGTTCAAGCCAAAGGCCTGGAGGCGGCGCATGAACTGCGGCCTGACCCCGGTGGCTGCAAAATGCCCCTTGACCGAGCCGTCATCAGCCACCCCCGTTTGAGTGAAGGTGTAGATCTCTTGCATGGTCACCACATCGCCCTCGGTGCCCACCACCTCTTGCAGGCTGACGATTTTTCGTCGCCCGTCGGTCAAGCGGGCGATTTGAACAATGGCGCTGATGGCTGAGGCGATTTGCTGACGCATCACCCGCGAAGGAATGCTCGCCCCGCCCATGCCGGCCATGTTTTCCAAACGGGTCAGCGCGTCGCGCGGGGTGTTGGCGTGCACCGTGGCCATCGAACCTTCGTGACCGGTGTTCATGGCTTGGAGCATGTCGAGCACCTCAATGCCACGTACCTCGCCCACAATGATGCGGTCAGGTCGCATGCGCAAACTGTTGCGCACCAGCGAACGCATGCTCACCTCGCCTTTGCCTTCGATGTTGGGGGGGCGCGTTTCCAAGCGCACCACATGGGGCTGCTGCAAACGCAATTCGGCGGCGTCTTCAATGGTCACGATACGCTCGGTGCTCGGAATGGCGCTGGAGAGCACATTGAGCAAGGTGGTTTTACCGGTGCCTGTACCGCCAGAAATCAAAATGTTGAGCTTGGCATGCACCATGGCGTTGAGCAACTCTGAGAGCTCAGGCGTCATGGTTTTCATGTCCATCAGGTCTTTGCTGCGCAGAGGTTGTGCGGCAAAGCGCCGAATCGACAAGAGCGGCCCCTGCAAAGACAGCGGCGGGATGATGGCATTGACCCTGGAGCCATCGGGCAATCGTGCATCCACCATCGGGCTGGACTCGTCAATGCGTCGCCCAATGCGCGAGACAATTTTGTCGATGATCTTCATCAGGTGCGCATCGTCCGTGAAGTGCACCTGGGTGAGTTCGAGCTTGCCGTGGCGCTCCACAAACACCTGTGTTGGCCCATTGACCAAAATATCTGAGACCGATGTATCGGCCAACAAAGGCTCGAGTGGCCCCAAGCCCATGACCTCGTTTTGAATGTCCGAGACCATGCGCTGATGGTCCGCCGCATTGAGTACTGCACCTGAGCTCATCAGCATTTTTTCAACCCAAATGGCCAGCTCGTCACGCAGACGGTCGGCACCCATATTGGCCATGACCTCCAGGTCCATGCGGTTGAGCAAGTCTTGGTGAATACGCGCCTTGAGGCGGTAATACTCCGGGCTCTCCTGGCCACGACCCAGGCTACGCACCACAGACACGACCTTGGGGTCGGTCAGCACCAAAGGGTCACGTAAGCTCATGCTGCCGCCTTTTTATGGCGCAGGCTTTGCCACCAGCTGGGGTGTTTGGATGGGGCCACGGTATGACTTTGCGGGGCCAACTCTTGCGCCCATGCCTGCAAAGCCGCCGAGACCGGGTTGCGCGGGTTGAGCTCAAGAATGGGCACGCCTTGGTTGATCGACTCGGTTACTGCCAAGTGGCTGTTGGGCACGGTGCGTATGGCCTTGATGAGGGTGGCTTTTTCAACGTCCTCAGGCTTGACCTCACCGCGCTCCATGCGGTTGATGACCACGCGCAGTTTGTCATTGGGGTAGCCCAACTCACGAAACTCATCGACGATGCGTTTGGCCGCCCGAACAAAGGGAAAGTTCAGCTGCAAGATCAAATAAATCAGATCTGCGCTGTCCAAGGCTTTGACCGCCAAGGGGTCGAGAATGCCCGGCACATCAATCACCACAAACTCATAACAGCTGCGGGCCATGCGGATGATTTTTTCCACATCACTGGGCATGACGTACTTCACATGCTCGGGTGAGTCTGGGGCCATCAAAATATGCAGTCTGTCGCTGACCTTGACCATGCTGGCCTCGAGCAGCACCGGGTCAAGTTGCTCGGCTTTGCGTGCCAACTCCACCGTGTTGGAGACAGACTTGCTGTCGCCTAAAAAAATACCGGCATCCCCAAAGTAAAAATTAAAGTCCAGCACGGCCACGCGTTTGCCTTGACGCGACAAAGCGTAAGCCAAGTTGGTGGCTAAAAACGTGGTGCCCGCCCCTCCTTTGGAACCCACCAGGGCCAGCACCTGCCCCATGTCTTCGTCCAGGCTGAGCAGTTTGCGCTGGCGAGCGTTCACATGCACCAAGGCTTGTTTGACGCTGGCTGGGTCCAGCGGTGCAGGCAAAACTTGTCGCACGCCCGCGCGCATGGCGCGCAGTAAAAACTCCACGCTGCGATCTGGGCTGACCAGCATCATGTGCAACTCATGGTCTTCTTGCAGCAGCGTTTCAATGAGCTCGAGTTCTTTTTCTTCGGTGGTGGGCAGGTCCAAAATCACCACATCACTGACGTCGCTGACGATCACCTTTTTGAGGTCCGCCAGCCCGCCTACGTGGGGAAAGAAAATCACGTCTTTCACGTCAGCCACCATCGCCTTGAGCGCATCGAGCTCGGCTGCAGATGCCAAAATGGCAGAAACTTTGAGTGTCATGTTGGCCTCATTGGGTTAGTTCCACAGGTCCTCATTGGGTCTGCACTGGCACACCGCCAATGCCCAGCACCTCAAACGACTTGGGTGGCGCCTTGAAGGAATCGTTGTAGCGCTCTTGCGCGTTCACAGCGGCCCGGGCATCCACCCCTGTGACCGGGTTTTGCGATATGGGCGGTGTGGGGTTGACGGTTTGCAAGGCTTGTGTGGCGCGCACCGAGTCCCCAAACTTGGCATCAAGTTGCGGTGTGTAACTGCCGCAGGCCACCAAGCTCAGGCTGAGCAGCAGCGCGCTGAGGGGAGCTAGGCTAAACCTGAAAAACTCTGAATGTGCTGGCTTGGACATGGGGTGGCTCCTTAGCGTTGCGGTTGGTCTGTGGATGACACTGTGTTGGCGCTGGGCGGCGGTGGCACAGGAGACGGCTCAGGGCTTGAAAGCGAGACCGGGCTGGTTGAAGCTGCCGGACTCGGCACCGGCATGGGTGCGGGCAAAGGCTGCACAGGCGTGGTGGCTGGCGTTGCAGCGGGGGCGGCATCACCCTCAGGGTTGAGGTCTTGTTTGGCTTTGGGCGAGCCTTCCATTTGACCTTTGAAAAAGAACTCCGAGCGGCTTGGCGGCGTGAAGTTGTCTGTAGGCAGTACCACGGGCACGGTCAAAGGCTTGACCAGTCGCGGGGTGATGAGGAACATCAGCTCGGTGCGGTCGTTTTGAAACTCGCTGCTGCGAAACAAAGCGCCAAGAATCGGGATTTCGCCCAGCAGCGGAATTCGCTTGATGGTTTCTGAGACATTGTTTTTGATCAGCCCAGCAATCGCCAAGCTCTGACCATCCATCAGCTGCACCGTGGTCTGCACGCGCCGGGTGGTGAAGCTGGGCAACACCGAGGTCACGCCATCCACCGTGGTGAAGGGCGAGCCGGTTTGGCTCAACTCGGACACCTCGGGCGAAACACGCAAATGGATGCGGCCACCGTCAAGCACCGTGGGTGTGAATTTCAGGCCCACACCAAACTCTTTTTCATCGAGGGTGATGGTGCTGCCACCCAGGGTGCTGTTAGCCCGTGCCACTGGGATAAAGATCTTGCCACCGGCCAAGAAGCTGGCCTCTTGCCCACTGATGGCGATGATGTTGGGCTCGGCCAAAACTTTGACCAAACCGTCTTTTTTCTCAGCATCGATGGTGATCAGGTTGCCGTTGTCGGCCCGAATGCTCACATTGCCTGCCCCGTTGATGAGCAGGTTGGAAAAGATGTTGTAGTTGATGCCCCCATTGCCAGCGCCTGCGTTGAACCTGGCACCGAGCTTGTCGAGCAAGGTTTTGGAAATTTCGGCCACCTTCACCTCCAGCATCACCTGCTGGCCCTGGGTCACTTGCAAGAGGTTGACCACCCGCGCACCCGCCGTGGCCATGGTGGCGGGCGGCAAATTGCTCATGCTCAAGGTGGTGCCCGATTGCACGCGGGTGTCACCAGCCGTGACAGGCAACATCAGGTTGCGGTTGACATCGCGCACAAAGGCGTTGGCGATGTCTTCGGCGTATTTTGCTTTGGGTGCACTCGAGACTGTGCCCAACAAAATCACCGAATCAGCCGCAGGCTTGACGATGATGCCGGGCTCCTCGGGCAACAACTCGCGCAGCTTGGCCTGCATGCGAGGTGCGTCCACGTTCACGTTCACATCCATGGCGGTGGTAACCCCTTTGCGCCACACCACCAGGTTGGTCGAGCCGTAGCCTTTACCGATCAGGTAAAGCTCATACGGGCTGATCATGGTGATGTCGGCAATGTTGGGGTTGCCAACCGAAATGCGCTCAATGGGTGTGGCCACGCGCATCAGCGTGGACTTGCCCACCGTGAGCTCCAGGGATGGCCCCACTGTGGCGAAGTCGCTCAAGCCTTGTGCGCTGCTTGCTTTGTCGCTGGCCAAGGCTGAGGCGCCAGGGGCAGATGCACTGGCTTTGCTGCCGCCCGGTGCCGAGGCTGTGGTGTTGCCGCGGGTGACCGGAACTTGCGCCCAAGCACTGGCTTGCACGAGCACCAGGGCACCCAGCATCACCTTGGTCAAATTGTGAGAAAGACGTGTCATGTGAGCCCCTTAAAATGCTGTGTTGGCTTTTTGCACACCACGTATCACTTCAACCGTGGCTTCGGGTGTGGTGCTGCGCGGCGCACGGCTGATGGGTTTGGGTGCTGCTGCGCTGGCAGGCGCTGCGGCTGGTGTGGCCACAGCCACAGGCTTGGGCGGGGCCAGGCCCATGAGGTCTTCTCGGCGTGCACCTTGGGTGCTGGCAGTATTGCTGTCCAGGGGGTTGCGCAGCGTCAAAGACAAGGTGCCGATGTTGCGTGCCAGGTCTATTTTTTCGGCTTGCTGGGGATCGACCTCCAAGGTCACGGTGCTGACAACCTTGGGCTTGGCTTGGTCACGTCGGTCGTCTTGTGCCACGGCCAACACCAAGATTTTTTCCAAGACGATTTTGGAAACCGCCTTGTCGTTGTTCTCGCGCATGTTGACCAGCACGTCCACTTTGCTGCCTGGGTGGATGTAGCCCGCCACCCCCACAATCTCATTGACCTGGATGCTGATGGCGCGTTTGCCTTGAGGAATGCTGGCAGACATGCCGCCGCTTGAGCCCACGGGCGCCATGTTCTGCTCCAAAAGCGCCTCGCCCTTGAGGGTGCGCTCTGCGAGCACACGGCCCACCAGTTTTTTCGGGTCAGAGAACGGCCCATTGGGAACCGAGCCCTTGGGCCAAGGCACCAGGTGCAACATGTCGAGTTGCAGGACCACACCTGGATCCAGGTCTCGGCTGGCCGAAACAATCGAGGTGGTGTTTTCATGCGTCTGCAAGCCCACCCATCGGGCGGCCAGCCAGACAGCGACGGCTCCTGCAATCAAAGACAACAGAATCATCACAACGGCGCGTGTGTTTTTCATAAATCACCTTTGCTCAAAATGCGGCCATGCGCAGTGAAAGAAATCCTGACAAACCCAGCGCAAAAGCCAGGGCGTAAGGCATGCGGTAGACCGACTGGGTGCGCGCATCAAACAGGGGCGGTTGCCCATGAAGCCAGGACGCAAAAATGTGGCGCACCTGGCCAAGCACAGCTCGGCTTTGTTGGCGCCACCACATCACAAAAATCGACATCACGCCGCCGGCGATCAAGACGCACAGCGCCAAGACCAGCGCTTGCGAGGGCCCCGTGAAAGCGCCCATGGCCGCCATGAATTTCACATCCCCTGCCCCCATGGCACGAACCAAGTGCAAGGGTAAAAAAATCAAAAATCCCGTAAGCACCCCCAGCAACGATGGCCACAGGCCCAAAGCGCCTGGGTAGTTGTCAAACAAACCATCGCGGTTGTTCACTGGACCCAAGGTATGCAGTGCCAAGCCCACGCACAGGGTGGCCATCACCAGACTGTTGGGGATGCGTTGCACACGCTGGTCGCTTTCCACCGCCACCAAGGTACATAAAATCAACGCGGCTATGCCCCAAGCTTGCCAAGTCAGCGGGCTCCAATCGAAGGTCATCGTGCTCTCCTTGAGAATTCGCAGCGGTGCCGGTCAGGCCGATGGCTTGCCAGCACCGCCATCACCATCAGGTGCCGCAGCTCGCGGGCGTGGTCAAACAGGTTTTGATCTTGTTGAAGGTGGTGTTGAGGTTCACGCCAACCAAGTAAACGGTGGCAATCACTGCCACGGCCACCAAGGCGGCAATCAAGCCGTATTCGATGGCTGTGACGCCCTCTTCATCGCGCAAAAACTGTCGGGTTGAGTGCAAGAATTGATTCATCATGAGGCTCCATAAGTTCAATGAAATTTCAGCTTGCCCATGGCAACTGAACCGTTCACAGGACCGATGGCGCTCTGTCAGAACCACTGGCCTCTGCTGGTTCTCATGATCTGAGTCGGGCTGGCTTTGCACCAGCGAAACGCTCACGCTTATTGATCTAAGTCACGACAGAACTTGCGCTGTCAGTCTGCTGCCAAGTGGCAAGCACGCGCGGGCATGCCCAAGTCAATCTGCAGGTGCATGTGTGGTGTCACGTTTGCACGCTGCGGTGTTGGCGCAAGAACCAACACCGCAGAGGTCATCAGGTGCCGCAGCTCGCGGGTGTGGTCAAACAGGTTTTGATTTTCTCGAAGGCGAGGTTGAGGTTTGTGCCAACCAGGTAGACGGTGGCAATCACAGCCACAGCCACCAAGGCCGCAATCAAGCCGTACTCAATGGCGGTGACACCCTCGTCGTCGCGTAAAAATTGACGTGCTGTTTGCAAAATTTGATTCATCATCAGGCTCCAGAAGTTTCAATGAAATGTCAGCCTTAGGCTGAGCGGTTCACAGCACGGGTGTTGTCAAACAATCCACCGCTTGCTGTGGGTTCATATGTTCTGGGCCAATCGCTTGAGGCACGAGCCAAACCCTCACCCTGTTTGATTTACATCACGACAAGGGGCTTGGTTTTTTTTCACATGCACGAGCACCACCGGGTCTTGGTAGATGAGGACCCACGCAGGGTTGCTGCGCACATACCTGCTCAAGGCGGTCTCAGGGCTAAGAACGGTCCAGGTGATGCCGTAGGCACACAAGGCGGACTCAATCAGCACGGGATCGGTGCTGCGCAGGGTCTGAAAATAATCTTCTAGCAAGGCGTTGCCATACACATCGGCACGCCCGTCCACAAACACGGAGATGTCTTGGTCAATCAGGGCTGCGCCGAAGTTGTAGTCATTGAACACATGGCCAGACACACCCATCGGATACGCTTTTTTCAAGGCTTGCAGGGCCTGGCTGATGTGCAACGGTACCGGGGGGCTGTAGCGACCTTGCGCATGCATGGCAACTGCAACCCATGCCAAGCACCAGCCCGTCACACAACACGCCGCCCAAGAGGCTGGCCTGGCATGTTCATTGAAAAATACATCCACTTTCGAGACGCTTATCTGAGCTGGCTTGTGACCATCGGATGGACTGCTGCCCGCTTGCTGTGTGGCAGAAGTTTTGTCGCGCAAGCCATGTCCCAAAGCACCCGCCATGAGCACAGGCGCGAGCAAGCCCAACATGCTGCCCATGCGACTCGCGGTCGATGCTTGGTAAACCAAACCAGCCAGCAAGCCCCAGCGTGCAAGCGGCATGCGCAACCAACCCAAGGCCGTGAGCGCTGTGATCACCGTGCCCCACAAGATGACAGGCACCAGCCCTGCCCCACTGGGCGGGGCCCACTCTGCGATGTCTTGCAAGTGCGACAAGCCTGTGACCTGCAAGGTCAGCCCCAGGCCCTGCCAACCGTAGGGGGTGACCATGGCCGCCCCCACCGACAAGACGCAAAAAGATGTCCACGCACGCGCTTGCTTTGCAAGCAAAACACGGTCACCCCAAGCGGCCATGACAGCTTCTAAGGCAAAGCCTCCAGCCAGCAGCAAGCCCAGCGTGAAACTTCCATGCAAATTGGCCCACACCACCATGACCAGCAAGAGCCACCTGCTGGGGCTGCGGTGTGCCTCACGCGCTTGCACCAAGCCTATCGTCCACACCAGCAGCAAAGGCCACGACAACACATGCGGGCGCGCCAGCAGGTGCGCTGACAAGGGCGCAGCGGCCAAGGCCACCATCAGCAAGGCATAAATCGGGGGCAAACGCTGCAGCAACCAGCGCGTCAGGCCAGCCAGTGTCAGCGTAAAAACAGCGACGGTGCAAACCATCAATGCGGTCCAGCCACCCAAGCGATGGGCTGCTGCCATCAGCCAAGCGGCCAACCATTCATGCGCAACCCAAGGCGCGCCGCTGCGGGTGTGAGAAAACACATCGGCATGCGGCACCGCGCCATGGCTTTGTATCCATGCCCCAATCTTGAGGTGCATCAAGGTGTCGGGGTCTTGCAGCAGCTCGTGGGTGGTGCCCAGCAACAGCCACAAACCTGCCAGCAAAGCCACCAACAGCGGCCAAGACCACTGCTGCAAACTTCTACAGGCATGAGCCAGCCAACGTAACGGCCTGCGCAATGAGCACGAGCCGTTGGCCGGCAAGACTTAGGCCCTCAGTTGGGCACGCAGTTGTGTGCCGATGTCAGGCCGCGCACCAAACGGGTCGGGCGGGTTGTGTTGGGCCACGATGGCGTTCATGCGCTCTTGCACATTGCCCAAGGCCTGCGGGTGGCTGTAGATGTAGAACTGGTCCTGCGCCATGGCATCAAACACCATCTGTGCCACTTGGGCTGCTGTGATCTTGCCTGAACCCACCGCCTTGTCGCTCATGGCTTGCCCGATCAACATGCTCTTGGTGGGTTTGTCGGCCGCCAAAGCCTGCGGACGGTTGCGGTGGCTTTGGCTGATGCCTGTGGGCACAAAGTACGGGCACAGCACGCTGGCACTGACCTGGTCGCTCACCAGCTTGAGGTCTTGGTAGAGCGTTTCCGTCAGGGCCACCACCGCATGTTTGCTCACGTTGTACACGCCCATGTTAGGGGGTGTGAGCAAACCGGCCATGCTCGCGGTGTTGACGATGTGGCCGCGGTAGGCGCTGTCGTGTTTGGCGGCTTCCAGCATCATGGGGGTGAACACACGCACGCCATGGATGACGCCCCACAGGTTCACACCCAAGACCCATTGCCAGTCGGCCACGGTGTTTTCCCAAAGCAAACCACCGGCTGCCACCCCTGCGTTGTTGAACACAAAGTGAGGCGCACCAAAGCGGTTTTGCACCTCCGCGGCCAAGGCCTCCATGGCCTGGGCGTTAGACACATCCACCTTGCGAGCGAGCACTTGCACGCCCAGCGCAAGCAACTCTTGCTCGGCTTTGGCCAAGGCATCAGCCTGCACATCCACCAAGACCAAGTTCATGCCTTGGTGCGCAGCAATGCGCGCGCACTCCAAGCCAAAGCCCGAGCCAGCACCCGTGAGCACCGCAGTTTTTTGAGCGTTCATGCCTCTGCCTTTTTCAACACAAAACCTATCCGTGGGAAATGCACATGTACCAAGCCCGCGCGCGCATCGGTGCGCGCCAAGGTGTAGCGGGTGCGGGTGGCTGCCAGCAGTGTGCCGCTGGTTGGCTCTGGGCCAAAGGTTTCAGCAGTGATGGTCACTGCCGAGCCCAGGGCAATGCCGTGCTCGTCTTGAAACACCTCATCGCCCAAGGCCGCAGGCGTGCTCGCTGCGGCACGTGCAATCGCATCTTCAGAACTCATTTTTTCTGAAGTGCCGTGCCCCATCGCTGCCATGCGGTCCATCCACGCCAGCACGCCTGGGGTGGCATCCAGAATGCCAGCCATGGCCGCGTTGCGCACCCGCGAGAACCACAAGGGGTGGTAGGCAGAAAAATCAGCCACAGTGGGTGCAGCACCCAAGAGGAAAGGCTGGTCTTCAAGCATGTTGGCCAAGCGGCGCAAATAGCTTTTGTAGGCCGCGGTGGCGTCGCCTGGGCGCAAGCGGGTCATGCCAGCGCTCATGGCGCCACGGTCGGCGGCAAAAGCCTGGGCCGCTTCGGGTGGCGCGTTGGCAAACAAAGCGGCGGCCCCCTTGGGACTCAAGTTGTAGGCCATAGCCGCCCAAAACAGGGTGCTGTCCGCCCACTGCGCCAGGGTTCGTGCCAGGCCTTGTTGCCCCACAGGAAACAAACTGGGCGTGGGCGCGTGGTGTTCCAAGACATCACAAATCAGCGCGGTGTCGCAGTAAATGTCCGCGCCGATTTGTAAAAACGGGGTCTTGCGGTAGCCGCCTGTGAGAGCCAGCACGTCGGGCTTGGGCATGATCTGCGGGATCGAGACCGACGCCCAAGCCAGCTGCTTGTAACCCAAAATCAGCCGAATTTTTTCGCTGAAAGGCGAGGTGCTGTAGTGGTGCAGAACGAGATCAGCCACAACTCACACCAATTTCACAAGCTGCTTGCCGAAGTTTTTGCCTTTGAGCAGACCCAAAAACGCCTCAGGCGCCGCAGCCAGTCCTTGGGCCACCGACTCACGGGGACGCAGTTTGCCCGTGGCGACCAAGGTGCCCAGCTCGGTCAGGGCTTCAGGCCAAACCTCCATGTGCTCGCTCACAATGAAGCCCTGCACTTTGAGGCGGTTGACCAAAATCAAAGCTGGGTTGGCCATGGGCAGAGGCGCGCCGTCGTAGCCGGCGATCATGCCGCACACCGCAATGCGCGCAAACGCGTTGGTGCGCAGCATGACGGCATCGAGCACCATGCCGCCGACGTTTTCAAAGTGACCGTCAATGCCATTGGGGCAAGCCACTTTGAGGGCTTTGGCCAACGACAACGCGTCTTTGTGTTGCTTGTAGTCGATGCAGTCATCAAAGCCGAGTTCATTGACCACATACGCGCATTTGTCGGCGCCACCAGCAATGCCCACCACGCGGCAGCCACGCGCCTTGGCCAAAGCGCCATAGGCACTGCCCACCGCGCCACTGGCTGCACTGACCGTGACGGTTTGGCCAGCCTTGGGCTCAATGATTTTGCACAGACCATACCAAGCGGTGACACCGGGCATACCCACGGCACCGAGGTAATGGCTCAAGGGCACATGGGTGGTGTCGACTTTGCGCAGGGCACCGAATTGGTTGCCATCGACCACGCTGTAGTTTTGCCAGCCGCCCATGCCCACCACCTGGTCTCCCGCCTTGAACTTGGGGTGACGGCTCTCAATCACCTCACCAACGGTACCGCCAATCATCACCTCACCCAAAGGCTGAGGCTGCGCATAGCTTTTGGACTCGTTCATGCGACCCCGCATGTAAGGGTCCAAACTCAAGAAGTGGTGACGCACCAAAACATGGCCGTCTTGCAGCTCGGGCGTGGCAACCTCAACGAGTTTGAAGTTGCTGGTGTTGGCCTCGCCTGTGGGGCGGCTCTCAAGCACGATTTGTTGGTTTGTGGGCATGTGTGTCTCCTGCTGTGTCCAAAAAGATTAGTCGGTCGAAATATGGAGGGCTTGGCTGCTTTTGGGGCCCGTGGCCAAGCGTTTGACGTATTTGAAAGTGCCTGTGGCGTGGGCGCACGCCCTGCCCTGCGCGTCATACACCGTGGATTCGGTGAAGGCCAGGGTCGCGGTGCGGTGCATCAAACGGCCTTTGGCGGTGAGCACACCGCGTGCGGCTTGCATGAAGCTGGTTTTCATCTCGATGGTGACCACGCCCATGTCGGCTTGCACGCTGCGCGCTGCGGTGGCCATGCTCACGTCCATGAGTGTCATGGTGGCGCCACCATGGGTTACCGCAAAAGAATTGAGGTGTTCGGGCGCGGGGTTGAAGGTGATTTCGGAGTGGCCGCCTTCAAACTTTTCCAGCTCGAACCCCAGCAGCCGTACAAACGGAATCTCCACCCCGAATTCAATCGCCATGGCTTAGCCGCCTCGCACGCAGCTCACCCCGCCATCCACCGCCAGCCACTGGCCGGTGATGTGCTTGCCCGCCTCAGAGGCGTAGAGCACGGTCAAGCCTTTGAGGTCGTTCTCGTCACCAATGCGGCCCAGGGGGGCATGCGACTTGATGCTGTCCACGCCCCAATTCTCAAGGATGCCTTTGGTCATTTTGCTGGGGAAAAAGCCCGGGCAAATGGCATTGACGTTGATGTTGTACTTGCCCCATTCGGCCGCCAGTGCTTTGGTGAAATTGATCACTGCGCCCTTGGAGGTGTTGTAGGCAATGGTGGTCATCTGCGGAGGGTTGCCACCCAAGCCCGCAATAGAAGCCAGGTTGATGATGCGACCCGACTGGCGCGGGATCATGCTGTTCTTGCCAATCACTTGGCTGAGCAAAAAGTAGCCTCGCACATTGAGGTTCATCACCTTGTCCCAGGCCTCGGTGGGGTGGTCTTCAGCGGGAGCGCCCCAGCTGGCGCCAGCGTTGTTGACCAAAATGTCCACATGCCCCAAGCGCTGCAAGGTTTCATCGGCCAGACGGTGGATGTCGGCCTCTTGCGCGCAATCCGCGGCCACCCAACGCGCATCAATGCCTGCGGCTTGCAAGTCAGCCACGGCCTCTTCCAAATCTGAGGCCTTGCGTGAGCTGAGCATGAGGCGGGCACCTGCCTCGCCCAATGCGCGGGCCATTTGCAGGCCCAAGCCGCGCGAGCCGCCGGTGACCAGGGCAGTTTTGCCAGTGAGGTCAAAGAGTTGTTGGATGTTTTTGTTCATGGGTGTCTCCTGTCAAAGGTCTTTTCTTGTGGTTCGGTAAGCAAGCAGTCCCAGGCCAATGGCCACCAACACGCCGCCCGCGACATGGATGGCCATGCCTGCTGCGCGGTCGGTCATGAAAGCTGCTAAGGGTTGGGGCAACAAGCCCGCGTACAAACACACCCAAATCCAGGTGTGCAAACGGGCATAGGGTTTGGTCATTAAAAAGCATCCTCTGGACAGTCGGCACAAACCATCTCACGTTGCGCCACCACATCCAGCCACGCTTTGATTTTGGGCAACTCGTAGTTGAAAAAGAACTGCATGGCCCGCCTGCGCCCTTCATGCGCCGGGCTTGCATCTGTGCACACCAAGCCCACATCCAGCCAAATCCAGGCCAGCACCATGTGCCCAAAGGCTTGCATGTAAGGCACGGCATTGGCCAAGGCCTCGTTGGCTTGGCCCGTGGACCAAGCCGCACGGGTGGTGGCCTCCACCTCTTGCATGGCCGCGCCCAAGGCTTGGGCATGCGCGCGCAGGTGTTCATGGGCCGAGGCACGCTGGATGGTGTGCATCATGCGAGCGGCCAGCAGCTGCAGGCCACGGCCGTTTTCCATCAGCACTTTACGGCCAAGAAGGTCAGCGGCTTGAATGCCATGTGTGCCTTCGTGGATCATGTTGAGGCGGTTGTCGCGCCAATACTGCTCCACCGGAAAATCGCGTGTGTAGCCATAGCCGCCGTGGATTTGAATCGCCAGCGAGTTGGCTTCTAAACAAAACTCACTCGGCCAACTCTTGGCAATGGGGGTGAGCACTTCGAGCAACAAACGCGCTTCATCGGCAGCGGCTGTGTCGCCGGTGTGTTGCTCGTCCACCAAGCGCGCACAGTACAACTCCAGCGCCAAGGCGCCTTCGCAATACGCTTTTTGGGTCATCAACATGCGCTTGATGTCAGCGTGTTCAATGATGCGCACCTGAGGGGACGCCGCGTCTTTGCTCACCACCGCCCCTGCTTTTTTCGCCAAGCGGCCTTGGGGGCGGTTTTTCGCGTAGTTCAAGCTGGCCTCGTAGCCGGCCAAGCCCAGCATGGTGGCGGCCATGCCAATGGCGATGCGCGCTTCGTTCATCATGTGGAACATGCAAGCCAGGCCTTGGCCTGGTTTGCCCACCAAGTAGCCAATGGCACCTGAACCATCGCCAAAGGGGCCACCGGTCTTGGCGTTGAGAGCGGCACCCTCCCCCACGGCAAACGTACCTTCACCAAAATTAAGCAAGGTGTTGGTGGTGCCGCGCCAGCCGCATTTGTGGTTCAAGCCGGCCAGGGCCACGTCGTTGCGCACACCTGTGAGTTCGCCATCGGTACCCACCAGTTTTTTGGGCACGATGAACAAAGAAATGCCTTTGGTGCCGGCAACGAGCTTGCCATTGTCATCAGGTATTTTTGCCAGCACCAAATGAACGATGTTCTCGGTCAGGTCGTGCTCACCCGCTGAGATCCACATTTTGTTGCCCTTGAGGCGGTAGCGTGGCCCCAGAGGCTCGTTTTGCCAATCCCCAGTATCGGGCACAGCGCGGGTCGCAATGTCTGACAAGGATGAACCCGCTTGGGGCTCCGACAAACACATGGTGCCCGAGAAGCGCCCTGCAAACTCTTGTTTGGCGAACACCTCACGCTGCAAAGGCGTGCCGTGCACCATGAGCAAATTGGCATTGCCCGTGGTCAAGAGCCCTGACCCGATGCTGATGGAGGCCATGCCAAAAAAAGCATTGGCGGCAGCTTCCACAGTGTAGGGCAGTTGCATGCCGCCCATGTCGTAGTCTTGCGCAGCACTGAGCATGCCTGAGGCTGCGTAGGCTTTTTGGGCCTCATGCGTGGCCTGCGGCAAGATCACTCGCAAACTGCCATCGGGCTCGGTGACGGTGCGGGGCTCTTCGGTGTCCACCAAGCGATTGAAAGGCGCGTATTTCTCGCGCGCAATGCGCTCGCAGGTGTCGAGCACCGCGTCAAAGGTTTCGCGTGAGTGGTCGGCAAACCGCTCACGCGCACGCAAGGCTGGCGCGTCCAGCCAGTCGTACAACAAGAACTCAAGCGTGGAGCGCAAAGCCATAGGTCAGAGCACTTCGAAAATGCCTGCTGCACCCATACCGCCGCCAATGCACATGGTCACTGCCACACGCTTGGCGCCACGTCGTTTGCCTTCAATCAAGGCGTGGCCCGTCAAACGCTGGCCGCTCACACCATAAGGGTGGCCCAGGGCGATGGCGCCACCGTTCACATTCAGGCGGTCAGCGGGAATGCCCAGCTTGTCGCGGCAGTACAGCACTTGCACCGCAAAGGCTTCGTTGAGCTCCCACAGGTCGATGTCGTTGACGCTCAGGCCCAGGCGCTTGAGCACCTTGGGCACAGCAAACACCGGGCCAATCCCCATTTCATCGGGCTCGCAACCGGCCACCGCAAAACCCAAAAACCGGCCCAGAGGCTGCAAGCCTTTTTTGCTGGCCAGCTCTTCGCTCATCAGCACGCAAGCGCCAGCACCGTCTGAGAACTGGCTGGCATTACCGGCCGAGACCACACCACCAGGCATGGCAGGCTTGATGCCGCTGATGCCTTCCATGGTGGTGCCTTCGCGCGTGCCTTCGTCTTTGCTCACCGTCACTTGTCGGGTGGTCATGCCCATGATTTTGTCGGCCACACCCGCGGTGACGGTGATGGGGGCAATCTCAGCATCAAACAAGCCGGCTGCCTGCGCAGCGCAAGCCTTTTGCTGGCTGCCAGCGCCGTATTCGTCCATGCGGTCGCGACCAATGTTGTAGCGCTTGGCCACTTGCTCGGCGGTTTGCAGCATGTTCCAGTAAATCTCGGGCTTGCGCGCATCGAGGTTGGGGTCACGCAGCATGTGCTGGTTCATTTCCTGCTGCACACAAGAAATGCTCTCCACGCCACCGGCCACAAACACATCGCCTTCGCCGGCAATGATGCGCTGGGCTGCCAGCGCAATGGTCTGCAAACCCGAAGAGCAAAAACGGTTCACCGTCACGCCGGAAACCGACACCGGGCAGCCCGCTTGCAAGGCAATTTGGCGAGCGATGTTGGCACCTGTGGCGCCCTCGGGGTTGGCACAACCCATGATGACGTCTTCGACGAGGTCGGCCTCGATGCCAGCGCGCTCAATGGCGTGCTGCACGGCGTGGCCACCCAGGGTGGCACCGTGGGTCATGTTGAAAGCGCCCTTCCAGCTTTTGGCCAAGGGGGTACGTGCGGTAGATACGATCACTGCGGATGTCATGATTTGAAACCTTTTTGTGCTTAGTTGAACGTCTTACCTTCGGCCACCAGGCGTGCCAGCAAAGGCGCGGGTTGCCAAAAATTAGCATCGTCGTGCGGGTTCTTGGCAAAGCGTTGCATGCTTTGCATCACATTGAACAAGCCCACGGTGTCGGCGTATTGCATGGGGCCACCGCGGTGGATGGGGAAGCCATAGCCGGTGAGGTAGACCATGTCGATGTCGCTGGCCTTGGAGGCAATGCCCTCTTCCAAAATGTGCGCGGCTTCGTTGACCAGTGAGTACACCAAGCGTTGCACAATTTCTTCGTCCGAAATCTTGCGCGGGGTGATGCCCAACGCAGCGCGGTGCTTCTCGATCATGGCCACCACATCTGCATTGGGGATGGCGTCGCGCTTGCCTGGCTTGTAGTCGTACCAGCCGGCGCCTGTTTTTTGGCCATAGCGGCCCATCTCGCAAAGCAAGTCGGCCGTTTTGCTGTATCGCAAATTAGGTTTTTCTTGGTAGCGACGCTTGCGTATGGCCCAGCCAATGTCGTTGCCCGCCAGGTCGCCCATACGGAACGGGCCCATGGCAAAACCAAACTTCTCAACAGCGCGGTCTACCTGCGCAGGTGTGCAACCTTCTTCGAGCAAAAAGCCGGCTTGGCGGCTGTACTGCTCGATCATGCGGTTGCCAATGAAGCCATCGCACACGCCTGAGACCACCGAGGTCTTTTTGATTTTCTTGCCCAAGGCCATGACAGTGGCCAGCACGTCTTTGGCGGTCTTCTCGCCACGCACCACCTCAAGCAACTTCATCACATTGGCGGGGCTGAAGAAGTGCGTGCCAATCACGTCTTGCGGGCGCTTGGTGAACGAAGCGATCTTGTTCACGTCCAGCGTAGAGGTGTTGGTGGCCAAAATGGCACCAGGTTTCATGACGCGGTCGAGTTCTTTGAACACCGCCTCTTTCACGCCCATTTCTTCAAACACGGCCTCGATCACCATGTCGGCGTCTTTGAGGTCGTCGTAGCTCAGGGTGGTGCTCAAGAGCGCCATGCGTTGCTCGTACTTGTCTTGCTTGAGCTTGCCCTTTTTCACCTGGGCCTCGTAGTTTTTGCGGATGGTGGCAATGCCACGGTCCAGCGCCTCTTGCTTCATCTCGAGCATCTTGACCGGAATCCCCGCGTTCAAGAAGTTCATGGCAATTCCGCCACCCATGGTGCCAGCGCCAATGACTGCTAGCGAATGGATAGCGCGTGTGGGCGTGTCTGCGGGCACATCCGGAATTTTTGAGGCAGCACGTTCAGCGGCAAAGATGTGGCGCAGCGCGCGGCACTCCGGCGTCCACATCAGGTTGATG
>DKJZ01000043.1 GCA_002454975.1 Hylemonella sp. UBA6679
TGGTGCCGCTTGTCGGATTCGAACTGACGACCTACCGCTTACAAGGCGGGTGCTCTACCAACTGAGCTAAAGCGGCGAAGTCAGCATTCTACTTCACTCTTTTGAGTGCAGGACGAGGTCCTGTGGGTTTTGGTGGTTCGGGATCTTCGTTGGGGTTGCCTGGCACGCTGGGAACGGGCGCCAAACCAAGCGGCGCTTCAGGCGCGTCTTGCGACAAGAGCTTGCCGGGCTGCTCCACCAAGGGGAATGCCATGCCCTGCCCGTTCTCACGGGCGTAGATGGCAATGACCCTGCCCACGGGCACCATGATTTCGCGCGCACTGCCAGCAAAGCGGGCCTTGAACTCAATGAACTCGTTACCGAGGTTCAAAGAGCTGGTGGCGTCCAAGCTGATGTTGAGCACGATTTCGTCGTTCTTGACGTACTCGCGCGGCACTTGCACCGACTCGTCCACCTTCACCGCAATGTAAGGCGTGAGCCCATTGTCCGAGCACCACTCGTAGAGGGCGCGGATCAAATAAGGCCGGGTGGACGTGGTGTCTTGTGCGCTGATCATGTTACTTGCGCATGACCTTTTCAGACGGCGTGAGCGCCTCGATGTAGGCTGGGCGCGAGAAGATGCGCTCGGCGTACTTCAAAAGCGGCGCGGCGTTTTTGCTCAGCTCAATGCCGTAGTAATCCAGGCGCCACAACAAGGGGGCAATGGCCACGTCGAGCATGGAGAAGTTGTCGCCCAGCATGTACTTGTTTTTCAAGAACACCGGGGCCAACTGGGTCAGACGGTCGCGGATGTGCGCACGTGCTTTTTCCAGGGCTTTCTCGTTGCCTTTGGCTTGGCGCGACTCCAGGGTGGAGACGTGCACAAACAGTTCTTTTTCGAAGTTCAGCAGGAACAAACGCACACGGGCACGGTCCACCGGGTCACCAGGCATGAGCTGGGGATGGGGGAAGCGCTCGTCGATGTACTCGTTGATGATGTTGGACTCGTACAGAATCAAGTCACGCTCCACCAAGATTGGCACCTGACCGTAGGGGTTCATCACGTTGATGTCTTCGGGCTTGTTGTAGAGATCCACATCGCGGATCTCAAAGTCCATGCCTTTTTCGAACAAGACAAAGCGGCAACGGTGAGAAAAAGGGCAGGTGGTTCCTGAGTAAAGCACCATCATGGTGGGAGGCTCCTAAAAATCAAAAGAGTGGGCAGCCAAAAGCAGCCCACTCTGAACAACGCGACACAGGGCCGTGTTGAGGGAATTTACTTGATGTCTTTCCAATACGAGGCGTTGAGGCGCCAAGCAATGAAGGTAAAGCCCAAGAGGAAGATGAGCACCCACACACCCACGCGCACACGGGTGTTTTGGGCGGGCTCACCCATCCATTGCAGGTAATTGACCAGGTCACCAATGGCTTGGTCGTATTGCAGCGGGGTCATGGTGCCGGGGGTGATTTGCTCCCAGCCTTTGAACACCTGCACATCATGGCCATGCTCTTGCTTGGTCTCAAACACTGGCTTGCGCTTGCCCTGGAGTTCCCACAAGACATGGGGCATGCCCACGTTGGGGAAAGCCAAGTTGTTCCAGCCGGTGGCCTTGGTCTCGTCTGCGTAATAGGTGCGCAGGTAGGTGTAGAGGTAATCAGCACCTGTACCCTGACCAGCACGCGAACGGGCGATCACGGTCAGGTCGGGTGGGTTGCCACCAAACCACTCTTTGGCCTGTGCCGGATCAATGGCGGCCTTCATGGTTTCGCCGACTTTTTCAGTCGTGAACAGCAGGTTTTCTTTGATCTGCTCATTGGTCAAGCCAATGTCTTGCAAGCGGTTGAAACGCATGTAAGCCGCAGAGTGGCAGTTCAAGCAGTAGTTCACAAACAACTTGGCGCCGTTTTGCAGCGACGTCATGTCGTTGAGTTTGTTGGGCGCTTTGTCCCATGGGATGGAGTCGCCGCCAGAAGCGTGCGCAGCACCGGCCATGCTCAAAGCTGCGATCAAACCGAGGATGAATTTTTTCATGAATGAATCTCCGGCTCAGTGGGCTGCAAAGGTCACACGTGCAGGCACCTGTTTGGTTTGACCCAAACGGCTCCACCAAGGCATGAGCAAGAAGAAACCAAAGTAGAACAGGGTACCGACTTGGGAAACGCGCTCACCAATCGGGCTGGGAGGCTGCACACCCAGGTAGGCCAAGACCACAAAGTTCACCACAAAAATGGCGTAGAGGTACTTGTGCCAATCAGGACGGTAACGGATGGAGCGCACGGCGCAGTTGTCCAGCCAAGGCAGGAAGAACAAAATCACCACAGCGCCACCCATCACCACCACGCCCCAGAACTTGGCGTCGATGGCCAACATCATGGCGATCACAGCAGCAGAAGCCAACAGCGCGCCCAGCTTGATGAAGCCAGCCAATTTGGACTTGACCACACCAAAGAAGGCTGCAAACACCACGCAGGCAATCAGCACATACATCATCTCGCTGGTGATGGCACGCAGCATGGAGTAGTAAGGCGTGAAGTACCAAACCGGCGCAATGTGCGCAGGGGTCTTGAGCGGGTCGGCTGGGATGAAGTTGTTGTACTCAAGGAAGTAACCACCAAACTCAGGCGCGAAGAAGATGATGGCGGTGAACACCATCAAAAACACACTCACGCCCATGATGTCGTGCACCGAGTAGTAAGGGTGGAAAGGAATGCCGTCGAGCGGGTGACCAGCGGCGTCCTTGGGCGCATCGGGCGCCTTGATGTCGATACCGTCTGGGTTGTTGGAGCCCACTTCGTGCAGCGCAATGATGTGCGCAGCCACCAGGCCCAGCAGCACCAGGGGCACGGCAATCACGTGGAAGCTGAAGAAGCGGTTGAGCGTGGCGTCACCCACCACGTAGTCGCCGCGGATCAACAAAGCCAGGTCAGGACCAACGAAAGGAATGGCTGCAAACAGGTTCACGATCACCTGAGCGCCCCAGTAAGACATCTGGCCCCAGGGCAGCAAGTAGCCCATGAAAGCCTCGGCCATCAGGCACAAGAAAATCGCGCAACCAAAGATCCACACCAATTCGCGTGGCTTGCGGTAAGAACCGTAAATCAAGCCGCGGAACATGTGCAAATACACCACCACAAAGAAGGCCGAGGCCCCTGTGGAGTGCATGTAACGCACCAACCAGCCCCAGGGCACATCGCGCATGATGTACTCCACCGAGCCGAAGGCCAAAGCCGCATCCGGCTTGTAGTGCATGACCAGGAAAATACCAGTCACGATCTGGATCACCAGCACCAGCAAAGCCAGCGAGCCGAAGAAATACCAGAAGTTGAAGTTTTTGGGTGCGTAGTACTCCGAGAGGTGCTCTTTGTACAGGGCGCTCAACGGGAAGCGGTTGTCAACCCAGTTGAGCAACTTGGCGCCAGCTGGGGCGTTGGGGGAAATTTGTTTCATTTCAGCCATGATGTGCTCCGGTTCAGGCTTTCTTGTCTTCGCCGATCAACAGCTTGGTGTCGGACAGGTACATGTGCGGGGGCACTTCGAGGTTGTCCGGCGCGGGCTTGTTTTTGAACACGCGGCCAGCCATGTCGAAGGTGGAGCCGTGGCAGGGGCACAGGAAACCGCCTTGCCAATCGTCGGGCAAAGAGGGCTGGGCACCCAGCTGGAACTTGTCGGAGGGCGAGCAACCCAGGTGCGAGCATATGCCCACGGCCACCAAGATTTCAGGCTTGATGGAGCGGTTTTCGTTACGCGCGTACGCAGGGGTGAGCTCGTCGGGCTTGCGCTCGGACTTGGGATCGGCCAACTGCGACTCGGTTTTTTTCAGGGTCGCGAGTTGCTCGGGCGTGCGCTTGACGATCCAAACGGGTTTGCCGCGCCATTCGACGGTGACTTTCTCACCGGCTTTCATCGCGGAAATGTCAACCTCAACAGCCGCACCAGCCGCTTTGGCTTTTTCGGAAGGCTGGAAAGTGCTGATGAAGGGGACGGCCACCGAGGCGCCTCCCACTGCTCCGGCCACGCCCGTGGTGATTAACCACGTCCGTTTGCTGGAATCGACTTGTTTTTTATCGGCAAGCGTGTCGCTCATCGGCATCCTCAATGAAAACAACGGGGTAAACTACCTTGACCTTTGCGATCAACCCACGATTGTAGCCCAGGCGAGATACCCAATGGCCGCAAGATGCGTGAGCATCCGAGAAAAAGCAAGGGAAAACCCACCCCATCTGCACGCCAGGCCTCAGGGCATCTTGGCTGTGGGCAGCAAACGCCGAGCCATGCGCAAGGCGGCCAACAAGCTCGCGGCATCGGCTCGGCCGGTGCCGGCCAGGTCAAAGGCCGTGCCGTGGTCTGGGCTGGTGCGCACCAAAGGCAGGCCCAATGTGACGTTCACACCTTGGTCTAGCCCGAGGTATTTCACCGGGATCAGCCCTTGGTCGTGGTACATGGCCACCACCACATCAAAATCGCCGGCGCGTGCACGCATGAACACGGTGTCGGGCGCGTGCGGCCCGCTCACCACCAGGCCTTGGGACAGCGCCGCTGCTACCGCTGGGGCAATCTGGTCGAGGTCTTCACGGCCAAACAAGCCGCCCTCGCCGGCGTGCGGGTTCAGGCCGGCCACGGCGATGCGCGGCGCACGCCCCAGCAACTTGGCAAGGCTCTCGTGGGTGATGCGGATGGTTTGCAGCACCCGCTCGGTGGTGACCAGGTCCAGCGCCTCGCGCAAAGCCACATGGATGCTCACCAGCACGGTGCGCAGCTCGTCGTTGGCCAGCATCATGCGCACCGGCATGTCTTGCACCGGCACCCCTTGAAACTGCGCGGCTTGGGCCTGCAGCAGCTCGGTGTGGCCAGGGTAGTCCACGCCTGCGGCGGCCAAGGCCTCTTTGTGCAGGGGGGCAGTGACCACGGCCGAGACCTCGCCACGCAAAGCCGCTTGTGTGGCCGCCACCACCGCCTGAGCCGCCAGCCAACCGGCACGCGCGCTGATCTGCCCCACAGGCACCAAGGTTGCGCGGCTGGGTGGGGCGCCCTGCGCTGCCAAACCTGGCCACTGCGCCGGGTCGGCCACCGCGATGGTGCGGGGCTCGTTGGCGGCTTGCAGGCCTGTGCTTGGCTTAAGAAGTTGTAAGCGCCAATCGGTCATGCCCAGCACATCCAGCGCGCGTTGCAGGTGCGCGGGGTCGCCAAACACCACGCTGTCTTGCATGGCATCTGTCGCCGCAGCTTGCGCGAAATATTTGGCGATGATTTCCGGGCCGATGCCGGCCGGGTCGCCCAGGGTGATGGCCAAAGGTGCTGGCATGGCTTAGGCCGGGTTGTCGATCTCGATGAAGGTGTGCTTGAGGCCAAACTGCGCGGCAATGTGCCCAGCCACGGCCGGCGCGCCATAGCGCTCGCTGGCGTGGTGCCCACAGGCGATGAAGGCCACACCGCACTCACGCGCCAAGTGGGCCTGCGGCTCAGAAATCTCGCCCGTGATGAACGCATCGGCTCCAGCGGCGATGGCCGCCTCAAAATACCCTTGCGCACCACCACTGCACCATGCTATTTTTTTAATAGCTGCATCGTGAGGTGCCACAAGGGTTACCTTGCGTTGAAGCACTTGACCCACATGGTCTGCCAGCGTCTGCGCGTGCCACGGCTTGGACAGTGCACCAGCTGGGGCCTCGCCCACAAAGCCCAAATCTTGCTCGCCAAAACGCGCCAAGGTGCGCAGACCCAGCACCTGTGCGAGCTGGGCGTTGTTGCCCAGCGTCGGGTGCGCGTCCAGAGGCAGGTGGTAGGCAAAGAGGTTGATGTCGTGGGCCAGCAGCCGCGCCAAACGCTGCTTCATCCAGCCGGTCACGCGGCCGTCTTGCCCGCGCCAAAACAAGCCATGGTGCACAAACACAGCATCGGCCTTGGCCTCAATGGCCGCCTCAATCAGGGCCAAACTGGCCGTCACACCCGAGACCACATGGCCAACCTCAGCGCGCCCTTCGACCTGCAGGCCGTTGGGGCCGTAGTCTTTGAAGCGCTCGGGTTGCAGCAGCGCATCGAAGGCGGCCAGAAGTTCTTGACGTTGCATGGTCTGATTTTCAACCATTTCTGGGTCCGTCTTGAGGCGCACCTGCTGGAAGGCTGCGCGAATCTTCCAAGCTGCAGTCGCAGCCCCGACCGGCTGCGATCCAGCGGCGCGCCACATGTTTGATCACAGGCAAGGCCAAGGCGCCACAGCGGTACAGACCAGCCCCGCCGGGCCCTTCTTGCCAGCGCAGCATGCGGCATGCGCCCTGGGTTTTGAGCGACAGCACCATGCCCAAGGGGCAGGGCTCGACCAGACAACACACCCCACAACCGTTGCACGGCGCACCCAGCGTGGGCTTGGGCGGTGCTTGGGGGTGAATGCGAACGATCAGCTGGTCTGCCATGGGGCAACTCTACAATGGGTCTATGAAACGCTTGTGGCTTCTTTTTGCGCAGACCACCACGGTCTGTCTGGCAATGTATTTTGTGGTGCTCACGCTCAAGCCCGCTTGGTTGAGCCAGCGCCCGGCCAGCCTGGCTTTGATCCAGGCGCCCAGCAGCGCCGCGGGCGTGGCGCCCGCTGGCAGTTTACGCGGGGCCGCCCAGGCCGCCTCGGCCGCGGTGGTGAGCATCAACACCAGCAAAGCCGTGCGTCGTGGCCCACACAGCAACGACCCCTGGTTCAAATTCTTTTATGGCGACCAGCCTGACGAGCCGCAAGCCGGCTTGGGCAGTGGCGTGATCGTCAGCCCCTCGGGCTACATCCTCACCAACAACCATGTGGTTGAGGGCGCCGACGACATCGAGGTGGTGCTCAACGACGGGCGCATGGCCCGCGCCAAGATCATCGGCACCGACCCCGAAAGCGATTTGGCCGTGCTCAAAATCGAGCTCGACAAGCTGCCCGTGATTGTGCTGGGCGATGCAGACAGCCTGCAGGTGGGCGACCAGGTGCTGGCCATCGGCAACCCCTT
>DKJZ01000013.1 GCA_002454975.1 Hylemonella sp. UBA6679
GGCTTGTCCACATCCGTCCCCCGCGCGCACGCGGTGTGGTACGCCAGCAGCTGCAAGGGCACCACGTGCAGGATGGGTGAGAGGGCGCCGTAGTGTTCGGGCATGCGAATCACGTGCAAGCCTTCGCCGCTCTCAATGTGGCTGTCGGCATCGGCCAGCACATACAGCACGCCGCCACGGGCACGCACCTCGTGCAAGTTGCTTTTGAGTTTTTCCAGCAGCGCATCATTCGGTGCCACGGCCACCACGGGCATGGCGCTGGTGACCAAGGCCAGGGGGCCATGTTTGAGCTCGCCTGCGGGGTAGGCCTCAGCGTGGATGTAGCTGATTTCTTTGAGCTTGAGCGCGCCTTCCAAGGCAATGGGGTAGTGCAAACCACGGCCTAAAAACAGCGCGTTTTCCATGCGCGCAAAGTCGTGCGCCCAGCTGATGATTTGCGGCTCCAGCGCCAACACCGCTTGCAGGGCCACGGGCAGGTGGCGCATGTCTTTGAGGTGCTGTGCTTCTTGCGCGGCACCCAAGTGGCCGCGCTGTTTGGCCAAGGCCAAAGTGAGCAAAAACAAGCCCGCCAACTGCGTGCTGAAAGCTTTGGTGGAGGCCACACCAATTTCCACGCCCGCGCGGGTGATGTAGGCCAGCGTGCATTCACGCACCATGGCGCTGGTCGACACATTGCACACCGTCAAGGTATTGCTCATGCCCAGGCTTTGCGCGTGGCGCAGTGCGGCCAAGGTGTCGGCTGTTTCGCCCGACTGGCTGATGGTGACCACCAGCGTGCGGGGGTTGGGCACCGAGTCGCGGTAACGGTACTCGCTGGCCACCTCCACTTGCGTGGGGATTTTGGCCATGCTCTCAAGCCAATACTTGGCTGCACAACCGCTGTAGTAGCTGGTGCCGCAAGCCAAAATCAACACCGAATCCACCTGTGCAAACACCTGCGCTGCGCTTTGCTCGCCCGAGGCCACAAACAACTCGGGCACGATGGCGTCCACGCCTTCAAGCGTGTCGGCAATGGCGCGCGGCTGCTCGAAAATTTCTTTTTGCATGTAGTGCTGGTAGGGGCCCAGCTCAGCCGCGCCGCTGTGCGCGTGCACGGTTTTCACCACCCGCGACACGGGCGCGTGGTGGCGGTCCACAATTTTGTAAGCACCCAAGGTGATGTCCACCACATCGCCCTCTTCGAGGTAAATGATCTGATCGGTCACGCCGGCCAAGGCCATGGCGTCGCTGGCTAAAAAGTGCTCTTTGCCGCCCTCGCCCACACCCATGATCAGTGGCGAGCCCAAGCGCGCGCCCACCACGCGGTGCGGCTCGTCTTGGTGAAACACCGCAATTGAATACGCACCGTGGAGCTGCTGCACAGCCGCTTTGACGGTTTCAAACACATCGACTTGGTAGAGCGAATCCACCAGGTGGGCAATCACCTCGGTGTCGGTTTGGCTGGCAAACACATAGCCTTTGGCTTGCAAAGCAGCGCGCAGCTCGTCGTGGTTTTCAATGATGCCGTTGTGCACCAGGGCCACACGGCCAGCGCGGCTCTCGGGCTGGGCGCCTGGGCCGTGGCTGAAGTGCGGGTGGGCGTTGTGCACGGCAGGGGCGCCATGCGTGGCCCAGCGGGTGTGGGCAATGCCGGTGCGGCCTTCTAAGTGCGTTTGCGCAACTTGCTCAGCCAGCTCTGACACACGCGAGGTGCTGCGCGCACGCTGCAAGCCGCCGGTGTGCACCGCCACGCCGCAAGAGTCGTAGCCGCGGTACTCCAGGCGCTGCAGACCCTGCACCAAAACCGGAACGATGTTGCGCCAAGAAACCGCTGCGACGATGCCACACATAAAACACTCCCTGAAAACTTATGAAATTGACGGCAAGCTGAAACCAAACCAGCTGCCCTGATCGGGCACAGAACGCGCTTGCACCTGCCCACCTTGGCGCTCTACCAGCTTGCGGGTGAGCGCCAGGCCCATGCCCAGGCTGTCATCGCCGGTGTGCAACTTTTGAAACACCTTGAACAACTTGCCCTGCTGCGAGAGGGCAAAGCCCTGGCCGTTGTCTTGCACATAGCACCACACGCCGGTGTCATCTTGCAGCCAACCCAGCTCCAGACGGGCCACATCGCGACATCGGGTGAACTTCAAGGCGTTGTGCAGCAAATGCACCCACACCTGGCGAACCATGCTGCTGTCGCCCACCAGCGCCGGGAAATCGGTGGCAATCTGCCACTGCACCTCGCGGCCTTGCGTCAAATTGGCCAGCGACTGGCGTGCGTCGTCAATCAGGCAGTTCATGGCCAGTGTGCTGGGCTCAAAGGCCGCGCGGTCAATCTGCGCCAGGGCCATCAAGCCGTCCATTTGTTGGCCCATCTTGGCTGCCGCATCGGTGACCACATCGAGGTAGCCATTCACGTCGGGGCTCAGGTCGTCGCCAAGCTCTTCACGAACAATGCCTAAATAAGCTTTGATGTGACGCAAGTTAGCCTTGAGGTCGTGGGAGACCGTGTAGGCAAAGTCGCTCAGGCCACGCTGCGCCACCTCCAGCTGGCGCTCCAGCTCCTGCAGGCGTTGCACGTCGGCGGGATCTCGCATAGGGCTTATTTTTTCTTGACGGGGCGCTGCCAATTGCTTAGAGAGACCTGCTTGGCGCGCGCCACGGTCAAGGCGCCGGGCGCGGTGTTTTTGGTG
Organism: Hylemonella sp. UBA6679; assembly: GCA_002454975.1. GTDB lineage: Bacteria > Pseudomonadota > Gammaproteobacteria > Burkholderiales > Burkholderiaceae_C > Hylemonella. Next base: position 2,676 of record DKJZ01000013.1, read on the forward strand.
ATCACCGAGCCACCACCCACCGTGCCGCCTTCGCCAATGGTGACGGGGGCAATCAGCACGCAGTTCGAGCCGATGTGCACATCGGCACCAATCTCGGTGTGGTGCTTGTTGGCGCCATCGTAATTGGCGGTGATGCTGCCAGCGCCATAGTTAACGCGCTCGCCCAGCGTGGCGTCACCCACATAAGCCAAATGGTTGGCCTTGGCACCGTCTTTGAGGGTGGCGTTTTTGACTTCCACAAAGTTGCCAATGTGCACCTCTTTGCCCAGCACGGCACCAGGGCGCAAACGCGCAAAGGGGCCTATGAGGGCACCCGCGCCTACTTGCACGGGCTGTGCGCCGCCGTCAATGTGCGTGTAGGGGTGAATGACCGCACCAGCACCAATGTGGGCGTTGGCAATCACGCAATGGGCGCCAATTTTGACGCCTTCGCACAAGGTCACCTGACCTTCAAACACGCAGTTGATGTCAATGTCCACATCTTGGTCGCAGCTAAGGGTGCCACGCACGTCCAGGCGGGCCGGGTCGGCCAAGCGCACACCCTGGTTCATGAGGGTGTGGGCCAGGCGCAATTGGTAGGCGCGCTCCAGCTCAGCGAGTTGCACCGGGCTGTTCACCCCGGCAACCTGCACCGCATCTTGGGTTTTCACGGCCACCACCGGCACACCATCGGCCACGGCGAACTTCACCACGTCGGTGAGGTAGTACTCGGCTTGGGCGTTGTTGTTGTCCAGCCGGGCCAACCAAGGCTTGAGCAAGCGGGCCGGCACGGCCATGATGCCGCTGTAAATTTCTTTGATCTGGCGTTGCGCCTCGCTGGCGTCTTTGTGTTCCACGATGGCTTGCACGGTGTCGCCTTGGCGAACAATGCGCCCATAACCCGTTGGGTCGGGCATGTCCAGGGTGAGCAAGACGGGTTGCCGGCCGTCGCAGGCGGCGAGGAGTTGACGCAGGGTGTCGGCTTGGGTCAGGGGCACATCGCCAGAGAGCACCACCACCACCCCGTCATCGGGCAGGGCTGGCACGGCTTGTTGCACCGCGTGGCCCGTGCCCAATTGCGGCTCCTGGCGCACAAAATCCAAACCCATGGAGGCGGCAGAAAAAGCGCGGACCGCGGTCTCTACTTGCGCGGCACCGTGGCCAGTGATCACCACCACGCGGCGCGCGCTGAGCTCGGCTGCGGTGTCCACCACATGCTGCAGCAAAGCCCGGCCCGCCAACCTGTGCAGCACCTTGGGCAATTTGCTCTTCATGCGGGTGCCCTTGCCAGCGGCCATGATGACCACATCAATCGGCAGGCCCCCCGCTTTGTGGGAAGATGGTGTAGTGATGTCCATGTTCAGTCGAAATCGTCTCGCTCACATTATCTGCGCATTGTTTGTGCTGTTTCTGAGCGGCTGCAGCGCCGTCAAGGTGGCCTACAACAACGCGCCCACGCTCACGTACTGGTGGATGGACACCGAGTTCAACTTCAACGACAGCCAAACGCAGTCGCTCAAAGACAAGCTCGCCGCCTTTCACCTCTGGCACCGCAAACAAGAGCTCCCGCAGTACCTGGAGACCTTGCGCCAGCTTCAGGCGCTCATGAACGGACCAGCCACCTCCGAGCAGGTCTGCGACATCTGGTCTCAAGCTTTTGAGCACGCGCAGCGCCTGGGGGAGGAAGCCGCCAAGCCCATGAGCAGCATCGTGGTGACCTTAACACCGAAGCAACTGGCTTATTTCGCGAAACAACGGGAAAAAAGCCTGCAAAAGTGGCGTGAAGAGTGGCTGGATGTGAGCCCCGAAGAGCGGCAAAAAAAGCGCCTCAAGCAAGTGCTGGACCGGGCTGAGTCACTTTATGGCCGCATTGACGAAGCGCAAACCAACGCCCTGCGCCAACGCGTGCAAACCAGCATTTACGACCCGCAGCGTAACGACCGCGAACGTTTGCGCCGCAGCCAAGACATTTTGAGTGTGCTGCGCGAGCACAGCGGCGGCTCGGCAGACCGCTTGAGCCATGTGCAAGCGGAGTTGACGGCGCTCTCCAAGCGCAGCCTGCGCTCGCCCGATGCCAATTACCGCGCTTACGTGGACGAACTCACCCGCGAAAGTTGCACCAGCCTGGCCGAGCTGCACAACAGCACCAGCGCTGCGCAACGCCGCAAAGCCCAGAAAAACCTGCAAGACTACGAGGGCGACCTGCGCCTGCTCATTGCTGCGCCCAATTAATGCTGGGACGAATGTTGGGACTAATGCGGGGATCAATGCTGGGGCTTAAACCGGCCAAACCACCCCGTTGTCGTTGAGGATGGCGTCGAGCGGCTGGTCATGCGGCTCGGGCTCCAGGTCATCCACGTAGGCGTGGGTGTAGCCCAGCCCCACCGTGAAAGGCCGAGGCTGCAAGCTCGCCAAGGTGCGGTCGTAAAAACCACCGCCATAGCCCAGCCGGTAGCCGCCCGGGCCGTAGCCCACACAGGGCACAAACAAAAGCGTGGGCACAATGATTTCGGTGTCTTTGGGCTTGGGAATGCCGTAGGCGTCTTCTTCCATGGGGCAGCCGGGGTACCAGGCATGGAAAGTCAGGGTTTTGTGCACCTTGTCGATCACTGGCAGGCCAATGCGACGCGGCTCGGGCCGCTCGATCAGCTCGCCGTCCTCTTTCCAGCGGTGCAAAGCGGGCAAGGGGTCAAACTCCCCCTTGATGGGCCAGTAAGCGCCAATCACGATGTCGCTGCGCCCCACCAGCCAAATGCGCATGACTTGCTGCAAAAGCGCCGCGCGCGCGGCACGGTCGGTCAGGTTTTGCCTTGCCTCGATCAATTGCTGACGAAGTTCTTTCTTGTACAGCGCGTTTTTGTCCTGGGAAGTGCTCATAATTCCTGCATGCAATTTCAAGTCATTTTGACATCAGTGGCCTTGCTCGCCGGCCTCATGTTGCCACAGGCCGCCACAGCCCGTAACGCGGACCGCGACGAGGTGCTCACCGAGATGAGCCAGGCCTACAAAAAAGGCGACCGCAAACGCCTGTCTGCCCTGCTGCCGCAGGCGCGCGGCCACGTGCTTGAGCCCTGGGCGGCTTATTGGGAGCTGACCAGCCGCCTCGACACCGCCAGCACCGCAGAAATTCAAGGGTTTTTGAGCCGTTACGCCGGCAGCTACCAAGAGGACCGCCTGCGCAACGACTGGCTGCTGCAACTGGGCCGCCGCCGTGACCTCGACACCTTGCTCACCGAGCTGCCCAAGTACCGCATGAACGACGACCGCGCCGTGCGCTGCTACGGCCTGCTGGCCGAGGCCACGCTCAAAGGCACCGACGTCTCCGCCCAGGTGGCCGAGCTGTGGCTGGCCACCAAAGAGGCCGACGATGCCTGCGCCGCTGCTGCCGAGCAGCAGTACCAAGCGGGCAAGCTCAAAGCTGCCGTGGTCTGGCAGCGCGCCCGCCTGGGGTTCGAGAACGACCGCGTGAGGGTGGCCACCCAGGCGGTCGACATCCTCAACCCCAAATGGGCCGAGCAAGTGGGTGCGGTGTACGCCAGCCCGGTGCGGTTTTTAGACGACAAGGTCACCGCCTTGCGCGTCAAAACCAAAGAGCTGGTGACCCTGGCCCTCATCCGCCTGGCCGCCACCGATGCCGCCGCGGCAGCTGACGAGCTCAACAAAATCCGCTGGCGCACCCAGCTCACCACCGAAGAACGCAGCTGGGTGTGGGGCGTGGTGGGCAAGCGCGCTGCGAGCCGCCTGCAAGACGGCGCCATCAACCATTTCAGCCACGCGCAAGACCAGCATTTGCATGGCGAACATCTGGTGTGGAAAACCCGTGCTGCCCTGCGTGCGGGCAGCTGGCAAGAGGCCTTGAACGCCATCAACGCCATGCCCGAGCCCATGCGCCAAGACAGCACCTGGGTGTACTGGCGTGCGCGCGCCCTGCTCGCCTTGGGTAGCGGCATGAGCGCAGGTGCCAGTCCGCCCAGCAAAGGCTTGGCCGCTGCCCAAATGCTCATGAGCGAAGCCCAAGCCGCCAGCCCCGCGCCTGGTGTGGGCGACGTTGCGCTGGCGCGCCAGCTGCTTGAATCCATCGCCTCTAACAAAGGCTTTTACGAGCAACTGGCCCTCGAGGAACTCGGCCGCCCCATCACCTTGCCCGAGCAAGCCGCGCCTTTGAGCGCAGCTGAAAAAGAAGCTGCGCAACTCAACCCGGGCCTCAAGCGCGCGCTGTACGCCATTCACATGGGCTTGCGTGCCGAGGGCGTGCGTGAGTGGAACTACACCACCAATTTGCACACCCGCGGCGGCATGAGCGACCGCGAACTCTTGGCCGCTGCCCAACTGGCCTGCGACCAACAGGTGTGGGACCGCTGCATCAACACCAGCGAGCGCACCAAAAACGTGGTAGACATGGCCCAACGCTTTCCCACGCCGCACCGCCAAGAAGTGCTGCAACGCGCCTCGCGCATCGGCCTCGATCCGGCTTATGTGTACGGTCTGATTCGGCAAGAAAGCCGCTTCATCATGGACGCGCAGTCGCATGTGGGCGCAGCTGGGCTGATGCAGGTCATGCCCGCCACCGCCAAATGGACCGCCAAAAAAATTGGTCTGTCGGATTTCAAGCCGCACCAAATCACCGAGCGCGACACCAACATCGCCATTGGCACGGGCTACCTCAAGCTGGTGCTTGACTCGTTTGACGGCTCCATGCCCCTGGCTGCTGCGGCCTACAACGCAGGCCCGAGCCGCTCGCGCAACTGGCGCGGACAAGACGGCAGCCCCACCATCGAGGCCGCCATTTGGGCCGAGAACGTCCCCTTCAACGAAACCCGCGATTACGTGAAAAAAGTGCTGGCCAACACCACCAACTACGCAGCCCTGCTCAGCGGTAAACCCCAGTCGCTCAAAGCGCGCTTAGGCCTCGTTGGCCCGCTGCGCCAAGGCAAAGCAGCCGACGAAGACTTGCCCTGACCCTGACACACACCATGACAAAAATTCTGATTCTGGGCGGCAGCGGTTTTGTTGGCCGCCATGTTTGCGCCAAGCTGGCCAACATCGGCGCTTATGTGACGGTGCCCACCCGCCGGCGTGGCAACGCCCAAGCGTTGCAAACCCTGCCGCTGCTTGACGTCGTCGAGGCCGATGTGCATGACCCGGCCCAGCTCAAAGCGCTGGTGGCGGGGCACGATGCGGTGGTCAACCTCGTGGCCATTTTGCACGGCACACCCCAGGCCTTTGAGCGCACACACGTGACCCTCATGCGTAACCTGATCGAGGCCTGCCAAAGCCAGGGTGTCAAGCGCGTGGTGCACGTCAGCGCCATGGGCGTGAGCGAGCCCGCCAGCGCTGCGCCGTCGAACTACCTGCAAAGCAAAAGCGCGGGCGACGCGCTGCTGCGCGCCTCAGGGTTGGACTGGACCGTCCTTCGCCCCAGCGTGATTTTTGGCGCCGACGACAAGTTCCTCAACTTGTTTGCACGCCTGCAGCAAGTGGCACCCTTCATGCCCCTGGCCGGTGCCCACGCCAAGTTTCAGCCCGTGTGGGTGGAAGACGTGGCCCAGGCCGTGGTCAACGCCTTGCAGCATGGCCACACCAAGGGCAAAGTGTTTGAGGCTTGCGGGCCTGAGGTTTACACCCTGGCGCAACTGGTGCAACTGGCGGGCAACGCCAGCGGCATCCCGGGCGGGCGTACGGTCATGCCTTTGCCGCAGTGGGCTGGCCAACTCCAAGCCATGGTGATGGAGCACCTGCCCGGCGAGCCCTTGATGAGCCGCGACAACCTGGCCTCCATGCGGGTGGACAACGTGGCCACTGGCCTGCCAGGTTTGCAGGCTCTGGGCATCCAGGCCAGCGCACTGAGCGCGATTGCGCCCGGCTACCTGGGTCGCCACCACCCCCTGCGACGCAACGACGACTTGCGGGCCAACACGCGCTGAGCATGCAGATTTACCTGGTTGGCGGTGCGGTGCGTGATGCCCTCATGGGCCTGCCCGTGCAAGACCGCGACTGGGTGGTGGTGGGCGCCACCCCCGAGGCCATGAGCGCCCAAGGCTACATGCCGGTGGGGCGTGATTTTCCGGTGTTTTTACACCCCCACACCCGCGAAGAATTCGCCTTGGCGCGCACCGAGCGCAAAACCGCACGCGGCTACCGCGGCTTTGCGGTGCAAGCCAGCCCCGAAGTCACCCTGCAAGAAGACCTGGCCCGGCGTGACCTGAGCCTCAACGCCATTGCCCTGCCCCTCTCGGCCCTGCCCCCAGATGCCCTCACGCAGCGCGGCCACATCAGCGCAGCTGACATGGATCTGAGCCAGTTGGTTGACCCGTATGGCGGCGTGCCTGACATAGCGCAGCAGGTGTTTCGCCATGTCACGCCGGCGTTTCGCGAAGACCCGGTGCGTATCCTGCGCGTGGCGCGTTTGGCCGCGCGCTTCACCTGCTTTGGCGTGGCACCCGAAACACGCACCCTCATGCAGCACATGGTCGACGACGGCGAGGTGGACCACCTGGTGCCTGAGCGGGTCTGGCAAGAACTCAGCCGCGGCTTGATGGGGGCGCAACCCTCACGCATGTTCGAGGTGTTGCGCGACTGCGGGGCTTTGCAGCACCTGCTGCCCGAGGTGAACCGCCTATGGGGCGTGCCCCAAAGCGCCGAACACCACCCCGAGGTGGACACCGGTGTTCACCTGATGATGGTGCTGGACATGGCTGCACGCTTGAACGCCCCGCTGGCGGTGCGTTACGCCTGCCTGGGGCATGACCTGGGCAAAGGCACCACGCCCGCAGAAACCTTGCCACGCCACATCGGCCACGAAGAACGCAGCGTGCGCCTGCTGCGCGGCGTCAACGAGCGCCTGCGCGTGCCCAACGATTGCAAAGAACTGGCACAGGTGGTGGCGCGCGAGCACGGCAACATCCACCGCGCCGCCACCTTGGGGGCCGCCGCCTTGTTGCGACTGCTTGAGCGCTGCGACGCGCTGCGCCAACCGCAACGCTTTGCGCAGGTGTTGCTGGCCTGCGAATGCGATGCACGCGGCCGCACAGGCCACGCTGAGCGCGCCTACCCTCAAGCCCAAGGGCTGCAAACCGCCCTGGCAGCGGCCCTGGCAGTTGCTACAGAAACCATAGCTGAACAAGCCAGGTTGGCGGGGCTAGAAGGCAAAAAGATTGGTGAAATGGTTCACCAGGCCAGGGCGCAGGCCATTGCCGCTGCGCTGCATTTAAGCTAGCTCAAGCGCTGCGGCTTGGCTACAAAAAGCGGGCCACACCAGCAGCCAGCAAGCTGAGCACCACGGTGGTGGTGATGGGCAAAAACACTTCTCTGCCAAACAGCGGGAAGCGAATGTCGCCGGGCAGCTTGCCAAATCCGAGCTTTTTGAACCAGGGCGTGAAGGCATTGACCACCATGAGCGCCAGAAAAATCACAATCAACCAACGGAACATGGCGGGCCTTTGTAATGAAGATCGCGCTGCACGGGCTACAGCGTGTGGGTGCGGTCGCCCGGCCAAAAGCCAAAGCCATGGGACGAGGCCTTCAGGGCCGCTGGGTTCCAGCCCTTGGACACGCCCATCACCTTGAAGAGCTCGCCCATTTCATGCTCCATCAGGAGCTTTTGCGCATTGGCGCGTTGCGCCACGTCCACCTGTGCCATGCGCTCGGGCAAACCGGCGTTGATGAGAAACCGCGCCTGGCTGGTGTAGCCCAGCACATCGAGCCCAGCGTCTTGCGCGGCCAAGGCCAAGCCCGTGAAGTTCACGTGTGCGGTGATGTCTTTGAGGCCCACATCGGCCAAGGGGTTGTCGTCCATGCGGTGCGCGCGGTGGCACACCACCGTGCCCATGTGGCGCTGCGGGTGGTAATACTCGGCCTCGGTAAAACCGTAGTCGATGAAAAACGCTGCGCCGCGCTGTAAATGCTGAGCCACGGTGCGCACAAACGCTTCGGCTTGAGAGTGGATTTCGGTCAGGTAATCGTGCGCACCCGCAATGTCTGTGGGTGGGCGCAGGTCGGTGGCGCGGTCTTGCCACACCAAACCGTTGTGCCAAGCCACGCCCCGCTCGTGCCAAACGCCGGCCGTGCGCTGCAAGAGCTTGACGGGCATGGCATCCAACACCTCGTTGCCCAGCACCACGCCGTGCATGTCTTCCAAGGCGCTGACCCAACGCACCTTGTGGGCGTAAGCGGCCAGGGTGTCTTGCTGGCGGGCTTTGAGTGCGCCCGAGACATCCACGATGGTGTAGCGCTGCACGTGCTCGCCCAGGGCGTCCAAGAGTTGCAAGGCCAAGGCGCCTGAGCCCGCACCGAATTCCCACAGCTCGTGGGTGCCGCTGGCCGCCAGAGCCTGGCCCACGGGCTGCGCCAGGGTCTGCCCAAACAGGGGGGAGAGCTCGGGGGCGGTCACAAAATCACTGCCCGAGCCAGGCATGAGCCCGAGCTTGCGCAAGTCGTTGGCGTAATAACCCAGGCCCGGGGTGTAGAGCGCCAGGTGCATGAAAGCGTCAAAACCCAGCCAGCCGCCCGCCTGCGCGATGGCCTGTGCCACCACCTGCAACAGGCGCGCTGACAAATCGGTGCTGGCGGGGTCGGTCTGGCTCACAGCTGACGAGATAGAGGGTATGGGGGTGGCATGGGGCGCAAATAAGCAGGGGCGGCCCCACGGTCAAGCATGGGTCGTTAAACTCATGTGCTTACACCCGATTGTCGCCCAATGTCGTCCACAGCCCCCGCCCAACCCACCGCTGCAGGTGCCGCGCCCAGCCCAGCCCGCGTGGTGCTGGTCACCGGTGCGGCCAAACGTCTGGGCCGCGAGATCGCCTTGGCCCTGGCTGCGGGCGGCTGGCAAGTGGCGGTGCACTACCGCGGCTCGCATGACGACGCTCTTAAAACTGTAGCGCAATGCCAAGCATTGACGAGGGATAGCGCCGCATTTGATGCAGATTTGAACCTAGAAGACGCGGTGCGAGGCCTGCTGCCGCGCGTGGTGGCGCACTTTGGGCGGGTCGATGCGGTGGTCAACAGCGCAGCCCTGTTTGAGCATGACGACGCCGCCTCCTTCAGTTTTGCGCGTATGGCCCAGCACCTGCAGGCCAACACCGGCGCGCCGATTTTGCTGGCCCAAGCCCTGCACGCCCACCTGCAAACGCGGGGCGCGCAAGGTGCGGTGGTCAACATGCTCGATCAAAAACTCTGGAACCAAAACCCCGATTTTTTAAGCTACACCCTGTCCAAAGCCGCGCTGGAAGCCGCCAACACCATGCTGGCCATGGCCTTGGCGCCGGTGCTGCGGGTGGTGGGTGTGGCCCCGGGCCTGACCCTGACCAGCCACATGCTCAGCGACGACAAATTTGCCGCCCTGCACAAACTCTCGCCTTTGGGCCGTTCGTCCACCCCGGCGGATGTGGCGGCCACCGTGCTGTTTGCGCTGAACAACGCTTCCATCACCGGCACCACGCTGCTGGTCGATGGCGGCCAACACCTGATGCGTTTTGAGCGCGATTTTTCTTTGATGTGACCCATGAGCACACCTGCGACCACCCCGGCGAGCAAACCCAGCATCGGCACCCAAAAACTCAGCCTCACAGGCCTGCGCTTTGACGCCAGCCTGGGCATCTTGGACCACGAGCGAGCCAAGCCCCAGCCCATCCAGGTGGACGCCGAGCTCAACCTGGGCGCGCAGCCCATGCTGCCGCACGACGACGACATCAACTCGGTGCTGGACTACCGCAAGGTGCGTCAGATCATCATCAACGAGTGCACCGCCGAGCATGTGAACCTGCTCGAAACCCTGATTGGCAAGCTCGCACACCGCCTGCTGCAGCTCCCCGGCGTGCTGGGGGTGCGGGTGAAGATTGTGAAACTTGAAATTTTTGACGACTGTGAAGTCGCCATCCACACCGAAACCGGTCTGTGGTGACAACCTGAGGAAGCCCATGTCTAACTGGACCGACGACACCGCCACGCTCGATGCCCTGGACGCTCAAGATGCGGGGCCATATGCGCTAGCGCCTGAGCTTGACGCCAAAAAAGCCCTGAAGATCGAGCGCGAAACCCACAAACTGGAAAAGCGCCTGTGCCGCAACGTGGGGCAAGCGATCGTGGACTTCAACATGATCGAAGAAGGCGACCGGGTGATGGTCTGCATGAGTGGCGGCAAAGACAGCTACGGCATGCTCGACATCCTGCTCAAGCTCAAGGCGCGCGCACCGATTGACTTTGAGTTGATCGCGGTCAACCTCGATCAAAAGCAACCCGGTTTTCCTGCTGAGGTTTTGCCCAATTACTTGCAAAAGCTGGGCGTGCCGTTTCATATTGAAACGCAAGACACCTACTCGATCGTGAAAGACAAAATCGCCCCCGGCAAAACCATGTGCAGCTTGTGCAGCAGGCTGCGCCGCGGCATTTTGTACAAGGTGGCGCGCGAGCTCAAATGCAACAAACTCGCGCTGGGCCACCACCGCGACGACATGTTGCAAACCTTCTTTTTGAACATGTTTTTTGCCGGCAAGCTCAAGGGCATGCCGCCCAAGCTCACCAGCGACAACGGCGAGTTCATGGTGATTCGCCCGCTGGCCTATGTGGTGGAGCGCGACCTGGTGCGTTGGGCCGAGCACCGCGCGTTTCCCATCATTCCGTGCACACTTTGCGGCAGCCAAGAAAACCTGCAGCGCAAGCAAGTGGGCAACATGCTGCGCGAGTGGGACAAAAAATTCCCTGGCCGTTTGGAGACCATGTTCACCAGCCTGCAAAACGTGGTGCCCAGCCACCTCATGGACAAGCAGCTGTTTGACTTCCAAAACCTCGCCACCACGGGCGTGCCCGACGCCAACGGCGACACCGCGTTTGACGAAGAAAGCTTCAGCGTGGCGCAGCTGCCAGGCGGCGTGCAGGTGGTCACGCTGTAAGCACACACCATGCGCCGGCTCGTCAGCACCCTGGTCGTTGTTGCAAGTGCGCTGGTGCTGAGCGCCTGCAGCGGCATGCGCCTGGTGGACTCGCAAGTGTCGGCAGCCAGCACCTTGAGCGACACCAGCGTGCTCAAAGGCGCTCGCTACCGCTTTGAACAAACACCCCTGCAAACCCCACAACAAACACAGCCGCCAACGCTGTTGCCAGCCCCTCAAGCGGCCCAGGCCACGCCTTTGCGCCAGTCTGCGGCCTTGTATGACCTGGCCGAGCAGGCCCTGGGCGAGGCGGGGTTGGTACGCGATGACGCCAACGCGGCCTACACCTTCATCATCGGTGTGCGCGTCACGCCCTACCTGGTGGACAGCACTGGGCGGCCCTACAACGGCCTGTACCCCTACGGCGGTTTTTCAACCGTGTGGGGCCTGGGCGGCTGGCGTTCGAGTGGCTATGGCTGGGGCATCGGTGGGCGTTTTCCGCCCGCCACGCATTACCGCCACGAGCTGAGTTTGCTCATGCGCGATGTGCGCAGCGGTGCGCTGGTGTACGAAACCCAGGCGATGCACGACGGCCCCTGGAACGACACCCACAACATCCTGGCAGCCATGTTCAAAGCCGCGCTCAAAGACTTTCCTGAGCAGGGCCGTGGTACGCGCCGGGTAGACATCGAGATTGCGCGATGACCCTCGACGCCACACGCCTGCTGGCCATCCGCCACGGCGAAACCGCCTGGAACGTGGACACCCGCATCCAAGGCCACCTGGATGTGGGCCTCAATGCGCACGGGCGCTGGCAGGCCCAGCGCGTGGCGGCCTCGCTGGCGCAGCGCGACGCCCTGCACCACATCTACAGCAGCGACCTGTCCCGCGCGCACGACACCGCCCAAGCCATTGCACTGGCCACCGGCGCACCGGTGACCCTCACGCCAGGCCTGCGCGAGCGCCATTTCGGGCTGTTTCAGGGCAAAACCTTTGCAGAAATTGAAGCCACTTGGCCGCACGAGGCCAAGCGCTGGAAGCAGCGTGACCCCGAGTGGCTGCCCGAGGGTGGCGAGAGCTTGGTGATGGTGCAAGCCCGGCTGCAACTGGTGCTTGATGAGCTGGCGCAACGCCACGCCGGGGAGCAAATTGCCCTGGTCGCGCACGGCGGCGTGATGGACGTGCTCTACCGCATGGCCACGGGGCAAAGCCTGCAAGCGCCGCGCACCTGGGCCTTGACCAACACCGCCGTGAACCGCCTGCTGTGGACACCGCAAGGCCTGAGCCTGGTGGGCTGGGCCGATGTGTCGCACCTCGACGACATCGGGCGCGACGAAACCACGGTCTAGGCTGAGGCCTGGCAGGCGTTTAAGCCTCGGGCGTTGCGGGTGGCGTCACACCCAAATGCCGGTAGGCCGCTAGCGTGGCAATACGCCCGCGCGGTGTACGCTGCAAAAAGCCTTGCTGAATCAAATAAGGCTCGATCACGTCTTCGATGGTTTCGCGCTCCTCACCGATGCTCGCTGCGATGTTGTCCAACCCCACCGGACCACCGTCAAAACGGTGAATCACCGCTTCGAGCAGCTTGCGGTCCATCACATCAAAACCTTGCGGGTCCACATCGAGCATGGCCAGGGCTTTGTTGGCCATGTCCAGGGTGATGCGGCCATTGCCTTTGACCTCGGCGTAGTCGCGCACGCGGCGCAGCAAACGGTTGGCAATGCGCGGGGTGCCGCGCGAGCGCCGGGCAATCTCAAAGCCGCCGGTCTCGTCCATGGGGGCGCCCAACAAGCCCGCGCTGCGCTTGACGATGCGGCCCAGTTCTTCGGAGGTGTAAAACTCCAACCGCGCCACGATGCCAAAGCGGTCGCGCAGCGGGTTGGTGAGCATGCCCGCGCGCGTGGTGGCCCCCACCAAAGTGAAGGGCTGCAGGTCGAGCTTGATGGAGCGTGCCGCTGGGCCTTCGCCGATCATGATGTCGATCTGGTAGTCCTCCAGCGCGGGGTACAAAATTTCTTCCACCACCGGCGAGAGGCGGTGAATCTCGTCGATGAAGAGCACGTCGTTCTTCTCGAGGTTGGTCAAAAGCGCGGCGAGGTCTTTGGGCTTTTCCAGCACCGGGCCGCTGGTTTGGCGCAGGTTCACGCCCAGCTCATGCGCCACGATGTGCGAGAGCGTGGTTTTACCCAAACCAGGCGGGCCAAACAGCAGCACGTGGTCGAGCGCCTCATCGCGTTTTTTGGCCGCACTGATGAAGATTTCGAGCTGCTCACGCACCTTGACCTGACCGACGTACTCGTCGAGCAACTTGGGGCGCAAGGCGCGCTCGATGGCTTCCTCGCCCGAGGAGGTGGGCACGGCGGAGACCACCCGCTGCGGGATGGGGTCTGGCGAGGGGGCGAAGTCGTCGGTCTGAATGCTCACAGCGTTGCCTGGCGTCACAAAGCACTGACTATAGCAACGCTCAAGAACCCGCCGGGCCGGGCCGATAAGGGTAAATCTGCCTTAACTGCTCCGCTGCCATGCCCTGCCCCAAGCCGCTGACCCTTCTGCCTGCGCAGCCCAACCTCTTCGGTTCGGCCACACCGAGCCCAGCAGGTGCGGCTTGGCTGTGCGCTTGTCTTTACGCCTGTGTATTGGCCCTGGTGTGCGCTTGGCAAGCCCCAGCGCGCGCGGCCGAGCCCGCCGCCAAGGTCAAAGAAGAGGTGAAAAAAGGCCTGGACAAAGCCGATGTGGCCAAAAGAAACCTGCAGCTGGTGGTGATGGACAAATCCAAGTACCCGGCCTCTGGCATGGGGGCTTTGCCTGTGACCCGCGCTGGCGCAGGAGCTGGCGCTGCTTCAGGCGCAGTGCCCGTGCCTGCGGTCAGCGCACGTGCAGCCAAAGAACCCGCCTTGCAAGCGCGGGCCAAAGCCGCCGTGATGGCCCAAGACGCGCACCCCGAGAGCCATGGCCACGCCGCGCATTGGTCGTACGGTGGGGAGCATGGCCCGTCGCATTGGGGCAATTTACAGCCGTCGTACGCGGCTTGCGCCAACGGCAAGCGCCAGTCACCCATCCACATCGAAGACCAAAACACCTTGCAAGGCCCGGCCGAGCCCATCCAGATCAACTACCAGCCCAGCAACGCCACCGTGGTCAACAACGGGCACACCATCCAAGTCAATGTGTCGGGCAACAACAGCATCACGGTGCGCGGCACGGCCTACCAGCTGCTGCAGTTTCACTTTCACCACCCCTCAGAAGAACAGATCAACTCGCGCCGCTTCACCATGGTGGCGCATCTCGTGCACCAAAGCGCACAGGGCCAGCTCGCAGTGATCGCAGTGCTGCTGGGCGCTGGCCAAGCCAACACGCTGATCCACCAGGTGTGGACCTACATGCCACTGGACCACGACGACAAAGTCAATATGCCTCCTGGCTTGCTCAACCTCTCTGAGCTGCTGCCCAAAGACCAGCGCTACTACCAGTTCATGGGCTCGCTCACCACCCCGCCTTGCTCAGAAAACGTGCTGTGGATGGTGCTCAAAGAGCCCATGACCTTGAGTCCCGAGCAAATCCGGTTGTTTGCGCAGATGTTCCCCAACAACGCCCGCCCGGTGCAGCCTTTGCATGGGCGCGTGGTGCGTAACGCGCAGTAAGGTTGTGCGCCTTCAAGCCTTGGCCAGCGCCTTCAAGGCCAGCTTGATGCCCTCGCTCACACCCACCTCGGGCGGCAAGGCCTTGAGGGCTGCGGCAGCTTCTTTGTCGCTGTAACCCAGGGCCACCAGGGCTTGCAAGATGTCGCCCTGTGCATCGGGCGCAGCGCCGCTGGCCCCCAGGTCGGCGCCGAGCTTGCCTTTGAGCTCAAGCAACAAACGCTCGGCCGTTTTTTTGCCGATGCCCGGCACCTTGACCAAGCGACCGGCCTGCTGCTGGGTGATGGCTTGCGACAACTCGGCCACGCTCATGCCCGACAACACCGACAGGGCGGTGCGCGGCCCCACCCCGCTGATTTTCACGAGTTCACGAAAGGTGGCGCGCTCGCTGTCGGTGGCAAAGCCATAGAGCAAATGCGCGTCTTCGCGCACCACCAAATGGGTGAGCAAGCTCACGCGCTCGCCCAGCGCTGGCAGGTTGTAAAACGTGCTCATGGGCACCTGCACCTCGTAGCCCACGCCGCCACAATCCACCAGCACCTGGGGAGGATTTTTTTCACTGAGGGTGCCGGTCAATTTGCCAATCATGGGGTGCTTTCTGGGTGGAAGGTCGTGCCGCGGCCTCTGCGCGCAGGCATGCATACCCACGCACCCCACAGGCTGCGCCGAGCGCGCCTATGATGTGAGACCGTTTCAGGAATTATCAGTTGATTCTTCGCCACCTTTTCTCCCCCCCGAACAATGCCCGCCTGGCCCACCTGTGCGGCCCCATGGACGAGCACCTGCGTGCCATCGAGGTCGCCCTGGGCGTGAAAATCGCCCACCGCCACGAGCAATTCAAGGTCGATGGCCCCAAGGTCAAGGCCAAACGCGGCATGGAAGTGCTCCAAGCGCTGTATGAAATCGCTGCGCGCCCCATCGAGGCCACCACCTTGCAGCTCATGCTCGCGGGTGACTCCGCCTTGGCTGGCACCGAGCACGGCGAGGCCCTGCAAACCCGCCGCACCGATTTGCGCGCCCGCACGCCCAACCAGGCGGCCTACCTCGACAGCATCGCCACGCACGACATCACCTTTGGCATCGGCCCGGCCGGCACCGGCAAAACTTACCTGGCCGTGGCCATGGCGGTGGATGCGCTCGAGCGCGCCTCTGTTCAACGCATTGTGCTGACCCGCCCAGCAGTGGAAGCTGGCGAGCGCCTGGGCTTTTTGCCCGGTGACTTGGCCCAAAAAATCGACCCGTATTTGCGCCCGCTTTACGACGCGCTGCACGACCTGATGGGCTTTGAGAAAGTGCAAAAAGCCTTTGAGCGCAACGCCCTGGAAATTGCACCGCTGGCCTTCATGCGTGGGCGCACGCTCAACAACTCGTTTGTGATTTTGGACGAGGCGCAAAACACCACGCCCGAGCAAATGAAGATGTTCCTCACCCGTATTGGCTTTGGCTCCAAGGCCGTGGTCACCGGCGATGTGAGCCAGATCGACCTTCCCAAAAACCAACTCTCGGGCCTGGTGGATGCTGAGCGGGTGCTCAAGCGCACCGAGGGCATCGCCATTCGCCACTTCACCAGCCGCGATGTGGTGCGTCACCCGCTGGTGGCGCGCATTGTGGATGCGTATGACGCGCCGCGGCGTAGCGCGGCCAAGCCTGAGTGATGGGTTGGGATCGCATGAACTTATAAGCAATTATTCGATGTCAGCCATGTGGATCAAGGCTGAGCCGCTCTTAGAATGAGAGCAAAACCTCATGATGCACTCGCTCTCTCTTTCCCTGCAATTTGGCGCGCTGGACAACGCTGCGGCCCACCGCGCTGTGCTCAAGCGCCACAGCGTGACGCGCTGGCTACGCCACGCGCTCGACGCGGACGCCGAAATCACGGTGCGCATTGTGGATGCCGAGGAAGGCCAAGCGCTCAACCGCGACTACCGCCACAAAGACTACGCCACCAATGTGCTGACCTTCGACTACACCCAGGCGCCCCTGGTGACTGCGGACCTGGTGTTGTGTGCACCGGTGGTCGAGCAAGAGGCACGCGAACAAGGCAAAACCCTGCAAGCGCATTACGCGCACCTGCTGGTGCACGGCACCTTGCATGCCCAAGGCTGGGACCACGAAACCAGCGAGGCCGACGCCCAAGCCATGGAAGCGCGTGAGGTTGAGATTCTGCAAGGTCTGGGCTTTGCCAACCCCTACACTGGTGCCTCATCGGGATAACACCGATGACCCGCTATATAAGTCAGTACCAAAATAACAAGCTTGTCTGAAAGGAAGACCATGAACCCCATTCACACCACCACCCGTCTGCTGGGTTCGGCCGCCGTGCTGTGCCTGAGCAGCTTGGCTTGGCAAGCCCAGGCGCAAACCGTGACCGCCAACGAACTCAATGTGCGCAGCCTGGCCGCCACCTGCGCCAACTGCCACGGCACCGACGGCCGCGCTGTGACCAACTCCACCGTACCCTCGATTGCGGGCATGCCTGCTGCCTACATCACCGAGCAAATGAAAGCTTTCAAATCGGGCGCGCGTCCGGCCACCGTCATGCACCAGCTGGCCAAGGGCTACACCGACGAGCAAATCGTCACCATCGCCAACTATTTCGCAGCCGTCAAGCGCTAAGGAGCCGTCATGCAACGCCGTCGTTTTGTACAAAACTCTTTCTCGCTGGCAGCCCTGACCGCCGTAGGTGGCCTCAGCACCCTGACAGGCTGCGCCACCACCGCCTCGGTGCCCAGCAAAACCCGTGTGCTGGTGGTGGGTGGCGGCTATGGAGGCGCCACCGCTGCCAAGTACGTGCGCATGCTCTCCAACTACCAAATTGAGGTGGTGATGGTTGAGCCGCAAGACCAGTTTGTGTCTTGCCCCATCTCCAACCTGGTCATTGGCGGCTCCAAGACCGTGGCAGACCTCACCCGTCCGTATGACGGCTTGAGCAGCAAGCACGGTGTGATTCGCGTCAAAGACATGGTGAGCAACATTGACGTGGAAAAGAAAGTGGCCAAGCTCGCCTCCGGCGTGAGCATCGGCTACGACAAGATGATTTTGTCGCCCGGCATCGGCATGATGTGGGAGAGCATCGAAGGCCTGCAAGCGGCCCAAGCGGCTGGCCAAATTTTGCAAGCCTGGAAAGCCGGCCCCGAGACCGCAGCACTGCGCCGCCAACTCGAAGCCATGCCCGATGGTGGTGTGTACGCCATCACCATCCCGACGGCGCCCTACCGTTGCCCCCCCGGCCCGTACGAGCGTGCCAGCCAGGTGGCGCATTACTTCAAGAACTTCAAGCCCAAGTCCAAGGTGCTGATTTTGGACGCGAACCCGGATGTGATCTCCAAAGGCCCGTTGTTCAAAAAATACTGGGCGGACAACTACGCTGGTTTGATTGAGTACCGCCCCAACCACAAAGCCGTGGCGGTGGACGCCGCCAACATGACCGTGAAGTTTGATGTGCAAAACGACGTCAAAGCCAACGTGCTCAACGTGCTGCCCGACATGCGCGCAGGCGAGATCGCGGTGCAGACCGGCTTGGCCAATGTGAACAAGCGCTGGGCCGACATCAACTACCTGACCTTCGAGTCCAAGGTGGGCAAAGACGTGCACATCATTGGCGATGCGATCCAGGTCGCGCCCCTGATGCCCAAGTCGGGCCACATGGCCAACTCACACGCCAAAGTCACGGCCGCTGCCGTGGTGGCACAACTCAGCGGCGTGGAGGTCAACCCCAACCCGATGCTGACCAACACCTGCTACAGCTTTGTGAGCGACAAACAGGTGGTGCACGTGGCCTCGGTCCACCAGTACGTGGCTGCCGAGAAAACCTTCAAAACCGTGGCGGGCTCGGGCGGCGTGTCGGCCGCGCCTTCTGACCTGGAAGGCATTTACGCCATGAACTGGGCGCACAACATTTGGGCTGACGCGCTGGGCTAAAGCCTGTTGGCGACAACTTCAAACCGGGCCTGATGGGCCCGGTTTTTTTATGCCTGGTTTTTTATGCCCGGTTTTTTCATGTCTGCGATTCGTCACGCAAGGTGCGGCTGAGCAACATCACAGGCAGCAGCCCCACCAGCACCAAGGCCAAAGCGGGCAAGGCCGCTTCGCCCAAGCGTTCATCGCGGGCGAGTTGGTAGGTCACCACGGCCAGGGTGTCGCTGTTGAAAGGCCGCAGCACCAAGGTGGCGGGCAGCTCTTTCATCACATCCACAAACACCAGCAGCGCTGCCGCTGCCGCTGGGCCTTTGAGCAAGGGCCAATGCACCTCGCGCAACAAGCGCGCGTCGCTGCTGCCCATCATGCGGGCCGACTCGTCCAGGCTCAACGGAATACGCGCATAACCGCTTTGCACCGACTGCAAAGCCACGGCGCTAAAGCGCACCAGGTAAGCCCACACCAGCCCCAAGACGGTGGCCGTGACCCAATAGCCCGCGCTGCTTTGCGGCCAGATGGTTTGCAGCCACCCCACCGGCAGCAGCAAGCCCACCACCACCACCGCGCCAGGCACGGCGTAGCCCAGCGAGGCCAGACCCACCACGCTGCGGGTCAGGCCATCGGGGTGACGCCGCTGCACAAAAGCCAGCAAGATGGCCAAGCCCACTGCCAGCGCGGCCGTGCCCAAACCCAGGCTCAAGCTGTTGATGGACCACGACAAAAAGCGCGCCCAGGGCAGCTCCCAATCTTGCACCCACAAAGGGCGCAGCATGAAAATCACCGGGGCCACAAACCCCATGAGCAAAGGCAGCGCACACAACACCCAGGCCACGGCTGCCGCAGGGCCATGGAGCTGCACTGGGCGAGCCTCTTGCGAGCCTGCGCGCTCGCCGCGGCCCACAAAGCGCATGCGGGCTTGCGCACGGCGCTCCAACATCAACAGCAGCAAGACCACGCCCAGCAGCAAGGCAGCCAGCTGGGCCGCGGCCAGGCGGTTGTCCATGGCCAGCCAGGCTTTGTAAATGCCAGCGGTAAACGTTTGAATGCCAAAGTAGCTCGACACCCCAAAATCAGCCAGGGTTTCCATCAAGGCCAGGGCCACGCCAGCAGCCACCGCTGGGCGGGCCAATGGCAAGGCGATTTCACGCACCCGGCGCAACAACGGTGCGCCCAGCAGGCGCGCGGCCTCCATCAGGTGCGAGGCGCGCTCGCGCAGGGCTGTGCGGGCCAGCAGGTACACATAGGGGTACAGCGCAAAGGTCATCACCCAGGCTGCGCCCCACACATTGCGCACCTCGGGAAACACCCGCCCCTGCAGGCCGGTGAGCTGCCGAATCGCGGTTTGCAGCGGGCCGCTGAACTGCAAAAAATCGGTGTAGCCGTACGCCACCACATAGGCAGGCATGGCTAGGGGCAGCAGCAAGGCCCAGGTGAAAGTGCGCCGGCCCCGAAATTCAAACAAAGTCACCAGGGCCGCTGCGGGCACACCCACAGCCATCACCCCCAAGGCCACCAGCAGGCACAAAGCCAGGCTGGTGAGGCTGTAGTCGGGCAGCACGGTGGCGGCCATGTCGCGCAACAGGCCCCAGGCCTGCGCGCTGCCCTCGCCCCAGGGCCACCAAGCGCCCAGCACCAGAACCACCGGCAGCATCAGCAGCACGGTGGCAGGTAAAACCAGGTAACGCAGCAAGGCAGAGGGCATTCGGGGGAGGATTTAGAGGGAAGTGCGGAGGAGGTGTGGGGGTTTGAGGGGCTCGGCTACAAATGAGAATTGTATGCATCTAGAATTCACCCATGTACCTGGACGTTTCTGATCTGCACGTGACCTACCCGGGCCGCACCGAAGCGGCCGTGCAAGGCGTGTCTTTGGGCCTGCGCGCCGGCGACATTGGCGTGCTGATTGGCCCCTCGGGCTGCGGCAAAACCACCTTGTTGCGCTCTGTGGCCGGCCTGGAGCGCAGCAGCGCAGGCACCATCCACCTGGCCAAACAGTTGGTCAGCGGCCAAGGGGTGCACACGCCGCCTGAGGCACGCCGCATCGGCATGGTGTTTCAGGATTACGCCCTCTTTCCGCACATGACTGTGGCCAACAACGTGGGGTTTGGCCTGGCGCACCTCAAAGGCAGCGCAAAAACCGCGCGGGTGCACGAGGTGCTTGAACTTGTGGGCCTCGCAGGCAGTCAAGACCGTTACCCCCATGAGCTCTCAGGCGGCCAGCAGCAGCGTGTGGCACTGGCCCGCGCGCTTGCACCGCAGCCGCAACTGCTGCTGCTCGACGAGCCTTTTTCCAACCTGGATGTAGATTTGCGCGAGCGCCTGGCCCATGAGGTGCGCTTGATTCTCAAAGCCGCCAATATCACCGCGCTGTTGGTCACACACGACCAACTCGAAGCCTTTGCCATTGGCGACCGCATCGGGGTGATGAACCACGGCCACCTGCACCAGTGGGACGACGCCTACACCCTCTACCACCGGCCCAGCACCCGCTTTGTGGCGGACTTCATTGGCCACGGTGTTTTTGCGCCGGCCACCCTCACACAAAGCGGCGGGCAAACTGTGCTCAGTACCCCGCTGGGCGTCTTGCAAGACATTGAAGAATGCCCCCTGCCCAGCGCCTATGCGCAGGGTGAGTGCGATGTGCTGCTGCGTGCCGACGACATCGTGCACGACGACCACGCCCCGGTGCAGGCGCAAATCATGCGCAAGTCGTTTCGCGGCTCAGAGTTTTTGTACACGCTGCAACTCAAGAGCGGCCAAACCGTCATGGCCCATGTGCCCAGCCACCACGACCACAAGCTGGGCGAGTGGATCGGCATTCGCCCCGAGGTCGACCACGTGGTGACGTTTCCGCGCAGCACCTGAACACGCGCCTTCCTCGGCGAGGGCCTTGTCAGGTAGCTTTGCTAAAGTGTGTTTTTGGTATCTGCCATGAGGTGACCGGTATGCGCACTTTCTTCAAAACCCTCTTTGCATGCGTGATGTGTGTGGCCTTGCTCAGCCCCGTGCTGGCGCAGGACGACCCCGATGCCATCGGCAAGCTCACGCCCCAGCAAGAGAAAACTTACCGGGACATTCTTGCCAAGCCCATCGACGAGAAGGCCATGTACAGCACACAAATTGTTCAGTACAAGGAAAAGTCACGCGCAGCCATGATGCTGGGTGAAGCCGCGCAGCAAGAAAGTAATTTGCTGGCTTGGTCACGCATAGACATTGATGGGCAGTGGAGCCTGCGAACTTTTTACTCCAGCATGGGCCGCCAAGAGGAGGCCATCAGCATTGCACAAAGCATCATCGAGGCCACGAAATTCCCACCCTCATTGACGCGCATGTACGCCTACATGGCCATGGACTACATGACCATCAACCAGATAGACAAGGCCAAAGCTGCCTTTGACAAAGCAGAAGAATGGATGAAGCAAGGCGTCGGCCCCTTCACCCGCGCAGCGCCCGGCTGGTTACCCCGCGCGCAAACCGAGTTCTACACCCTCAAATCGATTTATCTCATGCGCATCGGTAAAAAAGCCGAAGCCATGGCGTTGGCCAAGCTGGCGGTTGAGCGCTCTAACAACTTGCTGTCCTTGATCAACAGTTTTGAAAATGAACTGCTTCGAACCTTCGCCAAGGGCGCAGCCACGCGAACGCTTGGTAACCTGGTCACTCAACAGGTGGCTAACGGCATGTACGTCGATGCGCAGTGGAGCATGCGCGACGCCATGAAACGGGCCAAGGACAGCGGATTCAACCAAAACCACATGTTCTTGTTTTACTTGATGGGTAGCGACATCTTTGCGGGCACGGGGCAGTTTGATTTGTCATTGAAATACGCACAAAGCGCTGAAAAAATTCATCTGGACCAGGGCTACCCCAAAGCCGCCCCGGGTTGGCTCAACGCCAAATCCAAAATCTTGCGCGCCCTGGCAGGCATGGAAAAGTGGCCCGAGGCCCAAGCCGTCTTGAAAGAAGTCGCTGAAGGTACAGAAGGCAGTATTTTCTCCGCCGACAAAAATCTCGATGTGGACCTGGTGGCCCTGGTGGAACTGCAAACCGGCCAATACGCAGCGGCCTTTGCTCGCCTGGAGCAAAGCGTTCAAAACAAAACCAGAATTTTTGGCGCCAACCACTACAACACCGCTTTAACCAGCGGGCTCTTAGGTGTGGCCCAGCTGAAAAACAAACAGTTGTCCTCGGCCCGGGCCATGTTCGCCAAAGCCCACCAAGGGCTGAACTCGCCAGAGTCTTTGACGGGCGATTTTCATGCAAGCGCGATTCAAAAAAGCATGACGCGTTTTGTGTACGACGGTCACATGAAGCTGCTGGCCCAATCCGCCGCGCAATCACCTGAAGATGCGGTCGCCCTGTTTGAGTTGGCTGACCTGGCCAACAACTCGTCGGTGCAATCGGCCTTGACCGAAGCCGCGGTGCGCATGAGCATCAATGTGCCGGGCTTGTCGGATGTGGTGCGCAAAGACCAGGATGCCAAGCAAGAATTTGCCAGCCTGATCACCTACATCAACAACCAAAACTCTGTGCCTGCCGAACAACGCAACCCCAAGGTGGTGGAGCAAATGCGTCAGCGCATCCAAGAGATTGAAGGGCTGCGCAAAGAATACAAGGCGCAAATTCAAAAGCAGTACCCCGACTACTTCTTGCTGCTGCAACCTCGTGCCCCCAAGCCCGAACACATTGCCAAATTACTGGCCAGCGACGAGGTGTTTGTCTCCATACAACCCATGCGCGATGAGACCTATGTGTGGACGATTGACGCTCAAGGCAAGGTGAATTTCCACATCAGCCCCTGGGGTGAAAAACAGACACGTGAGGCCGTGGACCGCGTGCGCCGCACCTTGGATGTGGCCGAGTTTGGGGACCGCGCACCGCGTTTTGATGAGGCTACCTCGCACGCCATTTACAGCACCTTTTTTGCGCCTCAAGCCCAAGCGCTAGCTGGCAAAAAACACATGGTGGTGGCCACCTCGGGTGCAATGGCTAACTTGCCCTTCGCGGTGCTGGTGACCCAGCGCAGTAACTCACCTGCCGCATCCGGCGCGGATACCGACTGGTTCATCAAACAAGCGGCCATCAGCCATGTGCCCTCGGCCAGCGGCTGGATGTCGCTCAAAAAATTAGCCTCGGCGGCCCACGGCCCTGAGCCCATGATTGCCTGGGGTGACCCCCAGTTTGATTTGGGCGTCACGGTTGCAGCCAGTTCATCGGGCAATGCTGTGGTGCGCAGCCTGCCTACCCGCAGCGCGCTGGTGACCAACCTCGAAGCGTCGCAGAGCCAGGCCTACCTGACCTACAGCAAAATTCCGCCCCTGCCCGAAACCCGCGACGAGGTGCTGGCCATTGCCACCATCTTGGGAGCCAACCCGCAAACGGATGTGATTCTGGGTAAAGCTGCCAGCCGCAGCTCCGTGCTTAAACACAGCGCCAGCGGGCAACTGGCCAAAAAACAGGTGGTGGTGTTCGCCACCCACGGCCTGTTGGCGGGCGATCTGCCCAACCTGTCACAACCCGCCCTGGCCATGGCCTCGTCGGCCAACCCCAACGAGTCCCCCCTGCTCACGCTGGAGGATGTGCTGAGCCTCAAGCTCAATGCCGATTGGGTGGTCTTGTCGGCCTGTAACACCGCGGGTGCCGATGGCAAAGCCGAAGAAGCCATGAGCGGCTTGGCGCGCGGCTTCTTTTATGCGGGCAGCCGCAGCCTCTTGGTGACGCACTGGTCGGTGGAGTCTGAGAGTGCCAAACAGCTCACCACCCGCACCTTCTCGGCCTACCAGCAAGACAAACAACTCCGTCGGGCCGAGGCCTTGCGCCTGGCCATGCTGGAGACCATGAAAACCCCCGCCTATGCCCACCCCGCTTATTGGGCACCCTATGCCCTGGTGGGTGAAGGCGGCCGCTAAAGCTCAGAGCTGCCGCATGTGCGTTATGGTGTCGCGCAGGTCGTGGGCCCAGGCTTGCCGGGTGCGGCCCTGGGCGGTTTCTAGCTCGCCAAACTGCAGCACCACCGTGATACCCGGGGTGATGAGTGTGCGCCATACCGACGCCAGCAGCGTGTCGTCACCGATGTAGCAAGGCGCCAGGCTCATCTGCCCTTGCGCATCGACAAAATGCAGCGCCACGGTTTGCACCGGCGCGTCCACGCTGATGGCGGCTTGCAACAAATTGCCATGAAACGGCAGCAGAGCGCGCCCGTCACTGGTGGTGCCCTCAGGAAACACCGCCAAGACATGGCCAGCCTGCAGTTGCTCGGCCATGTGGTGCACCACACGCATGGCATCACGCCGAGATTCGCGTTGAATGAACACCGTGCCCGCACCCGCTGCCAAGGTGCCAATCAGGGGCCAAGCCTGCACATCGGCCTTGGAGACGAACCTGCAAAACCGCGCCGCATGCAGCGCGGTGATGTCGAGCCAAGAGATGTGGTTGGCCACCAGCAAGAGCGGGCCACCCACAGCCGTGTTGCCCTGCACCCGCAGCGACACGCCCAAGACCCGCAGCATGTGGCGCGACCAAAGCTGCACGTGCATATGCCTGGCATCGTCGCCGAGCCGCGGAAACCACAGCGCGATGATGAGCAAGCCCCGCAGCACATGAAGCAAGGCCCAAACAAGCCGCCAAGCCGCAGTGAATCTACGCCAAACGCTATACATTCAATAGCAAATCAAACGCAGGCAGACCAGGCATCAAGCCTGGTAGGCCAGATGTCCGCCCACCAGGGTGTAGCGCACCTGGGCTGGCATCACATGCCCGTCAAAGGGTGTGTGGTGGCCTTGGCTGTGCAACTGCGAAGCCTGGAGTTGCCAGCTCTGCGCGGGGTCAAACACACACACATCGGCCACGCCACCCACATGCAACTGGCCCAGGCTGGACGCCAAGGTGCCCAGGCTCGCGCCCAGCACCGCAGCAGGCGCTTGGGTGATGACCTGCAACGCACGAGACAGCGGCAGCTGGCGCTGGTCGGCCCACTTCAGGGCCATGCCCAGCAGCAGCTCAACACCGGTGGCGCCGGGCTCGCTCTGTGCAAACGGCAAGGCCTTGGCATCGTCTTTGACGGGCGTGTGGTCTGACACCAGCGCGTCGATGGTGCCATCGGCCAAGCCTTGTTGCAGGGCTTCGCGGTCGGCCTGCTGGCGCAGCGGCGGGTTCACGCGCATGCGGCTGTCAAAGTAGCCCACATCGGTGTCGGTCAGCAGCAAGGAGTTGATGCTGACATCGCACGTCACGGGCAAGCCCTCAGCCTTGGCCTGGCGCACCATGGCCACGCCCGCAGCACTGCTCAAGCGGCAAATGTGCACCCGCGTGCCGGTGGACTTGAGGGTTTCAAACATGGTGAACAAGGCGATGGTTTCGGCCGCCACGGGCACGCCGCTCAAACCCAAACGCGTGGCCAGCGCGCCGCTGGCCGCCACACCCTGGCCCAGGTAGTGGTCGACTGGGCGCAGCCACACGCTGTAACCAAAGGTGCTGGCGTACTGGAAAGCGCGGCGCAGCACCTGGGTGTTGGCCAAGGTGACCTCGGCTTGCGTGAAGCCCACACACCCGGCTTGGGTGAGCGCGCCCATTTCCGTCAAGGTGTCGCCTTGGAGCTGGCGTGTCAGCGCGCCCAGCGGGAACACCCGCGATTGGTGCATTTTTTCAGCGCGCGACTTGAGCATTTCCACCAGGCCAGGCTCGTCGAGCACGGGGTCGGTATCCGGCGGGCAAACCACCGAGGTCACACCACCGGCCACGCTGGCCGCCAGCTCAGACTCGAGCATGCGCGCGTGCTCGTTGCCTGGCTCGCCCAAGCGCACCGAGAGGTCCACCAGGCCAGGGGCCACCACCAAACCGCGCGCGTCGATCACGCGCTGGGGGTCAAAATCTGCCGGGGCCTGGCCAATGGCCACAATGCGCCCGGCAGCCACGGCCACGTCGGCCACCGCGTCAAATTGCGTGGCCGGGTTGATGACGCGGCCGCCTTGGATGAGTAATTTCATGTTCGTGTCCTCAAGCCTCGTTGCCTGCCACCATGCTCATGACCGCCATGCGCACCGCGATGCCAAAGGTCACCTGCGGCAAGATCACGCTTTGGCGGCCGTCCACCACCGAGGAGTCGATTTCCACACCTCGGTTGATGGGCCCGGGGTGCATGACGATGCAATCGGGCTTGGCCCATTGCAGCTTCTCGGGCGTGAGGCCAAAGCTCTTGAAAAATTCTTGGCTCGAGGGCAACAAGGCGCCGCTCATGCGCTCGTTTTGCAGGCGCAGCATGATGATCACATCGCAGCCTTTGATGCCTTCTTCGAGGGTGTGGCACACCCGCACGCCCATGGGCGCCATGTCGGCTGGCACCAGGGTTTGGGGGCCCACCACGCGCACCTCGGCACAGCCCAAGGTGGTCAGCGCGTGGATGTCTGAGCGCGCCACACGAGAGTGCAGCACGTCGCCCACGATGGCCACCGTGAGGTTGGAAAAATCTTTCTTGTAATGCCGGATGGTGAACATGTCGAGCAGCCCCTGTGTGGGGTGGGCATGGCGCCCGTCGCCGGCGTTGATCACGTGCACATGCGGCGCCACATGCTGGGCAATCAGGTAGGGCGCGCCGCTTTCGCTGTGGCGCACCACAAACAAATCAGCCGCCATGGCCGAGAGGTTGGCAATGGTGTCGAGCAGCGATTCGCCCTTGCTGGCCGATGAGCGCGAGATGTCTAAATTCAGCACATCGGCGCTCAAGCGCTTGGCCGCAATCTCAAAGGTGGTGCGGGTGCGGGTGCTGTTTTCAAAAAACAAATTGAACACGCTTTTACCGCGCAGCAGGGGCACCTTTTTCACCTCGCGGTCATTGAGGCTCACGAAGTTTTCTGCCGTGTCCAGAATGCCCGTCAGGATGGCTTTGGGCAGCCCTTCGGTGGACAGCAAATGGATGAGCTCGCCGTGTTTGTTGAGCTGGGGGTGGCGTTTGTAAAGCATGGGTGGGCTCACACGTCGGCGCTGTGCACCTGAAAGCTGAAGTTACCTTGCGCGTCTTGCGCCAGGGCCAGAGTTTGTGCCGCGGGCAGGGCCACACGGGCGGCGGCGTAGTCGGCCTGCACCGGCAGCTCGCGCGAGCCCCGGTCCACCAGCACCGCCAGACGGATGCGCGCAGGGCGCCCGTAATCGAACAACTCGTTGATCACCGCGCGGATGGTGCGCCCGGTAAACAGCACATCGTCAAGCAGCAAAATGTCCGCGCCATTCACATCAAAAGGCAGCTGGGTTTGCGCTGTGGCGTTCAGGCCGCGGGTGGAAAAATCGTCGCGGTGCATGGCCGAAGAAATGATGCCCATGGCCGGCTCGCGCTGCAGGTCTTGTTGCAAGCGTTGGGCCAGCCAGGCCCCGCCAGAGGTGATGCCCACCAGGTGCGTGCCACTTTGCAGCAAGCCGCGCACGCCGCCTACCAACTCACGGTAGAGCGCCTGGGCATCGAGCGTCAACGAACTCATGGAAGACTCCTTAAGAACTGTTCAAGAATGACACACGCAGCGCCTGCATCGGCGTCTTTGGCGCCATTGGCGTGCGCTTCGGTGGTGCTGTAGCGCTCGTCCACCTCAAACACCGGCAAGCCAAAGCGGCCGCGCAACTGGCGCGCAAATTTGCGTGCGCGTAAGGTGTTCTCGTGGGCAACGCCATCGGGATGAAAGGGCACGCCCACCACCAGGGCATCGGGCTGCCAGTCTTTGAGGCGCTGGCCGATGCTGGCAAAGCGCGCATCGCCCTCGGCGGCGATGGTGGGCTGCGGTGTGGCGCTGCGCATGAGGCGGTTGCCCACGGCCACACCGGTGCGTTTGAGGCCGTAGTCCAGCGCCAAAAACGTGCTCAGGTGAGCGGGCACGGGGGGTGCGTCGGGCAGGCCCAAGCTCATGCGTGCCCCGCGTCGGGCGAGAGCATCCAGGCCTGCAAGCCCAGCAGGGCCAGGGCTTTGTCGTAACGCTGCTCGATGGGGGTGTCAAAAATCACTTGGCGATCGGCGTCCACCGTGAGCCAGGCGTTCTCGCCCAGTTCAGACTCCAGCTGCCCCTGCCCCCAGGCCGAATAGCCCAAGGTCACAAACACCCGCTTGGGTCCAGCGCCACTGGACAAAGCTTCGAGCACATCGCGCGAGGTGGTCATCTCCAGCCCGCCCGGGATCACCAGGGTGGACGAATAACCCGGCTCTTCGCTGGTGGCGTTGCTCGCTTGCATGCCTTCATGCAGCACAAAACCGCGCTCGGTTTGCACCGGACCGCCCTGGAACACGGGTTTGTCTTTGAGGTCGTCGCGCTTGAGCTGCAAATCAACCTTGTCAAACAAGTTGTTGAGGGTGAGCTCGCTGGGCTTGTTGATCACCAGGCCCAAGGCCCCGCGTTCGTTGTGTTCGCACAGGTACACCACGCTTTTGGAGAAATTCTCATCGTCCAGCCCGGGCATGGCAATCAGGAAATGATTCGTGAGGTTAATGGGTGCAGAATCATTGGACATGCGTTGATTTTAACGACCCCACCCCTGTTTCTCACCCCGCTTACCCATGACCCCTGAATTTGACCGTGGCCTGGTCTGGCTGCGCCGCGATTTGCGCACCGACGACCACCCTGCCCTGCACGCTGCGTTGAGCCGCTGCCGCCAGGTGTGGGTGGCCTTTGTGCTCGACACCGACATCCTCGATCCCCTGCCACGGCAAGACCGGCGCGTGGCCTTCATTTTGACCAGCCTGGCCGAGGTGGACTCTGCCCTGCGCCACTTGAGCGGCCAGCCCCAAGCCGGGCTGATCGTGCGCCATGCCCGCGCACTTGATGAAATTCCACGCCTGGCCAAAGCGCTCAAGGTGCAAGCCGTGTTTGCCGGGCGCGACGACGAGCCCCCAGCCCTGCTGCGCGACACCGCGGTGGCCAAGGCCCTGGCCGCGGATGGCGTGGTGTTTGAAACCCTCAAAGACCACGTGGTGTTTGAGCGCCAAGAGGTGCTCACCCTAGGCGGCAAACCCTACGGCGTGTTCACGCCTTACAAAAACGCTTGGCTGAAAAAAATACAAGCCCAGCCCGTGCAGCTGTGCGATATCACGCCCCTGGCCTCTGGCCTGGCCGCACGCCCTGCGGCTTTGCAAACAGCCGTGCCCAGCCTCTCTGACATCGGTTTTGAGCCGCTGGCTGAAGGCGCCCTGAAAATCCCTGCGGGCATGAGCGGGGCGCAGCAGCTGTTTGAAGATTTTTTTGAGCGCATGGACCAGTACCAAGACACGCGCGATTTCCCGGCCATCAAAGGCCCGAGCTACCTGGGGGTGCATTTCCGTTTTGGCACGGTGTCCATCCGCCGCATGGTGAGCCTGGCACAAGCGCAAACCGCACAAGGCAGCCGCGGCGCGCAAAGCTGGCTCAGCGAACTGATTTGGCGCGAGTTTTATGTGCAGATTTTGGCCAACTTTCCGCATGTGGCCACTGGCGCGTTTCGCCCCGAGTTTGACCACATCCAGTGGGAAAGCGGCGAGCGCGCCCAAACCCTGTTTGCCGCTTGGTGCGAAGGCCGCACCGGCTACCCGCTGGTGGACGCGGCCATGGCGCAAATCAACCAAACCGGCTACATGCACAACCGCTTGCGCATGGTGGCGGGCAGTTTTTTGGTCAAAGACCTCGGCATTGATTGGCGCTGGGGTGAGCGTTATTTTGCAGAAAAACTCAACGACTTTGACCTGAGTGCCAACAACGGCGGCTGGCAGTGGGTGGCCTCAAGCGGCTGCGATGCGCAGCCCTGGTTTCGCATCTTCAACCCGGTCACGCAAAGCGAAAAGTTTGACCCACAGGGCAAGTTCATACGACGCTACTTGCCACAGCTCGCTGAGTTGTCCGACAAAGACATCCACGCGCCATGGCTGGCCAAACCCCTGGCCTTGCAAGCCGCCGGCGTGACGCTGGGCGTGGATTACCCCTTGCCAGTGGTGGATCACGCCGTGGCCCGCGACCAGACGCTGGCGCGCTACGCGGTGGTGAAAAAACCGCTGGCCACGTGAGTCTGAAGCGCTTGGTTTAAAGCTGGTTTTAATGGCTGGCCGGTACCAGCATGTGGGCGGCGTAGACCAGCACAGGCAGGCCAGATTCGCCCGGCAACTTGGGCAGCACGCCCACCACGCCAGGCACACGCCGCATCACCGGGCTGGGCGCTTGAAGCACCACCTCTTGCTCGCCCATCACCCCGCGCAGGGCGAGGGCTGGGCTGCGCCCCGTGAACTGCCAAGCCTGGGGCTCGCTCACATCGGGGCAGCCCTGCGTGGGCACGGCAAATTTGACATCACCCGCCTGCAACAAACGCACCGTGCACAGCACATGGGTGGCCGGCAGCGTCAGGCTCAGGGTTTGCCCATCGAGCTCAGCCTCGCCCAAAGCACGACCCTCTTCGAGCGCACGCACCAGACCCTCTGGGCGCAAGGTGTGCGAGGCCTGCACCGCCACACGAACTTGCGTGGCTTGTGGCCACAGGCGCAGTTGCAAGCGCAGCGCTTGGCCCTGGGCCACCTCGCCCATGCTCAGCGCTGCGCCAGGCAAAGCCACATCCAGCCAGGCCGCCAGCGTTTGCAAAACGGGTCGGGGCAGCGCGATGTCGTCGCCAAAAATGTCTAAGCCAGCTTCAGGCACGGCTTGTCGCAAGGCTTTGTGCAAACGCGGCGCAATGCTGCGCACATACAACAAGCGCGGTTGATCTGGCCCCAGCACAGGCGAGCTGAGCGGCTTGGGCAGGGGTTCCTCTTGGCGTGACGCTTGCACTTGCACATCAGGCCCAAGGTCTTGAGCTTGGTCTTGAGCGTGTTCTTGAGCGTGTTCTTGAGCTTGGTCTTGAGTTTGCTCTTGAGCGTGGTCTTGAGGCGCTGGGTCTGAGGCCGGGCTGAGCGCAGGGGGCCAGTTGTCGAGTGCGGTGGTGACACCATCGTTCACCTCAGGGGTGCCGCCTGCGGCCAAGGTTTGCATCAGGGTGTGGATGTGCTGCGTGGCGTTCACCAACACCTCGGCCTGCGCGGGGAACACGGCAATCATGCGCCGAGCGCGGTTCAAAGCGGCACTCAGGCTGGCCACGGGTGTGGCCAAGGCGTGCAAGCCCGCACTGCTGAGCAGTTCTTGCAAAACCTGCGCGAGCACCCCCACGGCCGGGGCCAAAGGGCGGCTGGGTTTGGGCGCCCAAGCCAGCAACTCTTGGTGAAGCTCGGCCGACCACTGCAGCGCCTGGGTCAACACCACGGGCTGTAAATCGGGTGGCACAGGCCCGTCGCGCAAAGCAAGGGGTTCGAGTACCACAGGTTCAGGTTCAGGTTCAGGTTCAGGTTCAGGCTCAGGTTCTGGTGTTTCAGCCACGGTCTCAGGCACCACTTTCGCCTCAAGCTCCAGGGTGTTGGCTGGTTCGTTCCAGTTCAGGTCGATGAGCTCGGCGCTTTGGGGGAAAGCCTCGATCATGTCGAGAATTTGCACGTCCAGGTCTTCGTCGTCTGGCAGGCTCAGTGTGATGGCTGGCACAGGCTGCTGACCGTAAGCAGCGTGGATGGCCTGCAGCACACCGCCAAACACCGGCTGGGCCGCCAGGCAATGGCTCAAAACTTCATGGGCCAGGCTGGTCTGGATCGAGGCGGCTTCTGGGCGTTTGCGGTAAGCCGTGAACTGGCGCAGCACCTGCGAAACCAAGCGTTTGTGCGCCAACGCAAGGGGGGAAGGCTGCAGCGCGATGCGCTCAAACAAGCCCGCAGCCAATTGCCAAAACGCGCGCGACAACAAATCGGGCGCGCCCTCAGACACGCCCAGGCAAAGTTCACTCAAACGGGTGGCAGCCGCCGCATCGCCTGTGCGCAGCACGCCCAGCACTGCGGTGTCCACCTCGGTTTGCAAGTCAGCGGTGGCTGGCTGCGCCGCCACGGGCTGCGGCAAGGCCAGGTCGTGCCAGAGCCAGGCAGCGGGGTCGCTCACAAGCTCTTGCTCGGGGGGATCAGACAAGCCGCTCATTCGATGCGTGGTCGATGCGTAGGCCCCCGGGCAGGGCTGTTTAGATTTGCACCATCTCAAAGTCTTCTTTGCGGGCGCCGCACTCGGGGCAGGTCCAGTTCATGGGCACATCGGCCCACAGGGTGCCTGGAGCAATGCCGGTGTCGGGGTCACCTTGGGCCTCGTCGTACATCCAGCCGCAGATCAAACACATCCAGGTTTTAGTTTCAGTCACAGCACTTCTGCCTTCAAATAGAATCAATTGTAAGAGGCGCATGACACCGCACGTTGGCCTTATTGGGATATTCTGCCTCACCAAGAACCGTTTACTCATGTACAGTCCGCCCCCTTTCGACGAGGCCCAGGCTTCAACCCAGCCCGCCTCCGTGCTGGTGTTCAACAGCAACGACCCGTGCGGTGCTGGCGGTCTGTCGGCCGACATCACGGCCATTGCCTCGGTGGGCGCGCACGCCATGCCGGTGGTCACGGGCACCTATGTGCGCGACACCGCAGAAATTTTTGACCACATCGGCTTTGAAGAAGACGCGGTGTCTGAGCAAGCGCGCACGCTGCTCGAAGACGCCACGGTCAACGTCATCAAGGTGGGCTTTGCCGATTCGCCTGAAGCCTTGAGCGCGATTGCAGAAATCACCTCCGACTACCCTGAAACCCCGGTGGTGGCCTACATGCCCAACCTCTCGTGGTGGAACGAGGTCAAGATTGACCTCTACCAGGACGCCTTCAAGGAGCTGGTATTGCCCCAAACCACAGTGCTTGTGGGCAACCACAGCACCTTGTGGCGCTGGTTGTTGCCCGACTGGGGCAGCGACAAATCCCCCACCGCGCGCGACATTGCCAAAGCCGCTGGCGAGGTGGGGGTGCCCTACACCCTGGTGACAGGGATTCCAGCGCCTGAGCAGTTCATCGAAAACACCCTGGCTTCGCCGCAAAGCGTGATGGCTACGGTGAAATTTGAGCGCTTTGAAGCTATTTTTTCTGGCGCTGGCGACACCCTGAGCGCCGCGCTGGCCGCCATGCTGGCCGGCGGCAGCGAGCTCACCGACGCCTTCAACGAGGCCACTGGCTTTCTTGACCATGCGCTCAACGGCGGCTTTCGCCCTGGCATGGGCCACGTGATTCCCGACCGACTGTTTTGGGCACACCCCGAATCCGAGGATGAGCCCAGCGCCGAGCAAGACGGCGACGAAAGCCCCTCCCCCCTTTCTTTTGAAATGCCTCCCCATGACACACAACATTGACCGTAACGTTGACCTGTTCGAGCGCACCAAGCGCGTGATTCCTGGGGGCGTGAACTCGCCGGTGCGGGCGTTTCGCGCTGTGGGCGGCACGCCGCGCTTTGTCAAACGTGCGCAAGGTGCCTACTTTTGGGATGCCAACGACCAGCGTTACACCGACTACATCGGCTCTTGGGGCCCGATGATTTTGGGCCACGGCCACCCGGCGGTTGTCGAGGCCGTGCAAAAAGCGGTGCTCGAAGGCTTCTCTTTTGGTGCGCCCACCGAGCGCGAGGTGGAGCTGGCCGAAGAAATCATCAGCCTGGTGCCCTCCATGGAAATGGTGCGCTTGGTGAGCTCGGGCACCGAAGCGGGCATGAGCGCTATCCGCTTGGCGCGTGGTGCCACAGGCCGCACCAAGTTCATCAAGTTCGAAGGCTGCTACCACGGCCACGCCGATGCTTTGCTGGTCAAAGCCGGCTCGGGCCTGGCCACCTTTGGCAACCCCACCAGCGCAGGCGTGCCTGCCGAGGTGGTGCAGCACACCCTGGTGCTGGAGTACAACAACGTGGCCCAACTCGAAGAAGCCTTTGCCCTGCACGGCAAAGAGCTGGCCTGCGTGATGATTGAGCCGATTGCCGGCAACATGAACTTTGTGCGCGCCTCCGTGCCCTTCATGAAGCGCTGCCGTGAGTTGTGCACCGAGTACGGCGCGCTCTTGGTGTTTGACGAGGTGATGACCGGTGTGCGCGTGGCCTTGGGCTCAGCGCAAAGCGTGTACGCCCAAGCCATTCCGGGCTTCAAGCCCGATGTCACCGTGATGGGCAAAACCATTGGCGGCGGTATGCCCCTGGCCGCCTTCGGTGGCCCGCGCGCGATCATGGAACAAATGGCCCCACTCGGCCCGGTTTACCAAGCTGGCACTTTGAGCGGCAATCCAGTGGCCACCGCTTGTGGTTTGGCCACGCTGCGTGAGATCCGCAAGCCTGGCTTTTTTGAAGGGCTGAGCGCACGCACCCAGTCACTGGTGGATGGTTTGAAAGCCGCCGCCGCGGCCGAGGGTGTGCCCTTCAGCGCCGATTGCCAAGGCGGCATGTTTGGCTTTTTCCTCTTGCCTGAGCTGCCCAGCAACTACGGCCAGGTGATGAAAATCGACTCGCCCATGTTCAACAAACTCTTCCACGGCCTGCTCGACCGCGGTGTCTACATTGCCCCGGCTTTGTACGAAGCGGGCTTTGTGAGCGGCGCGCACAGCCAGGCTGATATAGACGCTACCGTGGCCGCTGCGCGCGAGGTGTTCAAGTCGCTGTGAGTTCAGGTGTGATGTGAACTTTGCGCTGAAGGCCAAAAAAAGGCGCTACATATTTTGTAGCGCCTTTTTTATAGGTGGCAAGGGCCAGAGGCCAATTGAGCCTCTGAGCTTGGCGCATCAATGGCGGAAATGGCGCACGCCCGAATACACCATGACCACGCCGCGCTCGTTGGCAGCGTCAATCACCTCTTGGTCGCGCATGGAGCCGCCGGGCTGAATCACGCAGGTGGCACCTGCGTCGACCACCACATCGAGGCCATCGCGGAAGGGGAAAAACGCGTCGCTGGCCACCGCGGTGCCTTGCAATGTCAAGTTGGCGTGGCCAGCCTTGATGCTGGCAATGCGCGCGGAGTCCAAGCGACTCATTTGACCCGCCCCCACGCCCATGGTCATGCCGTCTTTGCAAAACACAATCGCGTTGGATTTCACAAACTGCGCCACTTTCCAAGCAAACATCAAATCATCCAATTGCTGCGGGGTGGGTTGCCTGACGGTCACGACTTTCAAATCAGCCGTCGTCAACACATGGTTGTCGGCGGTTTGAAGCAACAGGCCCGAACCAATGCGCTTGATGTCAAACGCGTTGCGGGTGGCGGCCACGTCAGCAGGCATCGCAATTTGCAGCACGC
The DNA here is from genome assembly GCA_002454975.1 of Hylemonella sp. UBA6679. Lineage (GTDB taxonomy): Bacteria > Pseudomonadota > Gammaproteobacteria > Burkholderiales > Burkholderiaceae_C > Hylemonella. Next base: position 38,210 of record DKJZ01000013.1, read on the forward strand.
GCACATTCACCTTGCTCTTGAACACCGCCAGGGCTTCAGGCGTGTAGCTTGGTGCCATGAGCACTTCGACAAACTGTTTGCTCACCGCTTCAGCCGCGGCTTGGTCCACCTCGCGGTTGAAGGCAATGATGCCGCCAAACGCTGAGGTCGGGTCGGTCTGGAAGGCTTTGCTGTAGGCCTGCAGGGCATCGGCACCCACGGCCACACCGCAGGGGTTGGCGTGCTTGACGATCACGCATGCAGGCACGTCAAAACTCTTGACGCATTCCCACGCCGCATCAGCATCGGCAATGTTGTTATAGCTCAGCTCTTTGCCCTGCAATTGCGTGGCGGTGACCAGCGAGCCGGGGGCAGGCTGGATGTCGCTGTAGAAGGCTGCCGACTGGTGCGGGTTCTCGCCGTAACGCAGGTCTTGCAGCTTGGTGTATTGCGCGTTGGACTGCGCGGGGTACTCGGCGCGCACCGGGCTGGGCTGGCCCACGCTTTTCTCAAAATCAATCGACGACAGGTAGTTGCTGATGGCGCCGTCGTACTGGCTGATGCGGTTGAACGCTGCCACGGACAACTCAAAACGCAAGGCATCGCTCAACTTGCCTGCTTTCAAACCGGCCAGCACCGCGGGGTACTGCGAAGCATCGGTGATCACCGCCACGTCTTGCCAGTTTTTGGCCGCACTGCGCACCATCGCCGGGCCGCCGATGTCGATGTTCTCGATCGCGTCTTCGAGCGTGCAGCCAGGCTTGGCCACGGTGGCTTCAAAGGGGTAGAGGTTGACCACCAAAATGTCGATGGTGTCGATGTTGTGGTCCTTGAGCGCAGCCATGTGCTCGGGCACATCGCGGCGGGCCAGCAAGCCACCGTGCACTTTGGGGTGCAGGGTTTTCACACGGCCGTCGAGCATCTCAGGAAAGTGGGTGACCTCGGCCACCTCGGTCACGGGCAGGCCTTTGTCGGCCAACAATTTGGCGGTGCCGCCCGTGGAAATCAGTTTGATGCCCAAGGCATGCAGGGCTTGGGCAAATTCAACGATGCCGGTTTTGTCGGAAACAGAAAGAAGGGCGTTCATAACAGGTGGTGGTCAAGCAGTTTCTTGCGGAGGGTGTTGCGGTTCAGGCCCAGCCATTGCGCCGCGCGGGATTGGTTGTGGTCGGCATGCTGCATGACCACCTCCAACATGGGTTTTTCGATGATGCCAATCAACATGTCGTAAATCCCATCGGGTTCTTCGCCACGCAGGTCCTGAAGGTAAGACTCCAGGCTGGTGCGTACACAGTCTTCGATGTTCTTTTTGCTCATGCCAACAACTCCATAGATGTAGCCAGACGCTCGGCCTGCAGCACCGGCAAGCGGTCCATCTGCTGGGCTAAGCCGTCAAAAAACAGACCGACCGCTGCGAGCTGCGCGGCACAGTCATCCAACAGGTTCATGTTGGTGCGAAACGCCTCGCCGCCAGGCAATGCGCGCACGTACCAACCAATGTGTTTGCGTGCGGTGCGCACGCCCGTGAACTCGCCATACAGCGCGTAGTGCTCGTGCAAATGGTCGAGCAACAAGCGCCGTACCTCGGCCACCAGCGGCGGCGCAAGGTGTTCGCCCGTGTTCAAAAAATGGGAGATCTCACGAAAAATCCAGGGCCGGCCTTGCGCAGCGCGGCCCACCATCAAGGCATCGGCGCCGGTGTAGGCCAGCACCTCACGGGCTTTTTCTGGGCTGTCAATGTCGCCGTTGGCCACCACCGGCACGCGCACCGCAGCTTTGACCGCGGCAATGGTGTCGTACTCAGCAAAGCCTTTGTAACCCTGCTCGCGGGTGCGGCCATGCACGGTGATCATCTGCACGCCCGCACTTTCAGCGGCGCGCGCCAGGGCCTCGGCGTTTTTATGCGCGGCACACCAGCCCGTGCGCATCTTGAGGGTGACCGGCACGTGATGCGGCTGGGCCGCGGCCACAACTGCCTCGATGATCTCAAGCGCCAAGGTTTCGTTTTGCATCAAGGCCGAGCCCGCCCATTTGTTGCACACTTTTTTGGCCGGGCAGCCCATGTTGATGTCGATGATTTGCGCACCGCGATCAATGTTGTAGCTGGCGGCTTCGCGCATCATCTGGGCGTCCGTGCCGGCAATTTGCACCGCAATCGGCCCGGTTTCACCGGTGTGGTCGGCGCGGCGCGAGGTTTTGAGGGTGTGCCACAAATCTTTGCGCGAGGTCACCATCTCGCTGACCGCATAACCCGCGCCCAGCTGCTTGCACAGCTGACGAAACGGCCGGTCAGTGACGCCCGCCATGGGGGCCACCATCAAGGCGTTCGGTAAGGCATAGGGGCCGATGTTCATCGCGGGCAAATCGGGGTGGTGTGTGACAGGACGCGTATTTTATCTGCTCAAAATTTCAGCAATTGAAATGCGGTTCCAGCAAAGCGCTAAGCTCTGGGCATCCACCACTGACCATGCAACACTTGCTTGATATTTTGGCCTTGCCCCAAGTGGGCCTGAGCACCCTGTTTGCGGTGGCTTTTGTGTCGGCCACGCTCTTGCCCTTGGGCTCAGAGCCTGCGCTGTTTGCGCTGCTCAAACTCAACCCGGATATTTTTTGGGCAGCTGTTTGGGTGGCCACGGCGGGCAACACCCTGGGGGGTGCTTTGACCTGGGCCATGGGCTGGGGCTCCAAAAAACTTCTGAAGGCCGACAACAGCACCGAGCACCGCGCCTTGCGCTGGCTGCAGCGCCTGGGCCCCAAAGCCTGCTTGCTGAGCTGGTTGCCCGTGGTGGGCGACCCCCTGTGCGCGGTGGCTGGCTGGCTCAAACTGCCCTTTTGGCCCTGCGTGTTCTACATGGCTGTGGGCAAATTTTTGCGCTACTGGACCATGACGGTGGCGCTGTTGTGGGTGTTTCCGGGGGGCATCGCTTAGGCTGCAAGCTCAGCCCAAGCCTTCACCGGATTTGGCGCAAACCCACCCTCACACCGTCTTGCAAATTGGGGGGTGGATACACCACCACTTGGTCGCCAGGCTTGACTGTTTCAAGCCCTGGCAGGCTTGTGCGCACCCAGGCGTGCGAGGTGTTGCGCGCTTCCATGTGCAGCGGGCGCAAATAGGCACGCCCCTCACGCACCACATAGCATGCAAACGCGGGCGGCTGGACACCTGATGCAGGCCCCGCGCTACCGAGTCCCTTGCTGTTTGAGCCAGCGGGCATGTGGGCTTGCGTGATTGGAAACACCGCGCTGAGCGGCACTTGCAAGGCCTGTGACTGCGCCACGGTGCGAATGAACACACCCACCCGGTAGGCGTCACCCAGGCCCAGCCAGGCTTGCGGCTCGCTGGTGATGTCCATCACCACGTTCACGCGCTGCTCCTCCACACCCAGGGCCGACACTTTGGTGAACGCACCGGGCTCCACCAAACGCACCCGTGCCTGCAGGTCTGCAGGGCCGCCCCAGCGGCTGATGCGCACGGGGTCGCCTGGCGCAATGTGCATCACATCGGTGGTGAGCAACTGCGCCACCACCTCCAGGCCAGCGGTGTCACCCAGCTCCATCACCAGTGCGCCCATGCCCACCGGCGTTTCGCTGAGCTGGGGCAAGCGCAACACGCGCGCGTTCACGGGTGCACGCAAAGCCAAGGAGGTGGTCTCGGCCACCGAGGCGCCGGGCTTGCTTGGGGCCGCACCCGACAACCACAACCCTAAGGCGGCGCGGGCCTGGGCCAGGTCGAACTGGGCCACGCGCCGGTCTTGTTCGCTGGCCTCGTGTTCTTTGCGCGCAGCCAACTCCGCCCAGCGGGTTTGATCCACCATGGCTTGGGCCACAAAACCTTGTTGCCAGAGTTGCTCTGTGCGAGTCAGTTCACGCTGCGCCTGCGCCAAGGCCGCCTCGCTCTTGCTCAAGCGCACCTCGGTGCGTGTCAGCGCGGCTTGTGCCGAGGCTACCCGGGCCTCTTGCTGGGCGTTGGCGCGTGCATCCAGCAAAGGGGGCAAGACGGGCCAAATGCGTGCGAGCACCTGACCGGCCTGCACGCGGTCGCCCTCGTGCCAAGGCAAGCGCTCAAGCCGCCCGGCCAAGGGGGCAAACACGCTGTAGCGCTCGCGCAAACGGGTGCGGCCGTCTTCTTCAATGCCGGCTTCAAAATCAGCCATCACCACCTGTGCCACCTCCACAGCCAAAGGGCGCGGCATGAAGGCCCAGGTGAGCAAGGCAAGTGCTGCCAACACCGCAGCACCACCCAACAGCCAGGTTTTCTTTTGCATCGTCACTCCCGGGTTTTCAAGGCGGCCACCAGGTCGAGCTGGTCGATGCGCCGCCGCACAATCCATGCGCTCACACCACCGGCCACCACCACACACAAAGCCGCCCAAGCGTAGGTGCGCGTGCTGATGACCACCGGAAACGCAAACTGCTCGTTTTTGAGCAGGTCCACCACGCTGTGGGTCAAGCCCCAACCCAAGGCCATGCCCAAAGGCAGTGCCACCAACATGGCCAGGGCCAGTTCACCCAACAAAAACGCCGAAACCTCGGCCCGCGTGAAGCCCAGCACCCGCAGGCTCGCCAGCTCCCAGGTGCCTTCAGCCAGCGCCACGCGCGCCTGGTTGTAAACCACCCCCACGGCAATCACCACGGCAAACGCGGTGAGGATGCCGCTCATGATGCGGATGTTGCGCGCGCTCACCTCCGACATGTTGCGCCGCACCGTGGACTTACTGAACACGCCCACCACGTGGGGCTGCAGTTGCGTGGCGCGCAAAAAAGCTGGCTCGCTGCCGGGCGTGAGGGCCAAGGCGTATTGATTGCTTACATCCCCTTCGTGCAGCAGCGTGTTGAGGATGGTGCGGGGTAACCATGCGTTGAGGCCCATCATGTCGCGCACCACACCCCCCACAGGCAGCGTGAGGGTACGGGCCTGGCCTTCAAGCAACTCAATGGCCACGTGTTGGCCAGGGCGCACCCGCAGTTTGTCGGCCAAGCGGTCGGAGATGAGCAGGCCTGCCATGGGCAGCGTGGCCTCGTGGCCGTCGATATCGATCACACGGCGCAACTCACCTTGCTGCGCCACGCCTTGGATGGCGCCTCGGTGTTGGTACTGGCCATTGAAAAACCTCACGGCCACCATGCGTCCCGCCTCCACCGCAAACACGCCAGGCAGGCGAGCCAGGTCCAGGCGCACGGCGTCGTCCATGGGGTCGGGGAGCCACACCATCACATCGCTGCGCATGGCCACGTCAAAGCTGACCGACACAATGTGGTCAACCGCATCGCGAAAAAAGTTGCCCATCACCACCAAGGCCACAGCACTGGCCATGCCGGTGATGGACAAGGTGGTGCGCCAAGGCCTGCGCTCCATGTGGCGCAAGATCATGCGCAGGCTCAAAGGCATGCCTTGCAGGCCCAAGCGCTCCAGCAACGTGGGGCGGTAGCGCCCCGGCGCAGGCGCTTGCATGGCCTGCGCGGGCGACAAGCGCACAGTGGCACCCACCGCATTGAGTGTGCCAGCAACCGCGGTGAGCACGCTCACCCCTGCAGCCACCCACACCAGGCTTGGGGCGAGCTGGTAATCAAACCTGGGGAAGCGAAAAAACTCAGCGTACACACCCGTGAGCCAGCGGCCAAACCCAACACCCGCCCCCACCCCCAAGAGCAAGCCCAGCACAATGATGACCAGCACCCACTGCAGGTAGTGCACCGCCACGGCGCGGTTGGTGTAGCCCAGGGCTTTGAGGGCCGCAATTTGTTCGCGTTGCATGGCAATCAAACGCGAAAGCACCACGTTGAGCAAGAACGCCGCCACACCTAAAAAGATGGCCGGCAAAATCGTGCCCAGTACGTGTTGCTCTTGGATTTCGTTGTTGAGCATGGCATGTGAGCTTTGGTGCTCGCGCCCCACCGCGTCTCGCCCACCGTAAGGCGCCAGCACGTGCTTGACGCTCTCAAGCACTTCAGGCTCGAAGGCATGGGGGGCGAGCTTGATGGCCACGCGGTTGAAAGCGCCTTGCATGTCGTAGGCGCCAGCCAAGGTGTCGTGGTCCACCCAAAACACACCAAAGCCACGCAAATCGGGCATGCCCTGCATACCCGCAAACACATACTCGGGCGACAAGGCTGTGCCCACCATGCGCAGCAAGCGGCGACGCCCGTTGATGTTGGCGCTCAGCACGTCGCCGGGCTTGAGGCCACGCACATCGGCAAAGCCCTCGGAAATCAGCGCGTCGATCACCTCGCCTTGCGCGGGCTGTGCAGACAGCCAGCGGCCTTGGCGCAAGCTCACTTGGTTCATGGTTTGCGGCTCGCGCGGGTTCAGGCCAATGAGGTGGCCCACCACCGGGTCGTCCAGCCCAGGCAGGGTGATGCGCACCAAGCTCTCGACCGTGGTTTGCACATCCGCCACGCCGGGCAACTCGCGCAGCACACCGCGCACCGACAAAGGCGCGCGCTTGAGCGTAGCGAACACGTCGGCAAAGTGGGCGCGTGCATAAAAGTCGTCACGCGCCAAAGCCAGTGAATCAACAGCCGACAAACTGGTGATGTAGCCCCCCACGCCGCTGGCCACCACCAGCGCGATGGTGAGCACCTGGCTCCACATGCGCAGCACATCGCGAGCGAGTTTTTGATGCAGGGCCGTCATGGGGCTTACCAAGACAACTCGTCGGGCCGCAATTTGTGGGCATTGCGCTTGACGTGCTGCACGCGCCCATCGGCCAACACCACCACGCGGTCGGCCATGCCGGCAATGGCGGCGTTGTGGGTGATCACCACCGCAGTGGTGCCCAGATCTTGGTTGATGCGCGCAATGACTTCGAGCACCAGCTTGCCGGTTTGGTAGTCAAGCGCGCCGGTGGGCTCGTCGCACAGCAGCACCTCGGGGCGCTTGACAATCGCGCGGGCAATGGCCACGCGCTGTTGTTCGCCGCCCGAGAGTTGCACCGGAAAATGGTCGCGCCGCGGCGTGAGGCCCACCAATTCAATGGCCTCGTCGATGGGCATGGGGTGCGGCGCAATGTCGGTGACAAGCGCGACGTTTTCGCGCACGGTCAGGCTGGGGATGAGGTTGTAGAACTGAAACACAAAGCCCACGTGCTCACGCCGGTAACGGGTGAGCTCGGCCTCACTGGCGCCACTGAGCTCATGGTCGCCAAACCTCACCGTGCCACTGCTGGGCACATCCAGCCCGCCCAAAATATTGAGCAAGGTGGATTTGCCGCTGCCCGAGGCGCCCAGCAGCACCACAAACTCACCCAGAAAAATATCCAGGTCCACCTCACGCAGGGCGTGGATTTGCACCTCACCGGTTTGGTAGACCTTGCTCACCCCGCGGGCTTGAAACACAGGCTGGGCAATGTCGATCATGGCGGGATTGCTACGGTTTTCGTAGCATGTCAATGGACTCAAAGGCCATTGAACCACCAGCGCCATGCCGCTGGTTTAACCCAGGTCAAGACCCTGGCTGGGCGCGAACGGCCCAGCCATGTTGCGCTTAGAAGAAGGCCATGGTCCGCACCTCGATGCTCTCGCGTTTGAGCGCATCGGCTGGCGTGTGGGGGTGTTCAAAGGCGGTATGCCCCATGAAGCGGCAGCGACCATCGGTGGCCGAATCATAGGTTTTGAGCAAGAGCGCGTGGCTAGCTTCCATGTGCGGAAAATACATCCAGCGGTGCTTGGGCGAGTAGCGCATGACGTAAATTTCGCCGGTGCGTTCGCGGTACTTCAAGTCCATGCGCAGCATGTCGTCGGGCTCGTGGGTGCTAGCATCGCACATGGCCAAGGGCAGCTCTTCGACGCGGCGGTACAAAGGCTTCCACACGTTGTAAAACGCCACGCGGCCTTGAAGCAATGCATCGGCCTCTTGCGGCACGATGTCGTGCACACGTTGCGGGCCGCTTTTGACGGTGTAGTCGCTGTGCACCAACATCACTGCGGGGCGCTGCACCTCGGTTTGCGCTTTGAGGTCGGCAGGTAAACGCTTGCGAATGGTGTGGTCGAAAATTTCCACACGCTTGGCCCCCGTGTGTGCCTTCACAAAAGCCTCCACCTGTTGGTAGAAGGCTTGCTTGACTTGGGCGTCATCATCAAAGTTTTTGAAAGACGGGTCGAACTCGTGGAGCTCGAAACCTTCTTTGTCTAAACGGATGGTGTGCCGCTGAGGCCAGGCGTCGTGAATCTCCACCTCTTTGACATCGGTGCCCGGCGGGTTGAGTTTGACACTCGGGTCCGGTTCGTAGAAGTAATAGTCAGGCGGGATGCCGTTGTCCACTGAATAGTTCAGGGTGGCACGTACGGGAGGCTTAAGCGTCATGGGAATCGATCAGTCAAAAAACTCAATTGGGTTTTTGGGTGGTGAAGCCTTGGTAGACCATGGTGTTTTGCCAGCAAGGCAGTTGCTCCACATCGTCGTGCAGCCAGCGCTTGAGGTGCTTGTGGCCGTTGAGGGGCAGCTGCTGCCAACCATGCAGGTGCATGGGCGCGGCCACGGCGATGTCGGCGATGGTGGGCTGGTTGCCGCTGATCCATTTGCTGCTGGCTAAACGCTGGTCCAATATGCCTGCAAGTTTGTGGAACTGGGCTTCTTGCGCTTTCAACACCGCAGGATCTGCAGCGCCACCGAGCAAGGGCTTCACGCAGTTCTCCACCAAAAACACATAGCAGCTGGGGAACCAGCTGGAAGACTCCCACAACAACCAGCGGTTGATGTCGGCACGGGTGCGCAGGTCTTTGGGGTAAGCCCGCTCGTTGCCCATTTTGTCGGCGGCGTATTGCAAGATGGCGTTCGACTCCCAGAGCTCAAAGTCGCCATCCACCATGGCGGGCACCGAGGCGTTGGGGTTCAGGCTGATGTAAGGCTCCTCTTTTTGCGCGCCTTTGAAGTAGTCGACATGCACCAACTGGTAGGGTGCACCGATCAGCTCTAAGCCGGCCAGAACCTTTTTGCAATTGACGGTGATGGGGTCTGCGTGAATCTTCATGTTGTCTCCTTGTGTGTGTGTTCATGAACTGACGCGAAATCAGTTTATGAATTGACCAGCGTTGCGACAACTGCTGTAATGCAAACCGATTGTCTTCAAATCGCAAACAATGAGCTCGAACGACCGTCTACAACGCCCGATCTCGACCGACATGCTCAATGCGTTTGTGCATGTGGCGCAGACCAAAAACCTCAGTCAAGCCGCCGCTGCGCTCGATGTAGGCAAAAGCCTGGTGAGCAAACGCATTGCTCAGCTTGAGGACAAACTCGGCACCACCCTCTTTAGCCGCAGCACGCGCAAAGTGGCTCTGACACCTGCGGGCGAAACTTACCTTGAATTTGCCCACGGCGCCCTGAACGAACTCTCGGATGGTTTGGAGCGGGTGCGCGCCATCAAATCTGAACTCACCGGTGTGGTGCGGGTCACGGCATCGGTGTCGTGGGGCCAACGGGTGCTCGCCAAGCATTTGCCTGAGTTTTTGCGCCTGCACCCTTCTTTAGAGATTGAACTCATCTTGTCTGACAAGGTGATGGACTTGGCCAATGAACGCATGGACATGGCCCTGCGCTGGTCCAGCGCTGCACCTCACGAGTTCAACAGCACCCCGCTGACCGAGGTCGGTTGGCTGCTGGCCGCCGCGCCTCGCTACCTCGCCTTGGCAGGGCAACCCAGCACGCCGCCAGAGTTGGCGCAGCACGACTGCCTGTACTACCGCCGAGACAACACCGACGACATCTGGACGCTAGTGAGCGAACGCAGCCAGCCCCAAACACACCAAGAAAAATTGCACATCCGGGTGGGTGGGCGCTACCGGGTGGACAACCCGGAAGCCGTGTACGAATCTGCCCTGGCAGGCCTGGGCATCGCCCTGTTGCCTGACTATTTGTGCGAAGACGCTTTAGTGCAAGGGGCCTTGGTTCAGGTGCTGCCCGATTGGACGCCACAAACCAAGTTTGGTACGCATGTGGTGGCGCTGTGCACACCAGAGCGCATGAAGCTCAGCCGTAACCGAGCCTTGCTCGATCACCTGCGCCAAGCCTTAGCCAAAAAATAAGCCGCAAGCCCAGGCAGGTGGCTTGGCCCGTACTTAAGACGAGAACAAGAAGTTCATCACGTCGCCGTCTTTGACCACGTACTCTTTGCCCTCAGCGCGCATCTTGCCGGCGTCTTTGGCGCCTTGCTCACCCTTGAAGGCGATGTAGTCTTCAAACGCGATGGTCTGGGCGCGGATGTAGCCCTTCTCAAAATCGGTGTGAATCACACCCGCAGCTTGCGGGCCGGTGTCGCCCACACGAATCGTCCAGGCGCGCACCTCTTTCACGCCTGCGGTGAAGTAGGTTTGCAAGCCCAGCAATTTGTAAGCGGCACGAATCAAGCGGTTCAGGCCCGGCTCTTCCTGGCCGAGTTCTTCAAGGAACATCTGGCGGTCTTCATCGCTCATCTCGCTCATCTCGGCTTCGAGCTTGGCGCAAATCGCCACCACCGGTGCGTTTTGCGCGGCGGCAAAAGTCTTCAAGCGGTCAAGCAGCGGGTTGTTCTCAAAACCGTCCTCGCTCACATTGGCCACGAACATGGCGGGCTTGGCGGTGATCAAGAAAAACTGCTTGAGCAGGGGCAACTCTTCTTTGCTGAAGTCGATGGTGCGTACTGGCTTGGTGTCGTTGAGCGCGGCTTGGCACTTCTCCAGAATCGCCACCAACTTGATGGACTCTTTGTCGCCCGAGCGCGCGGTTTTGGTCACGCGGTGCAAAGCTTTTTCAACAGCGGCCAAGTCGGCCAGGCACAGCTCGGTTTGAATGACTTCGATGTCAGCAATCGGGTCGACCTTGCCGGCCACGTGGATCACGTTGTCGTCTTCAAAGCAACGCACCACATTGATGGTGGCGTCCGTCTCGCGGATGTGCGCCAAAAATTTGTTGCCCAAGCCCTCGCCAGTGCTCGCGCCCGCCACCAGACCAGCAATGTCCACAAACTCCACAATGGCTGGCACCACGCGCTCAGGCACCACGATGTCGGAGAGCTGCTTGAGGCGCGGGTCGGGCACCTCCACCACGCCCACATTGGGCTCGATGGTGCAAAACGGGTAGTTCTCGGCCGCAATGCCCGCCTTGGTCAAGGCGTTGAACAGGGTGGATTTACCGACATTGGGCAAGCCAACGATGCCGCACTTCAAACTCATACAAATATCCTTAGGGCGTGCCTGGTCAGGCAAACCGCTCATTCTACCCAGGGCCTTGCAAAAGCTATCACTTGCGCCGCCCTGCGCTTTATGATCTTGCGCAGACCCCACCCAACCTCCGCATGACCGACACCACCGCTGCCATTGAGCGATTCATCACGCGCTGGACGGCCACCACCGCCAGCGAATTGGCCACCGCGCAAACCTTTGTGATGGATTTGTGCGAACTGCTGGGCGTGGACAAGCCGCATGCCACGGCCGACCAAGAGTACATGTTTGAGCGCCCGCTCAAAGAGGCGCATGGCGACGGCAGCCTGAGCGACCGCAGGGTGGACTGCTACAAGCGTGGGCACTTCATCTTAGAGGCCAAAAAGCTCAAAGCCGGCCATCACACCAAGGGTTATGACGACGCGCTTTTGCGCGCCCATGCACAAGCGCAAAACTACGCACGCGCACTGCCCGCCCACGAAGGTCGGCCGCCCTTCATCATGGTGGTGGACGTGGGCAAGGTCATTCAGCTGTTTGCCGAGTTCAGCCGCTCTGGCGGTAACTACACACCCTTCCCTGACCCGCGTAGCCACCAGATCAAACTTGACGATTTGCGTGACGAAAAAATTCGGCAGCGTCTGCGCCTGCTTTGGACCGAGCCCATGGCCTTGGACCCCAGCCGGGCCAACGCAGAAGTCACGCGTGAGGTTGCCAGTGTTTTGGCTGGGGTCGCCAAAAGCTTAGAGGCAGATGGTCACCCGCCGCTGCAAGTGGGCGCATTTTTGACGCGCTGTTTGTTCAGCATGTTTGCTGAAGATGTGGGGCTGCTGCCTGCCAGTGGCCAAGGCAAAGGCGCGTTCAGCGAACTGCTGCACCGCCACCGAGAAGAACCACACACCCTGCAACGCATGATGCAAGCCCTGTGGGCCGACATGGACCGAGGCGGTTTCAGTGCGGCACTGGCCAAAGATGTGCTGAAGTTCAACGGCAAACTCTTCAAAGCCTCGCAAGCCGATGGTTACGCCTTGCTGCTCAACCGTACACAAATTGACCACCTCCTGGCAGCCGCCCGCGCCAGCTGGACCGAGGTGGAACCCGCTATTTTTGGCACCCTGCTCGAACGCGCACTTGACCCCGTTGAGCGCCATGCCCTGGGCGCGCACTACACCCCACGCGCCTATGTGGAACGACTGATTTTTCCGACTGTCATCGAACCCTTGCGCGCGCAATGGAGCGACGCCCAAGCTGCCGCACTTTTGTTGGCCAACGAGGCCAATGCCTTAGAAGGCAAAAAACGCGACGACAAACTCACCGAGGCACGCGCCCAGGTGCGCGAGTTTCACCACCACTTGTGCCAAGTGCGCGTGCTGGACCCGGCCTGCGGCAGTGGCAATTTTTTATATGTCACGCTGGAGCATTTGAAACGCCTCGAAGGCGAAGTGCTCAACCTGCTCGACGCCTTGGGCGACAGCCAAGAAACGCTGGGCCTAGAAGGGCAAACCGTCACCCTGCAACAGCTGCGTGGCATTGAACTCAACACCCGCGCTGCGGCCCTGGCCGAACTGGTGCTGTGGATAGGCTACTTGCAGTGGCAAGCTCGCACGGTGGGCGTGAGCAACATTGCCGAGCCCGTGGTGCACGACTACGGCAACATTGAAAACCGCGACGCTGTGTTGGCCTACGACCGTGCTGAGCCTGCTGTCGACGCCCAGGGCAAAACCCTGACCCGCTGGGACGGCGTGAGCTACAAGCCCCACCCCGTCACCGGCTTGCCCGTGCCGAATGAACAAGCCCAAACCTTGCAGTGGCACTATGTGAACCCACGCAAGGCGCCATGGCCGGCGGCTGATTTCATTGTGGGCAACCCGCCGTTCATTGGGGCCAGCACCATGCGCGCCTCATTGGGCGATGGCTATGTGCAAGCCCTGCGCAGCACCTGGCCTGAGGTGCCCGAAAGTGCCGACCTGGTGATGTACTGGTGGCACCACGCCGCACAAACCGTGAGCGAGGGCCATGCCCAGCGCTTTGGCTTGATCACCACCAACAGCATCAAGCAAACCTTCAACCGCCGTGTGGTGCAGGCCGCGCTACCTAAGTTGTCGTTGGTGTTTGCCATTGCGGATCACCCTTGGGTGGACAGCGCCAATGGCGCCGCCGTGCGCATTGCCATGACGGTGGCCCAAGCCGGCGCACATGAAGGCCGATTGCTCACCGTCAACAGCGAAACCACGCAAGACGATGGTGAGGTGGCGGTGCGCTTGAGCGAAAGCCGAGGCTTGCTGCATGCGGATTTGCGCACGGGTGCTGATGTGTCATCTGTCAAACCTTTGAAAGCAAACCTTGGCATATCAACACCAGGCGTGAAGTTACATGGTGCTGGCTTCATCGTCACACGCCAAGAAGCTGCCGCCCTGGGCTTGGGACAGGTTCCCGGGCTGGAAAAGCACATCCGCCAGTACCGCAATGGCCGCGACCTCACCGCCACACCCCGCGACGTGATGGTGATTGATTTGTTTGGCCTCAGTGCAGAGGAAGCTAGGCAACGTTTTCCGGCCGCGTACCAGTGTGTACTTGAAAAAGTCAAACCTGAGCGTGATCAGAACAACCGCGCCACCTACAAAGATAACTGGTGGATTTTTGGTGAACCTCGAAAAGTTTTGCGTGTCCAAGTTGAAGATTTATACCGCTACATCGCCACCGTCGAAACTTCCAAACACCGCGTCTTTCAATTTCTCGATGCCAACGTCTTGCCAGACAACATGCTCATAGCCATAGCTTCGCGCGATGCTTTGTTGCTTGGTGTTCTAACAAGTCAGGTACACAATTCCTGGTCTTTAACTATGGGTGGCACGCTGGAAGATCGTCCGCGTTACAACAAAACCCGGTGCTTCGAAACCTTCCCCTTCCCCGCCGAAGACACCGGCCTGACCCCCGAGCTGACCGAGCGCATCCGCGCCTTGGCCGAGCAGCTTGATGCCCTGCGCAAAACCCAACAAGCCGCGCACCCCGAACTCACCCTCACGGGCATGTACAACGTGCTGGAGAAGTTGCGCAGCGGTGAGGCGCTCAGCGCCAAAGACAAAGTGATGCACGAGCAAGGCTTGGTGTCGGTGCTGCGCACCTTGCACGACGAGCTCGATGCCGCTGTGCTGCAAGCCTACGGCTGGGCTGACCTGGGCCTCGCTCCCCAAGACGAAGCTGCCCGCGCCGCCTGGACCGATGCCCTCTTGCACCGGCTGGTCGACCTCAACACACGCCGCGCCGCCGAAGAAGCCCAAGGCACCGTGCGCTGGCTGCGCCCCGAGTTTCAAAACCCTGACGTCGCTGTAGCCGCATCCGGATCTGCAACCCAGCACGGCTCAAGCACTGTGGCACCGATGTTTGAGCAAACCGACATGGACCTCTCAAACGACACCACCGACAGCGACACCGACACCCAAGCCGGCCCAACAACGGGAACAGGCCAAGACGCTGCCACGAAGCTTACGATGGTTGCGCAGTTGGCTTGGCCGGCCACCTTACCTGAACAAATCAAGGCCGTGGCGCAAGTTTTGAGCAACGCAGCCACCCCGCTGGACACGGAGGCCATCGCCGCGCACTTCAAAGCCCGCGGCCGCTGGCGCGACCGTCTACCCATCATTCTGGAAACCCTGGTTGCCCTCGGCCGCGCGCAAACCCGTGGCGAAAATCAGTGGCAAGGCACGGGTTAAATATCAAGCCCCTTGCTTTTTAAGCTCATCCAATCTGGGCTGAAGGGTCGAGGCGAACTCCTTTTGAACGAAGACGGAGATCGATTTCTTGCCTTGCCTTAGCAACTCGATTTCTGATTTCGTCAACCGATCGGAAACCAACGAGGTACTGCGCTTCGTTGGCTGTGAGAGCACCGACTGCGATGCCAAATGTTTTGACGATGTCATGTCCGAACCTCGCTTCGAGCAATTTAAGCGTCCGTTGCTCTGGCTGTAAAGATTTATTTCTGCCAGCATTCACCAAGATGAACACATCTTCAACCTTGCCGCCATGAGTCTGAATGTAGTGCGCTAACTCTGCCAATGTCCCACCGAGGCTTGTAACATCATCAACTAGGACATAGCTTCGACCTTGATCCACTCTGCCTTGAAATTCCGGGCGTGAAATCAAACGTTCCATTGGATCAGCGCCTGTATGGTACACCTTTGTGGTTTGAACAATCTCCTGGTCTGCGATCGCTCCGCAGACTAAGGAGCTGACCTCTGCCAACACCTGAGGAATGGCGTTATCACCCGTCGCCTCTTTAGCATGTGGCGCCACAAAAACACAGTCACGTCCAAATCGATCGCGATGCTTGTAGATGGTTTCTAAAGCCAGATCACCGATCAGTTCGATGGCATGCGACGTACTGCCCGCCTTGGCCTCCAAATAGGAAGGATGCTGTTTGATACCTTGGTCATTATCAAACAGATAAAGCGGCTTTATCTGCGCTGGCATGCCCAAAGAACGAAGCTGAGATGGCTTAAGGACATTCATGGCGCAACCATTGACCTTCAGTAATGCGGCGGCAACTCATGCCCAGTTGATGCCGCACCCGAGCCGGGCTCGGGCATGTGATCGCGAAGTTGCACCACTTGCTGCTTGAGCCAATCTATCTCGTCTTGCTGGCGGATGATGACTTGGTTGAGTTGCTCGACCGTGTCTTCGGCAAAGCTGGCTTTGATTTCCAAGGCCTCCAGGCGGTCTTGCAAGGCTTGCAGCACGGCGGGCTCAGCGTTCATCTCAGTTCCCAAACACGTCGTTGAGGCGCACGGCCTGGCCCACGCGAAGCACGCTGTCGAGCCCACCGAGCACCAGCGCGTTAACCCCCAAGGCCACCGCGCCGCCGAGTTGCGGCTTGCGCCGGTAGCTCTCCAGCAGCTGGTTGACGGCCGGGCTGGGTTGCGCGGTGTTTGGGTCGATGCCCGGGATGCTGCAGCGCGGGCAAGGTTTGACCAACTTGAGTTGCGCCTCTTCGGGGTCGGCGGCCAGGGTGAGCACGTCCACCTCGTCTTCGCCGTAAGCTTCCAGGCCAGACAGCACGATGTTGGGCCGAAAGCGCGCCCAGCTGACCGCCTCTTGGCCGGCAGCGGCCAAACGCGCGTTGATGTCTGCCAAGGTGGCCTCGCTGCTCACCAGCAGCGGGAACCCATCGCTGAAGGCGTTGAGTGAGGCGTGGCCTTGCGTCCAAGCCGCATCACTTGGGCGGCGGTGATCGGGGTCAAAGCGCACCAGGCGCAGTTTTTCGCCCGCAGCACCAGGCAAACCGGTGTCGGTCATGGACAAAAAGTCGGTGAACCATTGCGCGGCCACATCGCCCATGTCGTAGGCGGCCACCTCGTCGTCCCACACCCGCACTCGCACTGGGGCTTGCACGGTGTCAATCTGCAGGTGCAAGGCGAGCATGCCCGGGGCACGCAGCACCAGGTCTTGGTGTTTGAGCTGGGGTTGCACCAAAGCCAGGCGCGGGTATTCGCGCTGCGAGACAAACTCGCCGTGCGCATCCACCACCATCCAGGCGCGGTCAAGGTCCAGCCCGGTTTCGGTGAGCACAGCCTCATGCACGGCCACGCCTGCGCAAGATTTCACGGGGTAAATGAAGAGCCCGGCAACCGTCACGGGCGACTTGAGAGCAGCAGATTCAGACACGCTGGAGCCTTTTTGACCAAAAACCTTATTCTGCCCTGCCTTCTACAATGAGACCATGGCTTGGGACATTTGCATACACGGCGACGGCATCACGGGCAACACATTGGCTTTGCTGCTTGCGCAGCAGCGTTTGCGCGTGGGTTTGGTGGGCAGTGCCAAGTCCGCTGCCAGCACCGATGTGCGCGCCTACGCCCTCAATGCCGCTTCCCGACAGACCCTGCAAAGCCTGGGCGCTTGGCCCGAGGCAGCAGACAACACATCAAGCAACACGCAACACACCACCCCAGTCACGGCCGTGCAGCGCATGCAGGTGTGGGGCGACGACGGCGGCCAAATTTCTTTTGATGCCCGCAGCCTGGGGCAAGACGCCCTGAGCTGGATTGTGGACGTGCCCGTGCTCGAACACACCCTGCACCAAGCCGTGGCCGCCCAGCCCCTGATTGAGCGCACCACCTCGCTCGGCCCGGCCAAATTGCATGTGGTCTGCGAGGGCAAAGCCAGCGCCTTGCGCACGCAACTGGGCGTTGAATTTGAAGCCTGGCCCTACCCGCACCACGCCTTGGCCACGCGCTTGCACAGCGAGCAAGGCCACGGCGGCGTGGCACGGCAGTGGTTCAGCGGGGGCGATATTTTGGCCTTGCTGCCCATGGACGGCGCGCAGGGCCACATGGTGGGCGTGGTGTGGTCCACCAGCCCAGCACAGGCCGCGCAGTTTGCCGCTGGCGAGCCCCAGGCCTTGGCCGAGCATCTCAGCGCCATGAGCCACCACACCCTGGGCCAACTCACCCCCCTTGCACCTGCTGCGGTGTGGCCGCTGCAACGCGCCCAAGCCCGGCAATGGACGGGGCGCAGCGCGCTTGGCACCTGGGTGCTGGCCGGTGACGCCGCCCACACACTGCACCCACTGGCAGGCCAGGGCTTGAACCTGGGTTTGGCCGACGTTGCGCGGTTGGCTGCCCTGCTCAAAGCCCGCGATTTTTGGCGCCCGCTTGATGACGCGCGCTTGCTGCGCCGCTACGAACGCGAACGCAAGGCTGCCACCTTGGCTTTGGTGGGTGGCACCGACGGTCTGCAATGGCTCTTTAGCCAACACAGCAGCCCGTGGGCCCAGGTGCGAAACTGGGGCCTGAACCAAGTCAACCAAACCCTCCCCTTGAAGCAATGGCTGGCCAAACAGGCCATGAACCTATGAAACACATGAAACTTCTGGTGCTGCTTGGCGCCCTCATCAGCACCTTGGCTGTGGGCCAGGAGGCCGCCATCCGCAAAAACCTTGCTGAACGCTTGCAGCTCAGCAAGGTCGACGAGGTCACCAAAAGCCCCATGGCAGGGGTGTTTGAGGTGCGTGTGGGCAACGATGTGTTCTACACCGACGAGCAGGCCAACTACCTGCTGCAAGGCCAGCTGTTTGACACCCGCTTGCGCAAAAACCTGACCGAAGAGCGCATTGAAAAGCTCACCGCCATCAACCCCAAAGACCTGCCCCTGAACGACGCGATGGTGGTGGTGCGTGGCAACGGCCAGCGCAAACTGGTGGTGTTTGAAGACCCCAATTGCGGCTACTGCAAGCGCTTTGAAAAAGACTTGGAGAAGATCAACAACGTCACGGTCTACACCTACCTCTACCCCATCTTGGGGCCAGACTCCACCGAGAAATCGCGCAACATTTGGTGCGCCAAAGACAAGAACAAAGCTTGGCAAGACTGGATGCTGCGCAACATCACCCCACCCAGCGTGAGCTGTGATGTGAGCGCCATCACCCGCGCTTTAGAAATTGGGCGCAAGTACAAAATCACCGGCACGCCCACCCTGATTTTTGCCAACGGCACACGCGTGCCCGGCGCACTCAAGGGCGAAGACATTGAAAAAGCGCTGGTGGAAGCTAGCAAAACGCCGTCCTGAGCATGCCCAAGACCCCGCGCAGCACGCCCGTGCATTACACCGTCAGCTTAAGCCAGCCTCACACGCATTTGTTTGAGGTGAGCCTCACCATTGCGCAGCCCGCCAAACTGCAGCGCGTGAGCATGCCGGTGTGGATTCCTGGCTCGTACTTGGTGCGTGAGTTTGGGCGGCATGTGCAGGGCTTGCGCGCGCAGCAAGGCACGCAAGCTTTGGCGCCCGTGCAGTTGGACAAATGCACATGGGAAATCGCTTGCAAGCCGCGTCAACCCTTGGTGTTGCGCTATCAAATTTATGCGCAAGACAACTCTGTGCGGGCCGCTTGGCTGGACGCACAGCGGGCGTTTTTCAATGGCACGGGGGTGCTGTTGCGTGTGCACGGGCAAGAGCGCGCGGCCCATGACCTCACCCTGAGTACCGAAGGCGTTGACCCCTCTTGGCAAGTGGCCACAGGCCTGGCGCCCAGCAGCACCGATGCGCGTGGATTTGGTACCTACACAGCCGCCAACTACGACGAACTGGCAGACTGCCCGGTGGAGATGGGCGCGTTTTGGCGCGGTCACTTCACGGCCTGCGGCATTGCGCATGAGTTTGTGGTGGCAGGTGCCACGGCGGCCTTTGACGGCGAGCGTCTGCTCAAAGACACCCAAGCCATTTGCGAGGCCGAGCTGATGTTTTGGCACGCGGGGGGCAAAGCGCCTTTTGAGCGGTATGTGTTCATGCTCAACGCCACGCACGATGCCTACGGCGGCCTGGAGCACCGCAACTCCACCGCGCTGATTTGCTCGCGCAAAGACCTGCCGCAGCGCCCAGCCCCCCACAAAGACACCACCCACAAGCCCGCCCCTTTGAACGAGGGCTACACCACGCTTTTGGGGCTGATCAGCCACGAGTACTTTCACACCTGGAACGTCAAGCGCCTGCGGCCCGCAGAATTCAAAAGCTACGACTACACCCAAGAAAACTACACGCAGCTGCTGTGGTTTTTTGAGGGCTTCACCAGCTATTACGACGACCTGCTTTTGCGCCGCGCTGGCCTGCTTGATGACGCGGCCTATGTCAAGCTGCTGAGCAAAACCATCAACCAGGTCATGCAAACCCCGGGGCGTTTGGTGCAGTCGGTTGCGCAAGCGAGTTTTGATGCCTGGGTGAAGTACTACCGCCAAGACGAAAACACGCCCAATGCCACGGTGAGCTACTACACCAAGGGCGCTTTGGTGGCGCTGTGCCTGGACTTGAGTTTGCGCAACACCGGCCACAGCCTGGACGAGGTCATGCGCGGCCTGTGGAAGCGCTGCAAAGCTGGCCCAATGGCCCAGGCCGATTTAGAGGCTGTGCTTTTGCGCCTGACCGGGCGTGACTGGTCCAAAGAGTTGGCCGCTTGGGTGCACAGCACGCAAGAGTTGCCGCTGCGCGACCTGCTCACGCAACATGGCCTAGAGGTGCACACCGACCCGGCCCAGTGGGCGCAGCGTTTAGGCTTGCGGGTGGCTGAGGCCAATGGCATCACCGTCAAAGTGGTGCTGCGTGGCGGCGCGGCTGAACTCGCCGGCTTCTCTGCGAACGATGAGTGGCTGGGCGTTGAGATTGCTATCGAATCAGAAGCAACAAACCCAGGTAAATCAAGGTCTAGAGGTAAAAAAGGCACAGTAACGCAACAAGCGTGGCGCTTGCACAAGCTCGATGAATTGCCGCTTTATTTGGGCGAGCACCGCCACTGCACGGCGATTGTGGCGCGTGACCGTCAGTTGCTCAAACTGCCGCTCACGGTGCCGGCCAGCACCGACGCGCAAAGCACCACTTGGCGCTTGAGCATCGCGCAGGCCGACAAAGTGAAGGCCTGGCTGGGCTGAAAAAAATCAGGCCAGGGTTACGCGCTTGAACTTGCGCTTGCCCACCTGCAGCACATAGGTGCCTGCGCCAAGCTTGAGGCCTTTGTCGCTCACCACCGCAGAGTCC
Source organism: Hylemonella sp. UBA6679 (assembly GCA_002454975.1). Lineage (GTDB taxonomy): Bacteria > Pseudomonadota > Gammaproteobacteria > Burkholderiales > Burkholderiaceae_C > Hylemonella. The sequence goes on from DKJZ01000013.1 coordinate 58,841, forward strand.
ACGCGCACACCCCCGCCGTCAATCAAGCGGTTGCCTTCACCGCTGGAGGCGGCCAGGCCTGCGGTTTTCAAAAGCGCGCCAATGCCCATCTCGGCGCCATCCAGCGCAATGGTTTGTTCTTCAATCTCGTCGGGCACACCGCCTTTGCTGCGGTTGATGAAGTCCTGCTCGGCCGCATCGGCCGCTGCGCTTGAGTGAAAGCGCGCGGTGATTTCTTTGGCCAACATCACCTTGGCGTCTTTGGGGTTGCGACCACCCGCCACCTCGGCTTTGAGGGCCTCAATCTCGGCAATGCTCTTGAAGCTCAAGAGCGTGTACCAGCGCCACATCAACTCATCAGAAATCGAGAGCACCTTGGCAAACATGGTGTTGGCTGGCTCAGCAATGCCGATGTAGTTGTTTTTCGACTTGGACATTTTGTCCACGCCGTCCAGGCCTTCAAGCAGCGGCATGGTCAAGATGCACTGCGGCTCTTGCCCGTACTCGGCTTGCAAATGGCGACCCATCAACAGGTTGAACTTTTGGTCGGTGCCACCCAATTCCAAATCGCTTTTGAGCGCCACCGAATCGTAGCCCTGCATCAGCGGGTACAAAAACTCGTGCACCGAAATCGGCGTGCCGGCCTTGAAGCGGTCGTGAAAATCGTTGCGCTCCATCATGCGCGCCACGGTGTACTTGGCCGCCAACTGGATCATGCCCATCGAGCCCAGGGGCAGCGACCACTCGCTGTTGTAGCGAATCTCGGTTTTGGCCGGGTCCAGCACCAGGCTGGCTTGGCGGTAATAGGTCTCGGCGTTGGCCTTGATTTGCTCGGGCGTGAGCGGCGGGCGGGTGCTGTTGCGACCCGACGGGTCGCCAATCAGGCTGGTGAAGTCGCCAATCAGAAAAATCACCTGGTGCCCCAAGTCTTGCAGCTGGCGCATCTTGTTGAGCACCACGGTGTGGCCAATGTGGATGTCGGGCGCCGTGGGGTCAAGCCCCAATTTGATGCGCAATGGCACCCCTTTGGCCTCAGATGTCTGCAGTTTACGCACCCAATCGGCTTGCGGGATGAGCTCGTCGCAGCCGCGCAGGGTCACGGCCAGGGCCTCCTGGACGCGGTCAGACAGGGCTATTTCTGGGCTTTGGGCTTGATTCATAAGGGTTTTTTCCGGGGTCCGACCCCCTTGGGGCGGCTACAATCGTGATTTTAGTGGCTGCGCCATGCATGGCCTGTTTTGCAGCTGGCATACAGCTTGCAAAGACAGTCGCAAAACCCAAGGCATAGCACCAGCCCCACCACAACAGAGTAGACAGATTTGAACCAGGTTTTCGATCAAGCGCTCAAGCAGTCGCAAGCGGCCCTCACGGCCTCGCGCGCCTGGTTGGCCCAGCACCCCAAACGCGTGACAGCTGCCGTGGCGGCTTTGTTGCTCGCAGGTGCGGGCGGCGCGTTTGCCGTGGCCTCGGCTGTGGCCACCTTGGGTCCCGATGTGTCGCTGCTGCCCGTGACCGAGGTTTCTGAGCCTGTCACCCCCCTGCCTTTGGCTGCCCAGCTTGAAGCCCTGGACACCCACCGCTTTGACCTGTTTCGCTCCGACCTGAGCCGCGCCAACGACACCGCCGACACCTTGCTCAAACGCCTGGGTGTGCAAGACAACGCTGCCGCGGCCTACATGCGTGCCGACAAATTGGTGGCGCAAAACCTGCTCGGGCGTGGTGGCCGCAACCTGACGGCCCAGGCCGATCAAAACAACAACTTGGTCAAGCTCACCGCACGCTGGAGCCTGGATGACAGTGGCCAGTTCAAGCGCTTGGTGGTTGAAAAAGAAGCCGGCAGCAACAACTTCACCAGCCGCATTGAAACCGCCCCCTTGGTGGCCTCAACGCGCCTGGCCAGTGGCGTGATTCGCACCTCGCTGTTTGCCGCCACCGACGACGCACGCCTGCCCGATTCGATAGGCATTCAGCTGGCTGAAATTTTCTCGGGCGACATCGACTTTCACCGCGCATTGCGCAAAGGCGACCGTTTCTCCCTGGTGTACGAAGCCCTGGAGGGCGATGGCGAACCCCTGCGCGTAGGCCGTGTGGTCAGTGCAGAGTTCGTCAACAACAGCAAGACCTACCAGGCCATGTGGTTCAAAGAACCCGGCGCAGCCAAGGGCGGCTACTACACCCTGGATGGCCAAAGCCTGCGCCGCGCCTTCTTGGCTTCGCCCATGGAGTTTTCGCGTGTGACCAGCGGCTTCAAAATGCGCTTTCACCCGATTTTGCAAACCTGGCGCGCCCACCTGGGCGTGGACTACGCAGCGCCCACTGGCACCCCGGTGCGCACCGTGGGTGATGGTGTGGTGGAGTTTGCAGGTGTGCAAAACGGCTTTGGCAATGTGGTGTTCGTCAAGCACAACAATGGTCAAGTGACCGTGTATGCCCACCTCAGCCGCATTGCCGTGCGCCAGGGCCAGCGCGTGAGCCAAGGTGACAACGTTGGCGCCGTGGGTGCCACCGGCTGGGCCACAGGCCCACATTTGCACTTTGAATTCCGCCAAAACGGCCGCCACCAAGACCCGCTGACCATGGCTCGCCAAAGCGAGGCTGTGCCTGTTACCGCCTCGGCCAAGCCTGCCTTCAACCAACTGGCCCAAGCCAACCGCCAGCAACTTGTGGCTGCCGCTTCTTTGCAGCCTGGCGTGGCCGAATAAGCCGCCTGCGTGGCCCAGCTGTTCATTGGTTTGATGTCGGGCACCTCGCTCGATGGCGTGGACGCTGTGCTTGCCGCGTGTGGCTCGCAGCCCCCCCTCCAGGTGCTGCACCACGCCCACACCCCTTTTGACCCCGCTTTGCGCGCCGAGTTGCTGGCCCTCAACACGCCTAGCCCCGACGAGTTGCATCGCGCCGCTTTGGCCGCCAACGCCTTGAGCCGGGTGTACGCCACTCTGGTCAAAGAGTTGCTGCACAGCGCCAACCTGGGTGCAGCTGACATCGCCGCCATTGGTGCCCACGGGCAAACGGTGCGGCATCGGCCAGGCGAGTTCGATGCCACGGGCTACACCTGGCAACTCAACAACCCAGCGCTTTTGGCTGAACTCAGCGGCATCACCGTGGTGGCCGATTTTCGCAACCGCGATGTGGCCGCTGGCGGCCAGGGCGCGCCTCTGGTGCCAGCCTTTCACCAAGCCATGTTTGCGCAGGCCACAAAAACGGTGGCGGTGCTCAATGTGGGTGGCATTGCCAACCTGTCGGTACTTGATGCCACTGCACCTGGCGACCCCAAGGTGAGCGGTTGGGACTGCGGCCCAGGCAACGCGCTGATGGACGCATGGTGCGAACAACACACCGGCGCAGCCTTTGACCAAGATGGCCATTGGGCTGCAAGCGGCGTGGTGTCTCAAGCTTTGCTACAAAATTTGCAGCAAACGCCCTACTTTTCAATGCAGCCGCCCAAAAGCACTGGGCGAGATCTGTTTCACATGCCTTGGCTTTTGGCCGCGCTAAAAGCCACGGCGCAGCTAGGCCCTGCACTGACGCCCCAAGATGTGCAGGCCACTTTGTGCGAGCTCAGCGCCTGGGCCTGCGCCAAAGATGTCATGGCCCACGCGCCGCAAGCCCAGCAGCTGGCGGTGTGCGGCGGGGGGGCTTTGAACCTGCACTTCATGCGCAGGCTTGCAGCGCTGCTGCCGGGTGTGGAGGTGCTGCGCACCGATGCCTGGGGCTTGCCCGTGATGCAGGTGGAGGCGGCTGCCTTTGCCTGGCTGGCCTTCAAAACCCTGCGCGGTGAAGCTGCCAACCTGCCAAAAGCAACGGGCGCCAAAGGCGCCCGCGTGCTAGGTGCTGTGTACCCTGCTTAAATCAAATTAAACAGAGAAGCTAGAACCGCAACCACAGGTGGTGGTGGCGTTGGGGTTCTTGATGACGAACTGCGCACCTTGCAGGTCTTCTTTGTAATCAATCTCGGCGCCCAGCAGGTACTGGTAGCTCATGGCGTCGATCAACAAAGAAACACCGTTTTTGGTCATGGTGGTGTCGTCGTCGTTGGTGATTTCGTCGAAGGTGAAACCATATTGGAAACCCGAGCAACCGCCACCTTGCACGAACACGCGCAGTTTCAGGTCGGGGTTGCCTTCTTCGGCGATCAGGTCAGCCACTTTGGCCGCAGCGCTGTCAGTGAACAGGATGGGTGCGGGCATCTCGGTGGGGACGGATTCGGCTAGTGCGCTCATGGAGCTCTCCTAAATATGACTGATGCAATAGTACAGCAATCCGCTCAAGCATTCAGCTAGAAGTTATTTGCCGCTAGTTTGAGTGTGGGCTTTTCTTCAGCCGCAGCCAGGGGTTTGAGCTGGCCGGCAATGGTCGCACCTTGGTGAGACTCCAGGGCGCGGTAGTGCACATCGCCTTCGATGCGGGCCTTGGGTTGCAGCTCAAGCATCACCAGGGCATGCACCGGGCCGCGCACATGGCCGTTGACAATGACGTGGTCAGCGCGGATTTCACCTTGCACCTGCGCCGACTCGGAAATGACCAGCAAGCTAGGCACATCGCCACGGGCGTGGATGTTGCCCCTGACCTCGCCGTCGATGCGCATGCCCTCAGAAAATACAAGCAGCCCGTCGATGCGGCTGCCGTGGGCAATCAGGCTCTTGATGAGCGGCTGCTTTTTCTTGAACAAGGCCATGTCACTTCCTTAAAGTTTGAGGGTCTGCGTGGCGCGCACGCCCGAGGTGTCAAGCACCCGCGCCGTGACCGACTTGAGCACCACCTGAGGTGGCAACTCAAACACGCCGTCCACGCGACCATACTGTTTGAACTGCAAAGGCAAAGGGCCTTCGGGCAGTGCAGCCTCCCAAGGCTTGCCCGCCAGGGTGCCGGCAAAGACAAGCTCGATGCGACCTTTGAATTCAGGGGCGTTTTTGACCGGCAGAATCACCAGCAATTGCCATTTTAGGGTGCGCCCATTGCCCGCATCAGCCTGCAAACCCCGGATTGACAAGGTCTCCGCAGCACTGCGTGGAATGAGTTTTTCAAAAAAAGCCAGGCTCTCTTTGAGCCCTTGGTTCTCGGTGTCGAGCTGGCGGTTTTGTTGCAGCAAGCGCTCTTGCACCGCTTTTTCCGCGGTGAGCAAAGTGGCCGAGGTGTTGGCGATGGTCTGCGCTTTGTCGCGCTCGTCTTTGAGGGTAGCGAGCTGTCGCTGCAGCGCCTGCACCTCGGTGCGAACCTGGGCCAGCTCCTCGGCGCGGCTGCCATCCACCCCGGCAAGGTCTTTACCCAGCTCGAAGGCCCACAAACCAATGGCCGCACAAAACCCCAGCACGATGGCCACCATGGCCCAACGCAAGGGCCAGGGCATGGCGCTGCGCACCGAGACGCGCGGCGCGCTGATGGTGAGGCGGCGACGCCAGAGTTTGAAACGCATAATTCCAGTTTAACCAGGGAGGTACGCAGAAGCGTTTAGGCAAAAACTATGCTGCGCCCATGAAAAAACCGCCTGGGTTTGCACCGAGGCGGTTTTGACAACAGCAGAGCTGTGAGGGCGATCAGCGCTTGCTGAACTGCTTGCGACGACGCGCAGAGTGCAAACCGACCTTTTTACGCTCGACTTCACGGGCGTCACGGGTCACGAAGCCGGCTTGGCTCAAGGCGGGCTTGAGGCTGGCGTCGTAATCGATCAGGGCGCGGGTGATGCCGTGGCGTGTCGCGCCAGCCTGGCCAGACTCACCGCCGCCTGCCACATTGACCATGATGTCAAAGGTTTCAGCGTGGTTGGTCAGCATCAGGGGCTGCTTGCAGATCATGATGGAGGTTTGACGACCGAAGAAAGCTTCGATGTCTTTGCCATTGACCGTGATCTTGCCGGTGCCTTTTTTCAGAAACACGCGGGCGACGCTGGATTTGCGACGGCCGGTGCCATTGTTCCATTCACCAATCATGTGAGCTCCTTAGATTTCCAACACTTTGGGTTGCTGGGCGGTGTGGGGGTGCTCAGCACCACCGTACACCTTGAGCTTCTTGATCATGGCGTAGCCTAGGGGACCCTTGGGCAGCATGCCCTTGACGGCTTTTTCCAAAGCGCGGCCAGGGTGCTTGGCTTGCATGTCGCGGAAATTCGTGGCTGTGATACCGCCGGGATAGCCCGAGTGACGGTAGTACACCTTGTCCAGGGTTTTGGCCCCGGTCACACGCAGTTGTGCTGCGTTGATGATGACGATGAAGTCACCGGTGTCGACGTGAGGCGTGTAAATGGCCTTGTGTTTGCCGCGCAAACGGAGAGCAACTTCGCTGGCTACTCGTCCGAGGACCTTGTCGGTCGCGTCAATCACAAACCACTCGTGCTTCACATCAGCGGGTTTTGCGCTGAATGTTTTCATGAGTTTTCCTTTGGGTTTGTCGGGCTCTTTTCCACGGTCGGCGTTCTTCTGAGTGAGAACCTCTTAGGTGGGAATGAAACTTCGCCGCGGAGCCACTGATTCGCTGCGAAGCCCGCCATTATACGAAATTTATTGCGCCTTGGCGGCCTGTTCTTCCACCGGCGTGGTGGTGACCGATGGCTGAAATTGGGCACACACTTATAAAGTTGATCAATCGGTCGGGCGGTGTTCCTATAATCTGCCGATCGTATTTTCAGACAAGCCGTGACTGCCACCTCATCTCCCCTCGCCCTGATTGCCAGCGACATGCAGGCCGTTGACCAGGTCATCGGCCAACGCTTGAGCTCGGGCGTGCCCTTGGTGGCGCAGGTGGCCCAGTACATCATTGCAGCTGGGGGCAAGCGCCTGCGCCCCGCTTTGCTGCTGTTCATCAGCGGCGCTCTGGGCTGCGCAGACACGCAAAAATTCAAACTCGCCGCGGTGGTGGAGTTCATCCACACCGCCACACTGTTGCACGACGACGTGGTGGACGAGTCCAGCATGCGCCGCGGCAACGCCACCGCCAATGAAACATTTGGCAACCCAGCCAGCGTGCTGGTGGGCGACTTTTTGTACTCGCGCGCTTTCCAGATGATGGTTGAAGTGCAGAACATGCGCATCATGGAAGTGCTGGCCGATGCCACCAACATCATCGCCGAGGGCGAGGTGATGCAGCTCATGAACATGCACAACGCCGACCTCGACGAGACCGGTTACCTGCATGTGATTCGCTCCAAAACTGCGCAGCTTTTTGAGGCCAGTGCGCGTGTGGGCGCCATTCTTTCAGGCGCCAGCCCAGCGCAAGAAGAAGCTGCGGCCACCTATGGCCAGGCCTTGGGCACGGCCTTTCAAGTGATTGACGATGTGCTGGACTACGCGGGTGACGCCACAGTGATGGGCAAGAGCCTGGGCGATGATTTGCGCGAAGGCAAAGCCACCCTGCCCCTGATTGCCGCCATGCAGCGCGCATCCGCCACAGACAAAGCACTGATTCAAAACGCCATCCAAAACGGCTCGGTGGACGACCTGCAAGCCGTCATTGGCATTGTGCGCGCCACGGGCGCCTTGGACGTGGCACGCGCTGCTGCTGCAAGCGAAGCGCAGCGGGCCATCCAAGCTGCCCAAGCCCTGCCAGACAACGCCTACACCCAAGCCCTGATGGCCTTGGGCAGCCAGCTGCTTGATCGCCAAGCCTGAGGCGCTGTTAGCCCCACTTAAGGCCCACCCAAGACCAGCCCTTCGCGACGCGGGTCGGCGCCGCCCACCCAATGCTCGCCGTCGCGCATGATGAGGCCCACCCCACTGGTTTGCGGCCCCAGGTTGATCTGGTGGCCCCGTGCCCTCAAGGCCTCTAACAAGCTTTGGGTCTGCATGTGACTGGGCTGCGCGTGCATGGCCGGGTGATCACCCTCAATGAACGTTTGGGGCGAATTGAAAGCCCCAAAATTAAGCAAAGCAGCAGCCGATTGGGCATCAAGCCCCCAATCAAGCACCCCCAACAAGGTTTTGAGCACGTAAGGCATGATGGCCGGCCCGCCGGGTGAGCCCGTTGCCATGTACAGGCTGTCCACCTGCCCCGCCTGGGGTTTGAACACCAAGGTGGGCGCCATGGAGCTGCGCGGCCGCTTGAGCGGCTCGATGCGGTTGGCAGACGGCGGCCCAGGCTCGGGCAGCCAAGCAAAGTCGGTCAGTTGGTTGTTGAGCAAAAACCCACGCACAAACCGAAACGACCCCATGCTGCTTTCGATCGACGAGGTCATCACCACCGCATTGCCCTGCGCATCCACAATGCTCACATGCGTGGTGCCTTTGCCTTCGCTGTCACTGCTGGCGGGCTTCATCGCGGCCACATCGCCCGCGCTGGCTTTGCCCATGCTGCGGCTTTGAATCAAGGCCGCACGTTGCGCCAGGTAGCTCGGGCTCAGGACAGCGGCCACACCTTGCGCGGGCAAAGGAACAAAGTCGGTGTCGGCCATGTAGGTGTTGCGGTCGGCATAGGCCAGACGCAGCGCCTCGCTCACCAAGTGCACGGCTGCAGGATCAGGCACCAGCATGCGCGGGGGCATGGCTGGCACATCAAAGTGCGCGAGCATGCCCAAGGCCTGCGCAATCACCAACGCCCCGGCCGAAGGCGGCCCCATGCCACACACGCGGTAGGCGCGGTAGAGGGTGCACACAGGCTCGCGCACAAGCGCGCGGTACTGAGCCAAATCTTGCAGCCTGAGCTTGCCCATGCCGCGCGCGCCTTGCTGCTCTTGCACTTTACGCACCATGTCTTGGGCAATCTCACCCACATAAAAAGCATTGGCGCCCCCTTGCGCAATTGCCTGCAGGGTGTGGGCATACGCCGGGTTGTGTAAGCGCGTACCGGCTAGCTTGGGCGTGCGGTCTTGGTTCAAAAAGTAGGCGGCTGCCTGCGCGTCTGGCAGCAAGTCGTCACGTGCTTGGGCAATGGCTTGGGCCAAGCGCGGACTGATCGCAAAGCCCTGGGTTGCCAGGGTCTGCGCTGGGCGCATCAAGTCAGGCCATGCCATGCGGCCGTGGGCCTGGTGGGCCAGCTCCAACATGCGCAGCACACCAGGCGTGCCAATGGAGGTGCCGCGGCTGCGCAAAGCCTGAAACACCTCGCGTATCTGGGGTGCAGGGCCTGTTGTGCTGGCTGGGCTGATGCTCAAGTCATCAGGGGTGGCTGCCAAAGGCGCGGTTTCTCGGCCGTCGTAGCTGCGCAAAACACCGGTGTGTGCCTCCCAGTGCAACAAAAAAGCGCCGCCGCCTAAGCCTGAAGACTGCGGCTCCACCAGGCCCAAGACCATTTGCGCCGCGACCGCCGCATCCACAGCACTGCCACCGTTTTGCAAAACAGCACATGCGACTTGGCTGGCCAGCGGGTTGGCCGTGACCACCATAAAGCCCTTGGCGCGCACGGCTTGCATGCCCGCACGAAAACCAGAAGCTGGCTCAGGCGGCAGCGCCTCAACAGGCTGACCGGCCAGGCCTGGTGTGGCAATGCTTGGCACAGGCGCTTGCGGCATCTCGCAAGACTGCGCCCACGACATACCAGCCATCAGCAGGGCCGCAAACGCGGCCCGCAGCACCCACGCAAACATCATTGAGGTTTTGAGCAACACAGCCCCCACAAGCTTGGACAGGCCCAACCAAGCAGGCCATGTCAAACATTATGGCGGGGCTGTGCCTCAAGCCCCGGGTGCAAACCTTTGAAGGGTCAGGCGCTGCGTTTGTTGGCCAACCAACCCGCGCCCAGCACACCCACGATGGCCAAGGTGTATGTCAAGCCGCGGATCACTTGGGGCAGCAAGTCGCTGCCGTCAAACAAGGCATCGAGCAAGCTCTCGTTGATGATCATGCTTGCCGCCGTGAAGGCCAGCACAGCAGCACCACCTTGGATGATCAGGGGCCAACGCTGCACCAGTTGCAGCACGATGCGGCTGCCAAACACCATGATGGGCACGCTGATGAGCAGACCCAAAATCACCAAATCAAAAGCACCATGCGCCGCACCGGCCACGCCCAGCACGTTGTCAACGCCCATGAGTGCATCGGCCACCACAATGGTTTTCATGGCGCCCCAAAAAGTGGTGGCACTGGGGCCACTGTGATCGCCCTCGCCCGAGTCGGCAATGAGCTTGTAAGCAATCCACAACAGGCCCAAACCACCCACCAGCATGAGGCCAGGGATTTTGAGCAGCCAAACCACACCCACCGTCATCACCGCGCGCACAACAATGGCGCCCACAGTGCCCCACACAATGGCCTTTTTTTGCAGATCTTGGGGGAGGTTTCGGGCAGCCAGCGCGATGACGATCGCGTTATCACCAGCCAAAACCAGGTCAATCAAAATAATGGCCAGCAGCGCCGACCACCAAGGGGCAGAAAACAGTTCCATGTACAACTCCAACGATCAATACAGACCCAGGCGCGAAGTGCGTCTGAGCCGACGGATCGAAGGTCTTGCCGTGCATGTGATGCTTTTGTCCGCCCAACAAACCGGGAGCAAAGCTCCGTACTGACGATTTGTTGACTTCCGGGTTTGGCACCAAGCCTCCTGTGCACCCGGGAGTTAGGCTACTCCCCATCGATGCAAATTTATAACAAACCCCTAAAAGCCGCACATGGTCTGCGGCTTTTTAAGTCGTGTCGTTTGATAAAATTTATGCCCAGCGGGGTGTAGCTTAGCCTGGTAGAGCGCTACGTTCGGGACGTAGAGGCCGGAGGTTCGAATCCTCTCACCCCGACCACCATGTCCATCTCCCACACCCTCATCAACGGCTCGCGCGTCAGCCACCTTGGCTCGCTCAAAGCAAGCCACTTGCTGGTGGTTGTGGGTCGCAGCAACTACAAAAAGTCTTCGGCCTCTTTAGAAAAAATGTTGCATGCGCTTCACGCGCAGGGGCTCACGGTATGTTGGTTTGAGTCTGGGCATACGCAAACAGCCAAGCAGCTCGACGATACGTTTGAGAAGTGGGGCACCCGCTGGCATCGAGGTGGGCTTGCAGCATGTTGCAGACGCCATGGCGCCATGGGCGCCGCCGTGCGCAAGCTTTGCAAAGGCCTCATCCTGCTGATGCAGCCTGGCCAATGGGATTACTTTATTTTTCGCAACAGCAACCTAGCCCAGGCTGCGGATTTACGGCGCTTTCTCGGACAGCTTGCAGCGCCTGAAGTGACCTTGTTTTCTCACTCGGCCGGCGGCATTGTGAGCTCGCTGGTTGCCGACGAGCCCTCGGTTCGCAGGGTGGTTTGCTTTGGCTACCCGTTCAAGCACCCGGAGAAAAACGAGGAGCCACATCGCACCGCGCACTTGGCCACCTTGCGGCAACCCATGTTGATTTTTCAGGGTGACCGAGACGACTATGGCACAGCACAAGACGCCAAACGCTACCAGCTGTCAACACAGGTCACGTGACCTCTGTTCATGCGGGCCATGACTACGATGCCTTGACCACTGCCGATGAGCAGGCGTGCTTGAACGCGCTCAAGACGTTTTTGCAAGCAGGTGCGGACCAGGCTTGAGGGGCCGCGTTCTGAGGTAGAGCACCACCACAATGGCCAGGTTGAGCAAGTTCCAGGCGATGCCATTGACAAACGCAGCTTGGTAAGAGCCGGTCACATCGAACACTTTGCCCGACAGCCAGCCCCCCAAAGCCATGCCAATGAGGGTGCCAAAGATGATCACCCCCAAACGTGCACCAGCCTCTTGTGGCGGGAAATGCGCACGCACAATCAAAGCATAAGAAGGCACGATGCCACCCTGAAACAACCCGAACAGGGCGGAGATCACATACAGCGAGGTAAGCCCTTCGAAAGGCAAAAACAAAAACAAGGCCAAGCACTGTAAAGCCGAGCCCAGCATGAGCGTGCGCAGGCCACCAATGCGGTCTGAAATCCAGCCCGAAGCCAGGCGGCTCATGATGCCAGCCACCAACATCAACGAGAGCATTTCTGCGCCGCGTGCCGCACCAAAACCCAGGTCGGTGCAGTAGGCCACGATGTGCACCTGCGGCATGGACATGGCCACGCAACACCCCACACCCGCCACAAACAAGCAAGTTTGGGCCTGGCCTTTGCTCATGCGAAAAGGCCGGTCTTGCGAGGCTTGCATGGCCAGGTTGTTTGGGCCAGCAGCAGCCCCCGTCAAGGGCGGGCGCTGGCGCATGCGCAGACTCAACACCGCCATGCCCAAGCCACACACCACACCCAGCACCATGTAGGTGGGGCGCCAGCCATATTGCTCGATGCCCATTTGCACCAGAGGCGGCCATATTGAGCCGGCCATGTAATTGCCACTGGCACACACGGCCACCGCGATGCCGCGATGCTTATCCCACCACAAGGCGGTGTCGGCCATCAAGGGCACAAAAGCACTGGCTATGCCCAGGCAGCCAATCAACACGCCGTGGGCCAAGGCAAACAACCACAGGTTGGGTGACAAACTGGCCAACAAATAACCAGCCGCTGTGGCCAGCGCACCGATCATGAGCACGCGCATGATGCCAAACTTGTCTGCCCACTTGCCGCAGAAGATGCCGCCCAAACCAAAGCCAATCATGGTCAGGGTGTAAGGCAAAGAGGCATCCGCGCGGCTCACGCCAAATTCGCGCTCAATCTCGGGCAGCACCACCGACAGCACATACATGCCGCTGTTGCCCAACGTGGCAATGGCCAGCGCCGTGACAAGACGCCAAGCCGCATAACGAGAGTCCACCAGGCTGCTGTCTGCGGGCAAGTGAGGCTGTGTCATCGGAGCTTCGTCAAGTGGAGTTCAACCTAAGTGTGTGATTGACAAGGCTATTGTGGTTAGAAGTATGAGCCCGACCAGTTAGCCACCTAAAGTCTTCATCCACTTACTGGAACGTCACCACCCCCAAAGTGGTCAGCGCAATGCACGCCCAGATCCAACGGTTGTTTTTCTCGATGAACTTGAGCACCACATCCTCGAGCGTTTTAGAACGGTGGGGCGGTGGCGCATCGCTCATGTTTTTGGGGTGCTTGTTGGTCTTTGTGGGCATGCTTGGGGCCGCTGTTTAGCGAGCGCTGTGTTGCTCATCCAAGAACAACTGCACTTCCCTGAAGAGGCTCATGCGGTTTTTCTCCATGATGATGGTGTGCGTGCCCTCGCCCAGCTCAACGTAACGCTTGTAGGGTGCGCCCGTGAGTTTGGGAAAGAGGTTTTGCGCCATGTAGGCGGGGGTGTCTTGGTCCCACTCGGCCTTGATGAGCAGCACGGGCACCTTGATGTTTTCTGGCTTCCATGGAATCACGCCGTTGCCCCAGTACTTTTGGCCATCGGCCACCACACCGTTGGGCGCACGCAGCACCGGCGGGTTTTGGGCTGCGCCCACGGGGTCGCTGGCGATGGTGGCTTTGGCCCAAGCCTCAAACCAGCCCGGCGGAATCAGGTCGGCTTTTTTGGCCTCAGGCACGCCGGTGAGCCAACGGGTTTTGGCCTGGGACATGTTCACTGAGCGATATGCCGGTGTGGGGCCGGGGCCGGTTTGCACCAGCGAGGCCGTTTGGCGGATCCACACGGGCGCGAACAGCACGAGCTTTTCCACCTTTTGGCTGTTCAGGCTGGTGTACCACTGCATGATGACCGTGCCCCAAGACCATCCCAGCAGGTTCACCCGCTCGATGTTGCGGCGTTTTTTCACAAATTCAACAACCGCGTCCACATCGCGCATGGCTTCTTCGGTGGTGGCAAAGGGGGCGCTCTCGCTGGCGGGTTTGCTCATTTGGGGCGGGCGGGTGGACATGCCGTAGCCACGCACATCGAGCAAGTACACGTCATAGCCCTGCTTGGCGATGTAGTCCATCCACGACTGACCGTCGAGCTGCAGGTCAAACGCGGTTTCTGCCGGGTAGGTGGCGCCGTGCACATAAATGACGGTTTTGGCTGGAGAAAACTGCGTCATGCCCGCTGGGCGCTTGTTGCGCACATACACCTCAATGCCCGCATCGCTGGGCACACGGAACTCTTCCATCACGATGGACGAGCCTCCCCCACCTAGGCTGGCGCAGCCTGAAACCAACAAAACGACGCCAAACAAAACGACAAATTTTTTCCACATGGCAAGCTCCTTTGCTTCAGTGTGCGCCTGGGACGCACATTTACACAGCGGGTGAACCCTAGCCGCAGCTGTGGCGCCACCTTGTTTTCCCCTATGGCTCAGGGCATGGCCATCTCTAAGATGGTCAAAAAAAGACAGGGAGAACACATGGAGCTCAGCCAGGCGGACGCGTTTGCGCGCAACTTCAATTGGGGGCGCATGAGCGCCGAGCCGGTACGCCAAACCGTCCGCAGCGAGGTGGACGACGCTCCGGTGGTGCGTTTTTTACAAGGCTTGTTGCATGAGGCCGTGCAACGCGGCGCCTCAGACCTGCACCTGGAGCCGCTGGAGCATCAGCTGCGCGTGCGCATGCGCATCGACGGCGAACTGCACGAAGTCGCCCAGGCCCCAGGCGTCATCAAAGACAAACTGGCCTCGCGCATCAAAGTGATTTCAGCCCTGGACATCGCAGAAAAGCGCCTGCCGCAAGACGGCCGCATGCGCTGGACCGTCAAGCCCGGCCACGAAGTGGATTTACGCATCAGCACCTTGCCCACCCTGTTTGGTGAGAAGGTGGTGATCCGAATTTTGGAGGGCACGCACTCGCATGTCAGCCTGCAAGCGCTGGGCTACGAGGACGACGACATTGCCCTGCTCACCCAGGCCATTGCCAGGCCTTACGGCATGATTTTGGTCACTGGCCCCACCGGCTCGGGCAAAACTTTGTCGCTCTACAGCTTGTTGCACCTGCTCAATCAACCTGGTGTGAACATTGCCACGGCTGAAGACCCGTCTGAAATCGTCATGCCTGGCGTCAACCAGGTGAACGTGAACGACAAAACCGGCCTGACCTTTGCCACCGCGCTGCGCGCCTTTTTACGGCAAGACCCAGACATCATCATGGTGGGGGAGGTGCGTGATCTGGAAACTGCCGAGATCGCCCTCAAAGCCGCGCAAACCGGTCACTTGGTGCTATCAACTTTGCACACCAACGACGCGCCCGCCACCCTCACGCGTTTGCGTCACATGGGGGTCGCACCTTTCAACACCGCCTCGAGCGTGATGCTCATCACCGCGCAAAGGCTGGCTCGGCGCTTGTGCACGTTGTGCAAAGCCCCAGAGACACTCCCAGCCTCGAGCCTGCGAGCCGCTGGCGTGCCAGAACACCTGTGCCAAGCTGGTGTTGCCTTGTACCGGCCCGTGGGCTGCGCGGCTTGCCACTGCGGCTTCAAGGGACGCGTCGGTTTGTTTCAGGTCATGCCTGTCAACGAAGCGCAGCAACACCTCATCATCAAACAAGCCAGCGACCTTGACATTGCCGCGCAAGCCCGCCGCGATGGCGTGCGAACCTTGCGCGAGGCGGGGTGGTGCAAAGTGCAGCAGGGGCTGACCTCGGTGGCCGAGGTGCTTGCGGTGACCAAGGCATGAAGCCCTCACGCGTGTACCTTTGGCAAGCGTTGGATACCCAGGGCCGGCTGCAACGCGGGCACCTGCACAGCCCAGGGCCGCAGCAAGCGCGCTACCAGCTCAGCCGCCAAGGCTTCCAAGGCATACGGCTCAAGCGCACCCATGCCAGCTTGCTCAAGCCGGTGCGGCGCCAAGACATCACCTTGATCCTGCGCCAACTCGCAACCTTGTTGGCCGCGGGCTTGCCCCTGCTCCAAGCCCTGCACATGATGGGCCACGGCCTGAGCCACCCGCGCTTGCAAGATCTTTTGCAAAGTCTGCGCAACAGCCTGGAAACCGGCCTGCCCTTGAGCGCAGCGATGGCCTTGCACCCGCAGCACTTCTCAGCACTGGCCGTGCAGCTGGTGGCAGCCGGTGAACAAAGTGGTTTGCTCGATGCCATGCTGGAACGCTTGGCCACCCACATGGAAAGCACGCAGGCCCTGCAAGCCACGCTGCGCTCGGCCCTGACCTACCCGGTCACCGTGCTGCTGGTGGCGGTGGCGGTGGTGAGTCTCATCATGGTCAAGGTGGTGCCCTCGTTCACGCAGGTGTTTGCCAGCTACGGCGCCGAGTTGCCACTGCCCACCCTGTGGGTGATCCACACCAGCGAACTGCTGCAAGCCCATGGGCTGGTGCTGCTGTTGGTGCTCATGGGCGCGGCGCTGGCATGGCCCTGGGCGTGGCAGCGCTACCCCAGCTTGCGTGAGCGGGTGCACAGTGGCTTGCTGCGTTTGCCGCTGATGGGGCCGCTGCTGCTGCAAGCGGGTATGGCACGCTGGAGCCGCACCCTGGCCACCTTGTGTGCTGCGGGCGTGCCCCTGGTCCAGGCCCTGAACTCAGCGGGTGGCGCAGCGGGCTACCGTGTTTTCGTGCAGGCCAGCGCGCACATGGCCAGCCAAGTGGCGCAGGGCCAGGGTTTGAGCCAGACCATGGCCGGGTTACAGTTGTTCCCGCCGATGGTGTTACAACTCTGCGCTGTGGGTGAGGCCTCGGGTTCGCTCGAAGCCATGCTGCACAAGGCGGCAGACTTTGAAGAAAGCGGTGTTAAAAACCGCTTGAGTGCCTTGATGAGCATGCTCGAACCCGCCCTCATGGTGGTGATGGGCTCGCTCATTGGCGGTATTGTGGTGGCCATGTATTTACCGGTTTTCAAAATGGGACAAGTCATTTGATGGATGCTGCATGGATGGGTCTGCTCGGTCTGTTGATCGGGAGCTTTCTCAGTGTGGTGGTGGTGCGTCTGCCGCGGATGTTGGCGCGCCAGTGGGGTGAGGTGCCGCCGCCCA
Source organism: Hylemonella sp. UBA6679 (assembly GCA_002454975.1). GTDB lineage: Bacteria > Pseudomonadota > Gammaproteobacteria > Burkholderiales > Burkholderiaceae_C > Hylemonella. The sequence goes on from DKJZ01000013.1 coordinate 75,524, forward strand.
CACACAGCCCCTTGCCTGAGCGCTACAACTTGGCCTTGCCTGCCTCGCACGCGCCGTGCTGTGGCCAGGCTTTGCGCTGGCACCACAACTTGCCTGTGATCTCGTACCTGTTGCTGCGCGGGCGCTGCGGCTTTTGCGGTGCGCGCATCGGTCTGATGTACCCCGCCTTGGAGCTCAGCACCGCCGTGGTGTTTGCCGTGTGTGGCTGGCGCTTTGGTGCGGGCATCACCGCCTTGTGCTGGGCGGGTTTGTGCGCTGCGCTGCTGGCGCTGGCCTGGATCGACTGGCAAACCACCTTGCTGCCTGACGACATCACCTTGCCCCTGCTGTGGGCCGGCTTGGTGGCCTCCGCCACCGGCATCACCCTCACCCCCTTGCACAGCGCGGTGTGGGGAGTGGTGGCAGGCTATGTGTCGCTGTGGTTGGTTTACTGGGCCTTCAAACTCATCACCGGCAAAGAAGGCATGGGTTATGGCGACTTCAAGCTCTTCGCAGCTTTGGGCGCATGGTTTGGCTGGACGCTGCTGGTTCCCATCATCTTGTGGTCGTCCATCGTGGGGGCGGTGGTGGGCATCGCCATGAAGTACACCGTGGGTTTGCGCGAAGGCGGCGTGGTGCCCTTCGGCCCTTTTTTAGCGGGCGCTGGCCTGCTGGCTGTGCTTGCAGGGCCGCACAAGCTCATGGCATGGACAGGGCTTTGACATGATCAAGCTGGGGCTCACAGGCGGTATTGGCAGCGGCAAAAGCACGGTGGCTGCCAGTTTGCAAGCCTGCGGCGCAGCGGTGGTGGATGCCGATGCGATTTCGCGCCAAACCACCGCAGCCGGGGGCTTGGCCATGCCAGCCATTGCGCAGCAGTTTGGGGCAAAGTTTGTGGGCGCCGATGGCGCCCTGGACCGCGCTGCCATGCGCGAGCTGGTGTTTGCCCAACCCGAGGCGCGCTTGCAACTCGAAGCCATCGTGCACCCCCTGGTCAGCGCAGAAACCGCACGGCAAACCCAGGCCGCTTTGGATGCAGGCAAACAGCTTGTGGTGTTTGATGTTCCCCTCCTGGTGGAGTCGGCCCATTGGCGCAGCCGCGTGGACCGCGTGCTGGTGGTCGATTGCCTAGAGACCACCCAAACAGCCAGGGTGGTGGCGCGCAGCGGTTTGACGCCTCAAGCTGTGCAAGCCATCATCAATCAACAAGCCAGCCGACAACGCCGATTGAACGCGGCCGACCTGGTCATCTACAACGATGGCCTCACGCTCGATGACTTAAGACAAGCCTGCTGCGAAATCGCCCGTCGCTTCGGGCTATGATTCGCGCTAGGAAGCTAGCAGCGTGATCATCTACGAATACCCCTTTAACGAACGCACCCGTACCTATTTGCGGCTGGAAGAACTGTTTCAGCGCCTGGGCGAGTTGGTGGGGCGCGAGTCGGCCCTGGACCACCACTTTGCTCTGGTCACGCTGTTCGAAATCATCGAGGTGGCAGCCCGCGCAGACCTGAAGTCTGACGTGCTCAAAGACCTCGAAAAACACAAAACCACCCTCACCTCTTACCGCGACAACCCAGCCATTGCGCAGGCTGCGCTTGAGGGCGTGCTCAAACGCATCGACGACTGCTTTTTCTCGCTCAACCAACAAACCGGCAAAGCCGGCCAGTCGCTGACCGACAACGAGTGGCTCATGAGTGTGCGCAGCCGCGTGGGTATTCCTGGGGGCACCTGCGAGTTTGACTTGCCGGCCTACTACGCTTGGCAAAAAGGCCCTTTAGCGCAACGTCGTCGCGACCTGGCCGACTGGACCAGCACCGTGGGCCCCTTGGCTGAAGCCATCTTTGTGCTCCTGAAATTGCAGCGCGATACCGGCAGCCCACAAAAAGTGATGGCCACTGGCGGCCAGTTTCAACAAAATTTGCCACAGGGCCGCAGCTTTCAACTGCTGCGCTTGGCCATGGCCCCAGGCACTGGCTGGGTGCCAGAAATCAGCGGCAACCGCCTGATGGTGTCCATCCGCGTGATGCAACAAGACCCCCAAGGCAAGCTGCACCAAATCAGCGACGACGCCGCGTTCGAGCTGAGCCTGTGCGCCTGAGGTCGGTATGAGCAAAATTGTGGTGTGCCCCACCTGCGCCGGGGACAGCGTGTTCGCCCCGAGCAACCCCTACCGTCCGTTTTGTTGCGAGCGCTGCAAAAACATCGATTTCGGGGCTTGGGCCAGCGAGTCCTTCCGGGTGCCTACCGAAGCACCCCCAGAAGACGACTTGTACGGCGATCCAAAATTACAATAAATACGCCTCTAAGCCACGTGCTTATTGAGGTTTACGCTAGAAATTCAATAGCAAGCTGCTTGATGCAACTAGGCGTGTGTGGGGCCTGAGAAGTTTTGCTCTAGCGCCAGCCAGGTCAAGACCGGCACCGTGCCCGGCAGCACAGGCATGACCTGCACGGGCAAGCCTTGCCAAGCAAACTGCTGGCCTTCGCGCATGTGCAACTCGCCCTGCCAAGCAAACACCTTGCAAAAGTTCAAACGCACCAAGGCGTGCGGGTAGTCCACCACCTCAACCTTCCAGGGCTGCGCGTCTTCGATGGTGATGCCGATTTCTTCTTGCAACTCGCGCCGCAAAGCTTGCTCCACGGTCTCGCCCGCTTCAAGCTTGCCACCCGGAAATTCCCAATAGCCCTCGTACACCTTGCCAGGTGGGCGCGAGGTCAGCAAAAACGCACCCTGCGCATTGATGAGCACCCCCACCGCTACTTCGGTGATGGGCCGATCCGCCCCGCCCTCACGCGGGCGGTCACCGTCAGCAACCAAAGGTTTAGTCATTCAGCAAGTGCACATGACAAGCGTGGGGTTTCACATGGTTCGCGCCGCCGGGCCGCCCCAAGGCGCGAAGCTCCCCCTCGGGGGGCAGCGCAGTACACGCAGTGACAAGCGTGGGGGCTCACATCTTGCCCGCATAGTCGCGGGCAAACTGGTAAGCCACCCGTCCGCTGCGCGAACCGCGCTCCAGTGCCCACACCAGGGCCTCGGGGCGCGCGGCTTCGATGGCCGCGGGGGGCACGCCATAGGCGCTGAGCCACTGGGCGATGATGGTGAGGTACTCGTCTTGGCTGAACGGGTAAAAACTCACCCACAAACCAAAGCGTTCCGACAAAGAAATTTTTTCTTCAATCGCTTCACCGGGGTGGATTTCGCCGTCGTCGGTGTGCTTCACGCCCAGGTTGTCGCTCATGCGCTCGGGCAACAAATGGCGGCGGTTGCTGGTCGCGTAAATCAGCACATTGGGGGTTGCCGCAGCCACCGAGCCGTCCAAGATGGATTTGAGCGCTTTGTAACCCGCCTCGCCTTCTTCAAAACTCAGGTCATCGGCAAAGATGATGAACTTCTCAGGCCGCCCAGCCACCGTGTCCACAATGTCTGGCAAGTCGGTGAGGTCATCTTTGTCCACCTCAATCAGGCGCAATCCTTGGTCAGCCAGGGCGTGCAAGCACGCGCGTATGAGTGACGATTTACCGGTGCCGCGCGCGCCGGTCAACAGCACATTGTTGGCAGGCAAGCCCTGCACAAACTGCTGGGTGTTGCGCAGGATTTTTTCTTTCTGCTGGTCGATCTCTTTGAGCGCGTCCAAGCTCATGCTGCCCACGTGGCGCACCGGCTCCAGGGCGCCATGGCCCGAGCTGCGTTTGCGGTAACGAAAGGCGATCGAGGCGTTCCAGTCGGGCGCACTCAGGGGCGCAGGCAGCACCGCTTCAATGCGGTTGATGAGTTGCTCGGCACGCGCCAGCAGTTGGTCTAGGGTCGTCATGGCAGGGGCGCTGAATCAGGAGCGGTAATCGGCGTTGATGGTCACGTAATCGTGGCTGAAGTCACAAGTCCACACCGTATCGCTCGCTGTGCCGCGGCCCAGCAATACACGCACGGTGATTTCGCTTTGCTTCATCACGCGCTGGCCATCTTCTTCGCGATAGGCGGGGTTGCGCCCGCCTTTAACGGCCACGTGCACATCGTCCAAATAAAGATCGATACCGGTTTGGTCCAGGTCGGCAATGCCGGCATAACCCACCGCGGCCAGAATGCGGCCCAGGTTGGGGTCACTGGCAAAAAACGCGGTTTTCACCAAGGGCGAATGCGCGATGGCATAGGCCACCAAGCGGCATTCTTCGGCAGTTTTGCCACCCTCGACTTGCACGGTGATGAACTTGGTCGCGCCTTCGCCATCGCGCACGATGGCTTGGGCGCACAAGCGCGCCACTTGCAGCATGGCCGCTTTGAGCGCCTGGCCCTCTGCGCTGTCCCAGCTGGTGATCTCGGCATGCGCGGCCTTGTTGGTGGCAATCACCACAAACGAGTCATTGGTGGAGGTGTCGCCATCGACCGTCACGCGGTTGAACGAGCCCTCGGCCAGGTCGCGCGCGAGTTGGGCCATCAGGCCTGGGGCCACACGTGCGTCGGTGGCCATGAAGCCCAGCATGGTGGCCATGTTGGGGCGAATCATGCCTGCACCTTTGCTGATGCCGGTCACGCTCACCGTCACGCCGCCCACCTTGGCCTGCGTGCTGTAAGCCTTGGGCTGGGTGTCGGTGGTCATGATGCCTTCAGCAGCCTTCAACCAATGGTCGGACTTGGCATCGGCAATGGCGACAGGCAGGCCGGCGATGATGCGGTCCACCGGCAGCGGCTCCATGATCACACCGGTGGAGAACGGCAAAATTTGTGCAGGCGTGCAGCCCAGCTGCGCGGCCAGCGCCTCGCAGCTCGCACGGGTGCGGGCCAGGCCGTCTTCACCGGTGCCCGCATTGGCGTTGCCGGTGTTGATGACCATGGCGCGGATGCCCTGGCCGGCGGCCAAATGCTCGCGGCACACCTGCACAGGCGCGGCGCAAAAACGGTTTTGGGTGAACACACCTGACACGCTGGCGCCTTCATCGACCAAGACCACAGTGAGGTCTTTGCGGTTCGCTTTGCGCACACCGGCTTCAACCACGCCAATGCGCACACCGGGCACGGGGTGCAGGTCAGCAGCCTGCGGAAGGGGAAGGTTCACAGGCATGGTCAGTTCAATTTACCGTGGCATTGTTTGAATTGCCACGCTGTAGCGTAACTATGTTGTTTTATATAGGTTTTTTCGATCATTTTTTTACTGTGCAACATATGTAAAACAAACCAAAGGAGCTTCAGCACTGCTTAGACAAGTTGTTGTTTGATTAAAGTATCAGTTTAGCTGATAGCACCCTAACTAACCAGAACTGCACTATCGTACTAACAATGAGCACCAACAAATCGATCGTACCCGTACTTGGCATAGAGTCAGCTGCACAGTTCTGGATGGAAATCGCTCAGCCAAATTTTTTACGCTTTCACAACGATCCAACAGCTAGAGAGGCCTTCAATCTCTGTTCATCCCTGTGGCATCTAATCGATTGGGTACAAATAGATCATCGCACCAACCCCCAAAACCTGTCGCTGGGCGAACTAAGAAAGCAATTCGAAACCGAGTGCACTGCATTGAGCGCTTTACACGACATAACTACGGTATCAAAGCACGGCACTATCGAAAAACCAAGAGGCATAGTTAGCGCCTCCAAAGCAAACATTCAAGGCGTCAATTTCTATTTCAGCTCTCTTGGCCCTGTAAGCGAGCATCCGGCTAGCTACACAATTCAACTAGCTAACGGTCAAGAGGTTTTATTGCACGAACTATTGGCATCCGCTTACAGTTTTTGGGATAAATTTTTTAGACCCCCACAAGCTAGCGTCAAATAATTTGACACGTGTGCCGGCTAACCTGAATGCATCCATGAAAAAAAGAATTTACTACCTGTCAGGTCAAGGCGGACACTTACACAAAGGACTTGGCGAAGCATTGCTAGCTAGAGGCCTTGACGTAGTGGGCAGAGAGATTCAAGACGAGTTCAAAACTATTGGCTTTGCAGCACAAGTCTCAACCATAGCCAACGACCTACAAACACAGCACTGGAACAAAGACAGCCTTGTCATAGCCAACTCTTTCGGTGCCTATCTCTTTCTGCATGCACAGACCGAGATGGCACCATACATTGGACGTGTGCTTTTACTGTCGCCAATTGTTGGTGAGTTTGACAGCGAAGAGCTGCAAATGGGCTTCATACCGCCAAGAGCTAAAAAGCTCTTTGAACTTGCCACTGCCAACCTGTACCCAACGCCTGCAAATTGCCAAATTCATGTTGGTAGTGATGACTGGCAAAGCAACCCTACAAACGTCACAAGACTAGGTCAGCTTCTAAACGTGCCAGTCATAGTAGTGCCAAACAACGGACACATGCTGGACAGGAGTTACGTTAGCCAACTTTTGGATAGTTGGCTGTAAAACCAATCTCAAAGACAGGCAATCTGTTTCAGTTGACCGTCTTCAAGAAACACAAATACTCCGCCCTTTGCGCTTTTGTAAATATCATCTGCAAGGCAAACAATAGGCCCTTTGGGTGTGTCGACCGTTACACGGCATTGACCGTATTTCCACTCCGCGCCTACAAATGAAAAGTCTTTTGCAGACCTACTGAACTTGGTTGCTAATGCTCCATAACTACTGGTAGCCATCTCAGCAGCTTGGCTACAGTTTGTGGCATTTTTTTCAACTCTCTGGTTTTGAGCGCTAGAAGCGCCGACCAAAACGAAGCAAGTTAAAAAAAAGAGCAGTGATTGTTTGGTGTTCAACATTGTTAAGCTCCACTATGTTTATAGAAATGCTAACACAATCAATTTTTGATAATGAGTAAAAAAGACATCAACTAACAAACGTTGGCAGCGTCACAACGTTGCCAGCACCATACTGCCCTTCCAACAACCAAAGTGCATCTTGGTTTGAATTAGCTTGCACACGTGTACGCACAAACATACCGTTGCTTTGAATACGTACCATTGCTTCATATGTGTTCATTATGGCATTCCCCCAAATCAGTA
>DKJZ01000086.1 GCA_002454975.1 Hylemonella sp. UBA6679
GCGGGTGTCGTTCAATGGTAGGACTCTTGCTTCCCAAGCAAATAACGTGGGTTCGATTCCCATCACCCGCTCCAGCTCTTGGTTTGCCCACCGCAAACTTGCCAGCCCCACGGGGCTTCGGCGCTGACTAAAGCCCCTTCATGGGGCTTTTTTTCTTTATGGCTGGGATGATGGCAGGCTAGACTTTGATCGGTTTTCATCAAGCCATAGCTTTCATTCGCACCTGAGCCCCATGTCTGCCCCTTTCACGCCCCCTTTCCCATGGCGTCGCTTGCTGCGGGTGGTTTTGGCTTTGTTGGTGCTCAACAGCGCGCTGAGCTTTAGCACGTGGTGGCCCACGCCAGGCATCGTGCCCGAAGCACGCTTGGCCCCGGAGTTTGTTGGTCTGTGGCTCTTGTTGTTGGTGCTGGTTTGGCGCCGCGCCTACCTGGGCAGACGCGGCATCACCCTGTTGACCTTGGGTTACTTGGTGCTGGTGCTGGGGCGTTACGCCGACGTCACCACCCCGAGCCTGTTTGGCCGAGAAATCAACCTGTATTGGGACGGCTTGCAAATCCCCCGGTTTTTGTGGGTGTCCTCGCAAGAGCGGCCCTGGTGGCAAACCGCTGCGGTGGTGGGAGGCACCGGCCTGCTGCTGTGGCTGATGTTCACCGTGCTGCGCTTAGCCATGGCGGTGGCAGCGCGGGTGGCGGCGCCCTATGCCTTGGGTCACCGCTGGGCCTTGGGGTTGAGTGCTGCCTTGGGTGTGTTGGCCGCTGCCAACCTCGCAGGCGTGCAGGCCACCTGGCCGTATTTGTCCAAACCGGTGATTCCCACCTACGTCAAGCAGATGCAGGTCATCACCAACGCATTGTCTGAACAACGTCAGGCCACCTTGCTGCCGGCCAGCACCGCGGTGTCGGTGGCCATGCAAAACCCGCTCGAGGCCTTGGCTGGGCTCAAGGGTCGCGATGTGTACCTCATGCCCATGGAGTCGGTGGGCGCCATCACCTACGACAACCCTGTTGCCCATGCCGCACTGAGCCCCGTGCGCGAGCAATTTGCGCGCGACGTGGCCGCCAACGGGCAGCAGGTGGTGTCGGCATTTTTCAAATCGCCCACGTTTGGCGGCGGCACCGACCTGGCCCAACTCGGTTTGCTCACCGGCATCAACCTGAGCAACCCCATGGCCCACGACGTGCTGCTCACCACCTCGCGGCCCACGCTCATGAGCTTGTTCAAAGCCGCTGGTTTTGCCACTTTCGGCGTGTACCCCGGGGTGTTTTGGGAGTGGCCTGAGCGCGCGTTTTACAACTACGACGTGTTCATTGACGGGCCACGCCTGGGTTACCCTGGGCCAGAGCTGGGCTACTGGAAAATTCCCGACCAGTTTTCTGTGGCGCGCTTTGAGCAAATGCACCCGCGCCTCAAAGGTGCGCAGCCACGGTTTGTGTTTTTCCCCACCATCACCTGCCACCTGCCTTTCAGCCCGGTGCCCCCGTTTCAGCCCGATTGGCGCCGGGTGCTGACCGCGCAGCCCTTTGACGAACATGACACCCAGCAGGCCCTCAACGAGCAGCCCGACTGGCTCAACATGTTCCCCGACTATGTGCGCATGGTGGCCTACACCTACCGGGTGCTGGGCAGCCACCTGCGTGAGCCACAAGCCCGTGAAGCCATTTACCTGTTTGTCGGCGACCACCAGCCCGCAGCCAACGTCACCGGTGCAGGCGCACCTTGGGACGTGCCCGTGCACATTGTTTCGCGCGACCCAGCCCTGCTGGCCCGCTTCAAGGCCCAAGGCTTTCAAGACGGCATGGCACCTGCGCGCCAGCCCTTGGCTGAGCTGCATGAGCTCACCGGCATGATGCTCAAGGCCTTTGCCCAGCCCGGCACGCCACTCAACGGGCCACGCACTTGAGCCGCCCCGCGCAGGCTTGGCACAGCCCAGGCCCATTGAGTGCCCCGCAGTTGTGGGGCGTGGTGCTGAGCTTAGGCAGCGGGGTGTTGTTGGCTTATGGACTGCGCCACGGCCTGGTTGAGCCCGCTGCCCTCACCCACCGCTGCGAAGCCTTGGAGGCCAGTTGGGTCTGTGAGGTGCGACGCTGGACCGTGGCCGCCTTTGTGCACCAGCGCCTGGCCTGGGTTGCCCTGGGCCTGGCGGTGTTGGCGCTTGTGGCGCGCCTGGCTCATCCATCGCGCAGCAGCCTTGACCAAACCGATGTGCGCAGCACGCGCGCCCCATGGCTTGTGCGGATGGGCCAACTGGCTCGCCACGGGGCCTTGCTGCTTGGTGGCGCAGGCCTGGTGCTTTACGCCGCAGACGTGGCCGCACTGGCCGTGCTCATGGCTGTGCTTTTGTGAGGTGCCCGCCTTGATCACGCGTTTGGCGCCACACCCCCACAGCCAGCCCCGCCCAGCACGCGGCAAGCACTTGGGCCTGGGTGTTGTGCAAGCCCTCTTGCCACACGAGCCAGGGCAGCATTGCGCCGAGCAATCCCGCCATGAGCCGCATCGAGCGCCGAACCCAGGCATTGGCCTGGAGGCCACCCCGCATCGGCCAGGCCCACAGCACCCACACAGGCACCACAAACAGCTCAAACGGCAAGGGACGGTAGCGCCCGTCCATCACCAACCTCAGGGCTTGCAAGCAGGCCACGAACAACAAGGCCCACACGGCCGCTGGCACAACCTTGGCGCGCCAGACCGGGTGCTGCGCCCCCTGAGGCAACAAGGCCAGCACCGCCCAAGCGCTGACCCCCATGAACACGCCGCCCTGCCCCCACTCCCAGGGGTAACGCGCCCACACCACCAGGCTTTGCCACTGCCACACCGACCAGGCCCCAAGGTTGGCCACAGCCAACACCAAACCCACAACCAGCACCCAGGTTTGAGGCTTGAAATGGCCGCCAGCCATTATCCACATTGGATAAGCAGCTATCAAAATAAGAGCGGCCAGGGCGCCCACAACCCAGCCTGCCCACAGCGCATCGCCCTTGGGGTTGGGCAGCACGGGGCCTTGCAAGCCCCAGCGAGGCTGGCCATGGGCGTCAAGCAGGCCCCAATAGCCGCCCATGGCGCCTTCAAGCGCGCGCTTCCATGGTTGGTCAAAACCTTCAATCAGGTTGAACGACCACGCCTGCTCGGGCCAGGCCGGTCCGCTCATGAGACCACGCACAAACTGGGCTTGCTCCACCACACCGGGCAGTGCGGGCCCGCGCTGACGGCCCTGGGCGGGCCAGCCGGTTTCAGCGATGAAAACTGGCTTCTTGAAGGCGCGGCGCAGGTCTGCGGCGATGGTGTGCACATGGGCCAGGGCTTGGTCCAACCCCACAGGCTCGTCTTCCCAAAAGGGCAGCACGTGCGCGGCCACCACGTCCACATGGGCTTGCAGCACGTCGGCGTGGCGCAGCCAAAACTCCCACACATCGGCATAGGCCACGGGCACGGCCGAGTTGGCCTTGGCCTGCTGCAGCAAGGCTGCCAAGGCCTGGGGCGAGAGCTCGCGGCGCAGCAAAACCTCGTTGCCCACCACGAGCAAATCCACCACATCCACGAACTCACGGCTCAAGCGCAGGGCCAGGGCCAACTGGGCCTGGTTGGCTGCGGCGTCGCGCCCGATCCAGGCCCCCAGCACCACGCGCATGCCCAGCTTGCGCGCCACAGCAGGCAACTGGTCCAGGCCATGGTCCAAGCCATACGTGCGCACGCACGAGGTGTAGGGCTGCAACAAGCGCAGGTCTTGCTCGATCATGGCCGCGCTCACCTTGAGCCGCGCATCGAAAGGGGTGTGCCCCTCACGCCTGAAAGGCGCGTAAGACACGCAGGGCACGCGCTGGTTTTGCGCGGCGTTCACCACCTCAACAGGCGTGCTTTGCTGCCAGATGCGCGCCAAGGTGAAGGCGCTGAGCAAGAGCATCAGCACCAAGGCCAACCCAGCATGCGCAGGCTTGAGGCCGAGTGCCGCATGTGTGGATGCTGGTGTGCGTTGGGGGGCTTGCGAAGGTTCGGGCGGCATGAGAAGGGCTGGCCATGAAGCGTGATGCCATGGTTGGCCTGAGTATGCCCAAAATTGGTGGCGCTCAAACCTCACAAATTGGCCAAATTGGGCAAGTGGGTCAAACCAAGCTAGCTGCCCAGCCCAGCGCCCTGCGCCGCTTGTGCGTGGCACTGAGCATTGCTGCGCTGGTCTTGCTGCTCAATGCGCTGGTCTGGCGCGCGGTTAACCCGCCGATCCCTGCGCCGGATGTGTCGTCGCAGCTCGCAGGCCTGACCTACAACGCCTTTGGCCGCTGGGGCAGCCCGCTCACCCGGGCGTTTCCAACAGACGCGCAGGTGCGTGCCGACCTGGCCCACATCGCCCCGCTCACCCGCCGTCTGCGCACCTACAGCGCCAGCGAGCTGCCCAAGCTGCCCGCCTTCATGCAAGACGCTGGCATGCGTCTGAGCGCCGGGGTGTGGCTCGATGCACGCAAAGACTGGAACGAGCAGGAGATGCGCGCCGTCATCCAAGCCGCTGCGCAACACCCCAACATCGAGCGCGTGATTGCCGGCAACGAAACCTTGCTGCACCACAAGCTGTTTCAAAGCGAGCTGGTGGGCTACCTCGACCGCCTACGGGCCGAGCTCAAAGTGCCCGTGTCCACCGCTGAGCCTTGGCACATCTGGCTCATCCGCCCGGAACTGGCCGAGCACGTTGACTTCATCACCGTGCACCTGCTGCCTTTTTGGGAAGGCGTTGATGTGCAAGGCGCGGTGGCCGAGGCGCTGCGCCGCTACCGAGAGGTGCAAGCGCGGTTTCCGCACAAGCCCGTGGTGATTGGCGAAATTGGCTGGCCCAGCGGGGGCGACGCCGTGGGCAAGGCACAAGCCGCGCCCGATCTGCAAGCGCAGTTCATCCGCAGGTTTTTGGACGAGACACGCGACATGGGGCTGGATTACTACCTCATCGAGGCCATCGACCAGCCCTGGAAAATCAGCACCGAAGGCGCTGTGGGCGCGCATTGGGGCGTGCTCGATGCGCAGCGCCAAGCCAAGTTCGCATTTACAGGGCCACTGCAAGCCGACCCCTACTGGCCGCAAAAAGCGCTGATTGCCACTGTCTTGGGCGCCATGGCACTGCTGCCTTTTTTGCTGAGTTTTGCGCACATGCGCCTCATCGCGCAGCTGTGGTTTGCTGTCACGGTGCAAGCGGTGGTTTCGTTTGGGGTGATGCTGTTTACCCTGCCGCTGGTGCACTACCTGCGTGGGCTGGACGCGGCGGTCATGGCCCTGTTGGTGCCAGCGCTCTTGCTCATGGGCGCCATTTTGTTGGCGCAGGCCTTTGAGTTTGCCGAAATGTTTTGGCCCGGTAGCTTGCGCCGGGTTCTGCCAGCCCGCGCCTGGCCACAAGACGAGCCGCGCCCGCTGGTGAGCCTGCACCTGGCCTGTTGCAACGAGCCGCCCGAGATGGTGATTGCCACGCTGCGCAGCCTGTTGGCCCTGAATTGGCCACGCCTGCAAATAGTGGTGGTGGACAACAACACACGCGACCCAGACCTGTGGCAGCCGGTGCAGGCGTTTGTGCAAACTTGGCAAGCCAGCGCTGCCCAGCACATCGACCTGCAGTTTTTTCACCTGCCCCATTGGCCAGGCTTCAAGGCCGGGGCTTTGAACTTCGCCCTGACAAAAACCGACCCACAGGCCCTGTGGGTGGGCGTGGTGGACGCCGACTACGTGGTCGAGCCCGCCTGGCTGGAGCGCTGCAGCGGCTACTTTGCCCAGGCTGATGTGGCCGTGGTGCAGGCCCCGCAGGCCCACCGCGACTGGCAGCAGCGCCCGCTGGCACGCATGATGAACTGGGAATTTGATGGCTTTTTTCGCATCGGCATGCACCACCGGCATGAACGCAACGCGCTGGTGCAACACGGCACCATGAGCCTGATGCGCACCCGTGCCCTGCGCGAGGTTGGCAACTGGAACACCGACTGTGTGTGCGAAGACACCGAGCTGGGTTTGCGCCTGCTCGAAGCTGGCCACCGCGTGGTGTATGTCGATGAGGTCATGGGGCGCGGGCTGGTGCCGCAAGATTTCAATGCCTACCAACGCCAACGCCAACGCTGGGCACAAGGGGCGATGCAAATTTGCAAGCGCCATCTGCGCGCGCTCTTGGGGCCCTCTTCGCTCAGCCTGGGGCAGCGCTACCATTTTCTGGCAGGTTGGCTGCCTTGGTTGGGTGACACCCTGCACCTGTTTTTCAGTTTTGCCGCCGTGCTGTGGACGGCTGGGGTGGTGCTGGCGCCGCAACATGTGAGCTTGCCCACCGCCTGGCTGGTGCTGCCGCTGCTGGTGTTTTTTGCGGCACGGCTGGTGTGGATTCCGCTGCTGTACGCACGGCGCGTGCCTTGCAGCCTGGCCGACAACCTGGGCGCGGCTTTGGCTGGCATTGCCTTGTCGCACAGCATTGCGCGCGGGGTGTTGGTGGGCTTGCTGGGCAAGCGGCCGGTGTTTGAGGTCACGGCCAAAGCCAGCCAAACCGACAAGCCGCCATCAGGTGGCCACGCCTTCTTGAAAGGCACCTTGGAACAAACCCTGCTGCTGCTGGCCCTCTTGACAAGCCTGCTGGCTTTGGCCGCCAGCCCCGTGGCCATGGGCTGGTCTTTGTGTGGCTGGATGCTAGTACTGACCTTGCAAGCCTTGCCCTACGTGGCCGCGCTGGTGTGCGCGGGCCTCTCCGAATTCAAAGTGCCACAGGGCCAGCCTGCGCCCTGAGCGTGGGCTTAGCGCTGGCTCTGCTTTAGCTCAGCGCTGGCCAGCGTTGGTTCAGCTTTAACGCCGCCTTAGATCAGCGTCACGCCCGTCTTGCTCTGCAAGAACTCGTGGGTCACGCCAGGGGCCAGCTCCACCACCTTGAGGCCCGCCTCGGTCACGTCCATCACAGCCAGGTCGGTGATGATGCGGTCCACCACGCCCGAGCCAGTGAGCGGCAAGGTGCATTCAGCGATGATTTTGAGGTCTTCGGTGCCGTCTTTTTTGCGCGCCACATGCTCCATGAGCACGATCACGCGCTTGACACCTGCGACCAAATCCATGGCGCCGCCCATGCCCTTGACCATCTTGCCCGGAATCATCCAGTTGGCCAGATCGCCTTTTTCGCTGACCTGCATGGCACCCAAAATCGACAGGTTGATCTTGCCGCCACGGATCATGGCAAACGACTGGTCGCTGCCAAAAATCGACGAGCCCTTGATGGTGGTGACGGTTTGTTTGCCCGCGTTGATCAGGTCGGCATCCACCTCGTCTTCGGTGGGAAAGGCGCCAATGCCCATCATGCCGTTTTCAGATTGCAGCCACACCTCGATGTCGGCCGGCACATGGTTGGCCACCAACGTGGGCATGCCGATGCCCAGGTTCACATAAAAACCGTCTTCCAGTTCGCGGGCAGCACGCGCTGCCATTTGGTCTTGACTCCAGGCCATGTCTAACTCCTATGTGTTGCTTTAACGGCGGGCTTCAAACGCCCGCCTTTTCAGTGATCGTGCGCTTCTCAATGCGCTTCTCAGGCGTGGCATTGAGCACGATGCGGTGCACATAAATGCTGGGCAGGTGCACATCATCGGGGGCGAGCTCGCCAGTCTCCACAATCTTCTCCACCTCGACAATGCAAACCTTGCCGGCCATGGCCACGGCGGGGTTGAAGTTGCGTGCGGTGTAGCGAAAACGCAGGTTGCCCGACTTGTCGGCCATGTAGGCTTTGACCAAGGACACATCGGGTGTGAGCGAGCGCTCCATCACATAGGTCTCGCCATCAAATTCTTGGTGAGGCTTGCCCTCAGCCACCATGGTGCCCACGCCGGTTTTGGTGAAAAAAGCGGGGATGCCCGCACCGCCAGCGCGCAGCTTCTCTGCCAGCGTGCCTTGGGGCGTGAACTCGAGCTCGAGTTCCCCGGCCAGGTATTGGCGCTCGAACTCTTTGTTCTCGCCCACGTAGCTGGCAATCATTTTCTTGACCTGCCGGGTCTCGAGCAATTTGCCCAAACCAAAGCCATCCACGCCGGCGTTGTTAGAAATGGCCGTGAGGTTTTGCACACCAGAGGCTTTGACCGCTTCAATCAAGGCCTCAGGAATACCGCACAAACCAAAGCCGCCCACACCTAGCGTCAGTCCATCGGCAATGACACCTCGCAGGGCCGCCTCGGCGGAAGGATAAATTTTGTTCATGATGAAAATCAAAGTTCAAACAAGCCAACATGGTAATGGATAGCCAGGCACAAAGCCGGCGTACAGCTGGCATGCAGCCGCATAATGCGTCGCAGAGGCGCTTTGTCCTTCAGCCAGATGTTGAGTCGGGCCCCAAAGTTCAAAGCCAAGCCCAAAAAGCCAAGGGAGACACACATGAACGAAGAACGGAAAAGCCCTGAAAAGCCGCCCAAACAAGCCCAAGACCCCAGAGCATCCCAAGCCACAGCTGTGACGAGCCTGCCCAGTACCCAGGCGTTAGTCAACTTGGTTCGCCAGGTTCGGGGCGAAAAGATTCTGCTTGACACGGATTTGGCCGCACTTTACGGGGTAGAAACTGGCGCACTCAACCGTGCCGTCAAACGCAATGTGGCGCGCTTTCCGCAAGACTTCATGTTTGAGCTCACCCCTCAAGAATGGGATAACTTGCGATGCCAAATTGGCATGTCAAGTTCTCACGGCGGCCGCCGCGGGAGGCCCTATGTGTTCACAGAGCAAGGCGTGGCCATGCTCTCAAGCGTGTTGCACTCACCCAGAGCCGTGCAGGTCAACATCGCGATCATGCGTACTTTTGTGCAGTTACGCCGCCTGATGGACAGCAACCGAGACCTGGGCCGACGCATCGATGCGCTCGAAGCCCGTTACGATGAGCAGTTTTCTGCTGTCTTTGATGCCATCAAGCAACTCATCTCCGACGACAAACAACGCAAAACCAAACGCCCCATCGGCTTCCTTTAACACCTCGCACCCTTCATCATGAACCGTTACCCCCACCCCGAGATCAAAGACTTACCCGAGGACCTGCGCGCCAAAATTTTGGAGGTGCAAGACAAGGCCGGCTTTGTGCCCAATGTGTTTTTGGCGCTGGCGCGACGCCCAGCCGAGTGGCGGGCGTTTTTTGCTTACCACGACGCGCTGATGGTGCCCGAGAGCGTAGGTCGCGAGAGTGGCCTGAGCAAAGGCGAGCGCGAGATGATCGTGACGACCACCAGCGCAGCCAACCAATGCCTGTACTGCGTGGTGGCCCACGGCGCCATTTTGCGGATTTACGAGAAAAAACCCTTGGTGGCCGACCAGGTGGCGGTGAACCACCGCAAGGCGGATATTTCGCCGCGCCAGCGCGCCATGCTCGACTTTGCGATGAAGGTTTGCCTGCAATCCCATGCCCTGGGCGAAGAAGACTTCGCGCCTTTGCATGCCCACGGTTTTTCTGACGAAGACATTTGGGACATCGCGGCCATCACCGCGTTTTTTGGCTTGTCCAACCGCATGGCCAGCTTCAGCGGCATGATGCCCAACCCCGAGTTTTACCTGATGGGCCGCATCCCCAAAGAGAAAAAGCCTGCTTAAAAATTTCTTTTAAGCCACGATCTCGCGCAGCCACTGCGGCATGGGCGCAGATTTCTGTTTGGGGAAATCCGTCCACACCGTGGTGGCGCCACCCGCGGCGTCGACCTGCCCGGGGCGTTCCGCACGCTCCATGGTGATCCAGGTCTCGAAACTGCTGCGACCGGGGTCGCTGGTGTAGAGCTTCAAAAGCACATCGCCCGGGTACTCAAACTGCCGGTAAAAATTACAAAACGCATTGATGATCACCGGCCCCTCGCCCAGGGGTGTGGAGAGGCAGCCGATCGAGCGAAACCAGTCGATGCGGATGGTCTCAAAATAGCGAAAGTACGAGGCGTTGTTCACATGCCCCATCGGGTCTTGGTCGCCCCAACGGATGGTCAGGGGCATCTCATAGACCAGCTTTTTTTGCTCAGGAATCTCAATGCGCATGCTGGGCTTTCAGAGCGCAAAGCCGTCGTCGGCCGCGATGATGGCGCCGTTGATGAAGTCGCTTTGTGCGCTGGCGAGCATCACAATGAGCGCGTCCAAGTCTTTGGGCTGGCCCACGCGTTTGCGCGGCAACATGCTCATGAGTTTTTGGCCGCCTTCGGTTTCCCAGTGGTGGTGGTTGATCTCGGTGTCGATGTAGCCCGGGCAAATGGCGTTGGTGTTGATGCCAAACTTGCCCCACTCCAAGGCCATGGCGCGTGTCATGTGCACCACCGCTGCCTTGCTCATGCAATACACGCCAATTTGCTGCAAGACCTTCAAGCCGGCCATGCTGGCGATGTTGATGATGCGCCCACCCGTGAACGTGCCAGGTGCCGCACCGCGCGAGCGTGCCACCATGCGCTTGCCCACCTCTTGCGCCACAAAAAACGCGCCTTTGGTGTTGGTGTTCATCACGAAGTCGTAGTCTTCTTCGGTCACGTCCACCAAGCGCTGCGTGGTGCTCACGCCCGAGTTGTTGACCAAAATATCGATCGAGCCCACCTCGGTCTCGGCGTGCGCCACCGCCGACTTGATGGAATCCAGGTTGGTCACGTCCATCTCCACCACATGGGCGTCGCCACCGGCGGCTTCAATTTGCAAGCGCAGATCGCGCAGCTTGTCGGTGCGGCGGCTGGCCAGCACCACGGCTGCGCCCGCCTCGGCCAGGGTGCGGGCAAACTGGGCGCCCAAACCGCTCGATGCGCCAGTCACAAGCGCCACGCGGCCAGATAAATCGATGCTGTAAGCCATGAAAGAGTCTCCCCATCACTGAAAAAAAGAAACAAGATCAAAAAAGAACGGTCGTGCTTTTTTGATGAAAACCGCTTAAAATCTTGGCAAGCTGCGCTGCCCGATGCACTAATATCCACCATTATCTGAGAGATCAATCGCATGAACCAAGAAGAGATCCTGGCCCAATTCGGCCCGCGTGAATCGATGGACTATGACGTGGTGGTGGTGGGCGGTGGCCCCGGCGGTTTGTCCACCGCCATCCGCTTGAAGCAACTCGCTGCCGACAAAGGCCAAGACATCTCGGTGGTGGTGCTGGAAAAAGGCTCCGAGCCTGGCGCGCACATCCTCTCGGGCGCCATCATGGACCCGATTGCCCTGAACGAGCTCATCCCTGATTGGCACGCCAAAGGCGCCCCACTCAACCAGCCGGTGACCGACGACGCGTATGTGATGTTGAGCGAGACCGGTGGCTTTCGCATTCCCAACGCGGTGCTGCCGCCTTTTGCGCACAACGACGGCAACTACATCATCAGCCTGGGCGCGCTGACCAAGTGGCTGGCCGAACAGGCCGAAGCCCTGGGCGTGGAAATTTTCCCGGGCTTCACGGCCGCAGAAATTTTGTACACCCCTGAAGGCGCGGTGCGCGGCGTGGCCACGGGCAACCTGGGTGTGGGCAAAGACGGCGAGCCCACCGACAACTTCCAACTGGGCATGGAGCTGCTGGGCAAATACACCGTGTTTGCCGAAGGCGCGCGCGGCCACCTGGGCAAGCAACTCATTGCCAAATACAAGTTGGATGCCGGCAAAGACCCGCAGAGTTTTGGCATTGGCATCAAAGAGTTATGGGAGATCGACCCCGAGCGCCACGAGCCCGGTTTTGTGATGCACACCGCCGGCTGGCCCATGGCCAGCGACACCTATGGCGGCGCGTTTTTGTACCACCTTGAAGGCAACAAAGTGGCGGTGGGCTTTGTCACCGGCTTGGGCTACACCAACCCCTACTTGAGCCCCTTTGAAGAATTCCAACGCTGGAAAACCCACCCGCGTGTGCGCTACTACTTTGAGAACGCCAAGGGCGAAGTCACCGCCAAGCGTTTGTCGTACGGCGCGCGGGCCATCAACGCCAGCGGCTTGAACTCGCTGCCTAAAACCGTGTTCCCAGGTGGCGCGCTGGTGGGCTGCAACGCGGGCTACCTGAACGTGAGCCGCATCAAGGGGAGCCACGCCGCCATCAAAACCGGCATGCTGGCTGCTGAGGCTGCGTATGACGCGGTGGTGGCGGGCCGCCAGCACGACGAACTCAGCGCCTACCCCGAGGCGTTTGAGAAGAGCTGGCTGCACACCGAGTTGCACAAAGACCGCAACTTCAAAAACTGGTTCAAGTACGGCCTGGCCACCGCCACCGTGATGAATGGCTTGGAGCAATTTGTGCTGCGCGGGCGCATGCCCTGGACGCTGCACCGCGAAAAGCCCGACCACGCCTACCTCAAGCCCGCGTCGGAGTGCCAGCCCATCGTCTACCCCAAGCCCGATAGCAAGCTCACCTTCGACCGTTTGAGCAGCGTGTTCATCAGCAACACCAACCACGAAGAAAACCAACCGGCGCACTTGACGCTCAAAGACGCTTCGGTGCCGGTGAGCCTGAACCTGGCCAAGTACGCCGGCCCCGAGGCCCGCTACTGCCCCGCGGGTGTGTACGAGTACGTGAAAAACGACGACAACTCAGACCGCTTACAAATCAACGCGCAAAACTGCGTGCACTGCAAAACCTGCGACATCAAAGACCCCTCACAAAACATCGTGTGGGTCACGCCCGAGGGCGGTGGTGGCCCCAACTACGCGGGCATGTGAAAGTCGTTTAAGGAACAAGATGATCAAATTCAGCAACGAACACGTGTGGCTCAGCTTCGAAGGCGAGCCCACCCACGGCATGACGGCCACGGTGGGCATCACCCCGCACGCCCAAGACACCTTGGGCGACATCGTGTTTGTCGATTTGCCCGCCATCGGCGCGAGCTTTGCGCAAGCCAGTGTGGCTGGCGTGGTGGAGTCTGTGAAGGCCGCTGCCGATGTGCACATGCCGGTGGACGGCGAGATCAGCGAGGTTAATGAGGACTTGCGTGCCGAGCCTTCGCTAGCCAACACCGACCCGCAGGGCGCGGGCTGGTTTTTCAAAATCAAACTCAGCGATCCGGCGCAAGTGGCCGGGCTGTTTGACGAAGCCGCTTACGAGGCGTTTCGCTCCCAGTAACCGGGTTCAGGCAGCTCGTTGAAGACCTTGCGCAACTGCTGCGCCCAGCGTTCGCGAATTGATGCGAAATATGGGTCTTTGTGGTCAATCACCTTGTGTTGGTTGACCCTCAAGCTCTCTTTTTCATAGCACATCAAATCCAACGGCAAGCCTACCGACAAGTTGGATTTGATGGTTGAGTCCATCGAAATCAGGCAGCACTTGGCCACCTCGTCCAAGCTCAGGTCTTCGCCAATCACGCGGTCCAAAATCGGTTTGCCGTACTTGGATTCGCCAATCTGAAAATACGGCGTCTCGGCCGTGGCTTCGATGAAGTTGCCCGCCGAGTACACATTGAACAAGCGCGGCTCTTCGCCTTTGATTTGGCCGCCGAAAATCATGTTCACATTGAACTCGATGCCAAAGTCTTTCAGGCCAGCGGCATCGCGCGCGTGCACCTTGCGTACCGCGTCTCCCACGATCTTGGCGGCTGAAAACATGTTGGGGGCGTTGCGCAGGCTCTTCTCGTTGTCTTGCCCCATCATCACCCGCAAGCCACTGGCCACCGACTGGCTGATGGCCAGGTTGCCCGCGGTGAGCAGCACCATCACCCGCTCGCCAGGCACCTCGAACACATGCATTTTGCGAAAGGTGCTGATCTGGTCCAGGCCCGCGTTGGTGCGGGAGTCCGACAAAAAAACCAAGCCTGCTTGGTTACGCACGGCGACACAGTAAGTCATAAAGCTGAGTAAAGTTTGCTCGAGCATACCTTGTGGCCCCAGCCTTGCGCGCATCACCAGCGGCTCAACACGCCACAGAATGAGGGCTTAGGGCTGGTCCAAGGATGCAGGGTTACTGGTTCATGGCCATGCGCTGGCCGTCTTGCACCGCCACTTGCACGGCCATGGTTTCGCCAGTGCCCCCCATGTGCATGCCGCGCATGGGGCTGGCATCGGCGTAGTCGCGACCCACCGCCAAGCGGCACAGCTCGGGGCACACCAAGCGGTTGTGGGTCACATCAAAACCGAGCCAAGCTTGGTGCTGGGGCATCCACACCTCGGCCCAGGCGTGCGAAGCAGCGTGCTGGGCATCGGTCAGCAAATAGCCGCTGACATAGCGCGCAGGCAAGCCGCGCGCACGGCACAAGGCCAAAAACACATGCGTCATGTCTTGGCACACGCCCTGACCGAGTTTGAGCACCTGAGCCGCGGTCATGCTCACATCGGTCACGCCCTGCACGAAGGTGATGCTCTCAAACACGGCTGTGCACAGGGCTTGCAGCGCTTCTTTCGAGGCTTGTGCGGGTGCGCTGGTCTGACCGAACACCCGCTGCGCCAAAGCCTCAAGCGCTGCATCCCCCAGGGTCAAAGGGGTGGGCAAGGCAAAGGCCAGCGGGGGGACTTTGGCGTCATGGGCAATCAGCAGCCCGCTCTCATCGGGCGTTTCAACCTGGCCGTGGGCCACCACGCAGATGGCGTTGTGCTTTTCCACCAGCGAGGTCATGTGCACGGTGTTGCCGTAAGCGTCTTGCTGGATCCAGCGGCGGCCTGGCGCGTCAATTTGCCAATGTCGCACGCGCTGGCCGCCATCGGAGCGGGGCCACAAGCGCATGGTTTGCAGGCTGTAGTTGGCCGGCGCGTCGTAGCGATACAGGGTCTGGTGGTGGATGTCGAGCAGCATGGGGAATCTTTCGTCAGGCCATGGGCACCAAGAAGTCTTGGGCAATCAGGTTGCCCAATTCGTTGGTACCTTCCAAAAACGCCGTGAGGTAGTCGTGCAGGCCCAAGCCCACGATGTCGTCAATGCGGCCATAGCGCAGGCGCGAGTACATCTCGCCAGCGCGCCGTGTGGTCTCATGCGAGCGGTGGTTGGCCACCAGCCCCAAAATGCCCTGCACTTCTTTGACGCACGAGTGCAGCGAGCGCGGCATGTCTTCGCGCAGGATGAGCAGCTCAGCCACACGCTGGGGCGTGATGACGTCGCGGTACACCTTGCGGTAAATCTCAAAGGCCGAGACCGACCGCAGCAAAGCCCCCCACTCGTAGTACTCGCCAGCGGGGCCGTCTTTGGGGGCGAGTTCGTCGAACTTCACATCAAGCAAACGCGCGGTGTTGTCGCCGCGCTCCAAAAACGTGCCCAGGCGGATGAAGTGAAACGCCTCGTCTTGCAACATGGTGCCCACCGTCACGCCGCGCGAGAGGTGCGAGCGGAACTTCACCCACTCAAAGTATTTGGTGAGTTCGCTGCCCTGCAAATGGCCTTGGTTGAGGTTGCCCACCGAGTCGCGCGCCTCGAGCCAGGTGGTGTTGATGGTTTCCCACACCTCAGACGTGACGGTGCCGCGCACCGCGTGGCAGTTCTCGCGCGCGGCCCGCAGGCACGACAAGATGCTCGAAGGGTTGTCCACGTCCACGCTCATGTAGCGCAGCACCTGCGCGGCGGTGATGTTGCCAAACTTGTGGCGGTAGCCTTCTGCCAGACCGGTGATGCCCAGGGCTGCCCCCCAGTAGCCCATGTTGCCATCGGGCATGAGCAGCGAGGTGCGGTAGGTCACCTCCAACAAGCGGGCGATATTTTCGGCCCGCTCGGTGTAGCGAGACATCCAGTAGAGGTGGTCGGCGGTTCTTGACAGCATGTTTATTCCCCCAACACCCAGGTGTCTTTGGTGCCCCCGCCTTGCGAGGAGTTCACCACCAGCGAGCCGGCTTTGAGGGCCACGCGCGTGAGGCCCCCAGGCGCCATGCGCACCTCTTTGCCCGAGAGCACAAAGGGCCGCAAATCAATGTGGCGCGGTGCAATACCCGACTCCACAAACGTGGGGCAGGCCGAGAGCGCCAACGTGGGCTGGGCGATGTATTTGGCCGGGTCGGCCTTGACGCGCAGCTTGAAATCTTCCACCTCAGCTTTGGTGGAGGCCGGCCCCACCAACATGCCGTAGCCGCCTGCGCCATGCGTTTCTTTGACCACCAGCTCGTGCATATTGGCCAGCACGTAGCTCAGGTCCTCGGGCTTGCGGCACTGGTAGGTGGGCACGTTGTGGATGATGGGCTCCTCGTCGAGGTAGAAGCGAACCATGTCGGGCACATAGGGGTAGATGGACTTGTCATCAGCCACGCCGGTGCCAATCGCGTTGGCCAAGGTCACGCGGCCCGAGCGGATGACCGAGAGCAAACCGGGCACACCCAGGGCCGAGTCGGCACGAAACGCCAAGGGGTCTAAAAAGTCATCGTCGATGCGGCGGTAAATCACATCCACCCGCTGCGGGCCTTGGGTGGTGCGCATGAACAAGGTTTCGTCGTGCACATACAGGTCTTTGCCTTCGACCAACTCCACGCCCATTTGCTGGGCCAAAAACGCGTGCTCGAAATACGCGCTGTTGTAGGCGCCAGGTGTCAGCACCACCACGGTGGGCTCGTGCGCGCCAGCAGGCGAGGCTTGGCGCAAGGTGTCGAGCAGCAAGTCGGGGTAATGCTCCACCGGGCGCACTTTGTAACGACCAAACAGCTCAGGAAACAGGCGCATCATCATGCGGCGGTTTTCCAGCATGTACGACACGCCCGAAGGCACCCGCAGGTTGTCTTCCAGCACGTAATATGCGGCCTCGCCACCGGGCAGGCTGGCGCGCACGATGTCAATGCCAGCAATGTGCGCGTAAATGTTGTTGCGCACCGCCACGCCCTGCATCTCGGGGCGGTACTGGGCGTTGCAAAACACCTGCTCAGGTGGAATCAGCCCGGCCTTGATGATGCGCTGCTGGCCGTAGATGTCGAGCAAAAACGCATTGAGCGCGTTGACCCGCTGGCGCAGGCCGGTCTCAAGCATGGCCCACTCATGGGCGGGGATGATGCGCGGAACAATGTCGAAAGGAATCAGCCGCTCTTTGCCGGCGTTTTCGCCATACACCGCAAACGTGATGCCGTAGCGGTGAAACGCCGAATCAGCCTCTGCACGCTTTTGGGCGATGTAGGCCGCCGGCATGAGCTGCAACCAGTCCTGATATGGTGCGTAATGCGCCCGCACGCTCCCATTTGGTGCGTGGAGCTCATCAAAGATGTTGTTCATAGGTGATCCGCCTGGTCTGTCATAGACCATTGCAATCACCGTGCCCGATCAGGCGTTCATCGTCTCGTTGGCAGCGTTCGCAGCAATCTGGCGCAAGGCACGCTCAAACACCTCGGCGGGTTGGCCGCCTGAGATCAAGTGCTGTTCGTTGATGATCACAGCCGGCACCGAGTTGATGCCCGCGCGCAGGTAGAACTGCTGCTGGGCACGCACCTCGGCGGTGTACTCGTCGCTGGCCAAAATGGCTTGCGCGCGCTGGGCATCCAGCCCCACCGAGGCGGCCACCTCCTCCAACACCTCATGCGAGGCGGTGCAGCGGTCGTGGGTGAAAAAAGCGGCCAACAAAGCCTTTTTGAGCGCGCGTTGCAAGGCCGGCGACTGTTCGCCCGCCCAATGCAGCAAACGGTGCGCATCAAAGGTGTTCCAGACCCGGCTGCGCCCCTCGGGCTTGAAGGTGAAGCCCACCTCCGCGCCGCGCTGGCGGATGACCTCGCGCATCTGCGCCTGTTGCTCGGGCGTGGAGCCGTATTTCTCGCTCAGGTGCTCGCCCACGTCTTGCCCCTCGGGCCCCATGTGGGGGTTGAGCTCAAAGGGCTGAAAGTGCAGCTCGGCGGTGATGCCATCGAGGCGGCCCAAGGCGGTTTCCAGCGCGCCCAAGCCCACCGCGCACCAAGGGCAGGCGATGTCGGAGACAAAATCAATTCGTAAGTGCATGCGGTTCATTGTGCCACCGGGCCTGGTACCTGTCCCCGAGGCGATCGGCCTGCGTAGTTCCACCAAGACGTGGACGCTGCAGCGGGGCTATCATTTTTGTTGGTTTCACCCTGACACAGCACCATGGCCGCCATAGACCCGATCGAACTCACCCAGTCGCTGGTGCGGCTCAACACCATCAATCCGCCCGGACAAGAGGACCAGTGCGTCGAGCTGCTGGCCGATGTGCTCAGCGCGGCGGGCTTTCACTGCGCCACGCACAGCTACGCGCCCCGGCGCACCAGCCTGATTGCGCGGCTGGGCGACCCCGCTGCCCCACGTCCCCTGGCCTTCACCGGCCACATGGACGTGGTGCCGCTTGGCGCCAAAGCCTGGCAGCACGACCCCTTTGCCGCCAACATTGTGGGCGACCAGTTGTTTGGCCGCGGCTCGAGCGACATGAAAAGCGGCATTGCCGCCTTTGTGGCTGCGGCCGTTGAAGGCGCCGACCGGTGGCGCGAAGGCCCAGGCCTGACCTTGATTTTGACCGCCGGCGAAGAAACCGGCTGCGAAGGCGCGTTTGACCTGGCCCGCACCGCGCCCGAGCTGCTGGGCAAGGCTGGCGCGCTGATCGTGGGCGAGCCCACCAGCAACGAGCCACTGCTGGGCCACAAAGGCGCTTACTGGCTCAAAGCCCAAGCCAGCGGTGTGACCGCCCACGGCTCCATGCCGCACCTGGGCGACAACGCCATCTACACCATGGCGCGCGCAGCCCTGGCCCTGGAAAATTTTGAATTCGACACCCCAGCCCATGCACTCATGGGCGCGCCCACCCTGAACGTGGGCACGGCGCGCGGGGGCATCAACATCAACTCGGTGCCAGACGCGGCCGAGTTCACCATCGACATTCGCACCGTGGCCAACCAGGACCACGCCCACATTTACCGCTGCTTGTGCAACAAGCTCGGGCCGCGCATCCAGCTCTCCAGCCTCTTGGATGTGGGCAGCGTTTACACCGAGCCCAACAACACCTGGATCCAAGACGTGTTTGCCGTGTGCGGCCAGCACCTGGGCGCGGTGCCGCCGGAAAAAACCGTGTCTTACTTCACCGATGCGGCCGCACTCAAAACACCGCTGGGCGCCCCACCCATCGTCATCTTGGGCCCCGGCGAAGCCGGCATGGCGCACCAGACCGATGAGTATTGCCTGGTCTCGCGCGTGCACCAAGGCGTGGCCATCTACCGCGACTTGATCACGCGTTACTACGACCACGCCAACACGTTCAGCTCAGCTTCTTAAATAAAAAAACCCATGACCGCTCCCCACCAACTCAGCGCCTTTGAGGCCGCAAAAAAACTTCAAACCCACGAACTCAGCGCCACCGCGCTGGTGCAAAGCTGCTTGGCGCGCATCGAGGCGCGCGAGCCTGTGCTGCACGCTTTTGCCCACCTGGACGCTGAAGGCGCCCTGGCCCAAGCCCGTGCCTTGGACGCTGGCCCCGTGCGCGGCTTGCTGCACGGCCTGCCCCTGGGCATCAAGGATTTGTTCGACACCGCCCAGTTCCGCACCACCTACGGCTCCAAGGTGTACGCGCAGCACCGCCCCGCGCTCACCGCCGCCTCGGTCACGCTGTGCCAAGAAGCCGGCGCTGTGCTCATGGGCAAAACCGTGACGACCGAGTTCGCCTACTTCACCCCCGGCCCCACGGCCAACCCGCACAACCCGGCGCACACGCCTGGGGGCTCGTCCAGCGGCTCGGCCGCCTCAGTGGGCGACACCATGTTGCCTTTGTCGCTGGGCACGCAAACCGCAGGCTCGATCATTCGGCCAGCGGCTTACTGCGGCGTGGTGGGCTACAAGCCCAGCCTGGGCAAGGTCACTGGCGCGGGCGTGAAAAGCTTGTCGTACACCCTGGACGTGGTGGGCGGCTTTGGGCGCAGCGTGCAAGACGTGGGGCTGCTCGGTGCAGCACTCAGCGGCGACATGCGCCTCATGCCAAGCACACCAGAACCAGCGCGCCTCAAAGTGGGCATGTTTGCCACACCTTGGTGGTCTGAAGTCACGCCAGACACCGTCAGTGCTTGGGAGTTAGCTACAAAAAAACTAGCAAGCCATCAGCTCAGCGATGTGCAAGCGCCCACAGGGTTTGAGCAACTCATGGGCTTGCAAAAAGCGGTGATGGGGTTTGAAATGGCCCGCGCCTTGAGCTACGAGCGGGTGATTTTTGGCGCGCAACTCAGCGCACGTTTGAACGAATTGCTCAGCGAAGGCATGGCCACCAGCGGTGAGCAACACGCCCATAACCTGGGCAACGTGGCACAGTGGCGCGCACGCATGGACGCGCTGTTTGGCGACAACGATGTGCTCATCACCCCCAGCGCCCAGGGCGAGGCACCCCAGGGTCTGGCGGCCACCGGCGACCCGATGTTCTGCCGGGTCTGGTCGCTCATGGGTTTGCCATGCGTGCACCTGCCTTTTGCCCGCGGGGCTTTGGGCTTGCCCGTGGGCTTACAAGTGGTCGGGCGCTTTGGGCAAGACCACCTGCTGCTGCAGGCTGCCGCACAGTTGCACCAAGACCTGCTGGCCTAAAGAACAAGCCTAAGCCCTGAGGTGCCGCACGGCGCTAAGCGTGCTCAGCACCGAGCAGGCACACGCGGCCCAGAACACACTGATCAGGCCAAACTGCGCGCTCAAAACGCCGCCGAGCAAACCACCCAGCACCCCGGGCAGGCCATAGCCCAGCACCGTGAAAAGGGCTTGCCCGCGCCCGCGCAAGCGGCCAGGAAACATCTCAGAGATCAGGGCAATGCACACCGAATGGTGGGCTGCAAAGGTGATGGCGTGCAGGGCCTGGGCCAACAGCAACCAAGCCAGGCTTTGGGCTGCGCTGGCGGTGATGCCCATGCGCAGCACCATCACCCCAGCACACAACAGCAGCCAAGCGCGAGGGCTGAGCCATGCCAACCAGCGGCTTTGCGAGAAAAACCAAGCAATTTCCACCAACACCGAGACGGCCCAGAGCAGACCAATCATGGTTTTGCTGTAACCCAACTCGTCAAGGTAGAGCGAGAAAAAAATGTAAATGCCCATGTGGGCAAACACATGGAAAAACAGCGCCAGAAAAAACCAACGCACACGGGGTTGCCGCAAAACTGGCCACACGGGCAAGGCTTGCGCGTGTTGGGCGTGGGTTTCTTTCACATCGGGCAAGAGCCAAACACTGAGCACCACCAGAGCCAACGAGGCCACCGTCCAGGCCGGGAAGTGCACCAGGCCGAAGTGCTCAAACCAAGCGCCAGCAGCAAACACCGTGACCAAAAAGCCAATCGACCCCCACAAACGCACGCGGCCGTAGCGCTTGGGGTCGAAGTTACCGTTCTGGCTGACCAGGTGCGCCATGGACGCCTCGCGCATGGGCATCATGGCGCTGGTGTTCAAAAACATGAGCAGCAACACAAGCGCCAGCGCGGCAAAGCCAAGGTTGAGCCATAAAGCCGCTGAAACCAGCATGGCTGTGGTGGCACAAAAACGCAGCAGCTTCACCCGCTCGCCGGTGTGGTCGCTCAACCAGCCCCAGCCGTAAGGTGCCACCAAGCGGGTGAGCGACTGCACCGAGGTCTGCAGGCTGATAGCCAGCAAGCCGTAGCCCGCCTCTTTGAGCCAAAGCGGCAGGTAAGGGTTGAAAAACCCGATGTGCGCGAAGTAAGCCGCCGAGAGCGCGGCAAAGGGGTAAAGCTGACGCGGGCTGTCTGCCCTCAAGCCTTGTCGCTCCACAGCACGCCGCCGCTGGCCCAATCGGTTTTCTTCACATCGGTGAAGATGATGTCGACCGACTCGGGCTTGGAGCCAATGGTTTTGACAGCGGCTTCGGTCAGGGCTTTGGCAAATTCACGCTTTTGCTCGAGCGTGCGGCCTTCAAACATTTGAACGTGGATGGTGGGCATGGCGGTCTCCTATCAAGTGCCCGTGCTTGGGCGGAAAATTCTGGTGGGGTCTGCGCTTAGGCGGGCATCTGACCCGGATGATGACCTGGCATCTGACCAGGGATGGGCCCCGGGTTGACCTGCACATCACCGCACTGGGCGCGGTGGCGCAAGGCATGGTCCATCACCACCAGGGCCAACATGGCCTCGGCAATCGGCGTGGCGCGGATGCCCACACAGGGGTCGTGCCGGCCTTTGGTGATGACCTCTGCGGCCTCGCCTGCGGTGTTGATGGTGTCGCGCGGAATCAAAATCGAGCTGGTGGGCTTGATGGCAATGCTCACCTCCAGATCTTGCCCGGTGCTGATGCCGCCCAACACACCGCCAGCGTTGTTGGCGGCAAAGCCCTGCGGGCTCAAGCCGTCGCCGTGCATGCTGCCGCGGTGCGCCACGCTGGCAAAACCCGCGCCAATTTCCACGCCCTTGACCGCGTTGATGCCCATCATGGCAAAAGCAATGTCGGCATCCAACTTGTCAAACAAAGGCTCACCCAAACCCACGGGCATGCCGCTGGCTGTGACGCGAATTTTCGCGCCGCAAGAGTCGCCGCTTTTTCGCAGCGCGTCCATGTAGGTCTCCAGGGCCGAGGTGTCAGCAAGTGGCGCAAAAAACGGGTTCTCGTGCACATGCGCCCACGACTCAAAACCAATGGGCACCTCGCCAATTTGGGTCATGCAACCGCGAAACACGGTGCCGTAGGTTTCAGCCAGCCACTTCTTGGCAACTGCACCGGCGGCCACCATGGGCGCAGTCAGACGGGCGGATGAGCGACCGCCACCACGTGGGTCGCGTATGCCGTACTTGTGCCAGTAGCTGTAGTCGGCGTGCCCAGGGCGGAACGACTGCAGGATGTTGCCGTAGTCTTTGGAGCGCTGGTCGGTGTTCTGGATCAAGAGCGCAATGGGGGTGCCGGTGGTCTTGCCCTCGTATACCCCACTCAAAATTTGCACCTGGTCAGGCTCGTTGCGCTGGGTGACAAAGCGGCTGGTGCCAGGGCGGCGACGGTCCAGGTCGGGCTGGATGTCGGCCTCGCTCAAGGCCATGCCGGGCGGGCAGCCGTCGATCACGCAGCCGATGGCCGGGCCGTGGGATTCACCAAAGTTGGTGACGCAAAAAGTATGTCCGAAGGTGTTGCCGCTCATGACGTGATTATCCCTGAGCGCGCCAGGTGGGCAGCGGCCTCAGGTTTTGTTGGGCTCTTCGCCCTCGGGCCAGTCGCGGATGTAGGCCTTGAGCATCTTGTTTTCAAAGTTCTGGCTGTCCACCACCGCCTTGGCCACGTCGTAAAAGCTGATCACGCCCATGAGCATGTGGTCTTGCATGACCGGCAGGTAGCGCGCGTGGTGCTCGAGCATCATGCGGCGCACCTCG
>DKJZ01000107.1 GCA_002454975.1 Hylemonella sp. UBA6679
AGACCAGCACTTCATGCTGCAAAAAGAGGTGATCGACCGCATGGTGGCCAAGCCCGCCACCAGCGACTACGGCCGCTTGAGTGTGATGCTGCAGTGGCGTTACGCCATGGAGAACGTGCTGTTTGTGCCGCCTGAGAGTTTCGACCCACCGCCGCGCGTGGACAGCGCCGTGGTGCGCATGGTGCCGCTGGAGGCACCACCGCAACTTGATGTGACGCGCTTGCAAGAACTGGTGCAAGTGGCCTTCAGCCAGCGCCGAAAAATCTTGCGCCACACCCTGGGCCGCTGGATCGAGACCCAGGGCCTGGATGTGGTGTTTGATGTGCAGCGCCGCGCCGAAGAGGTGTCGGTGCAAGAGTACGTGGCGCTGGCGCAGAAAAAATAAAAAAGGTGCAGGTCTCACGACCGGCACCTCTGTTGCGGACAGCGAGGCGGCTCAAGCTGCCGTTAACCAATACCCTGCATTGAAGGGGCTGCTCATGCGCAGCGCCAGGGGCGAGACGTCGAGCAATTTATCGGTCGGCATTTTCTCGCCAGTTTCGTCCACAATTTCTTCGGTGGCAGGGGCCAGGGTGCCCTCTGCGCTAGCCTCAATCGCCCGTTCTGCTTGGCTGGTTTGTGCAGAACGGGCTACTGAAAAGAATAGAAACACCTGAAGGGTATCTTTCGGTCCCCCCAGTAATCTGCGGCGTCGCGGAAGATGTCGAGCAGCTGCTCGCGGGCTTCTTTGTCGAATTTGGCGTTGGCCGGGATGTGCTCGAGCACGGCGATGAAGCCGGGCTGCGGGCCCGATTTGTGCAGTGGGTCGGTCATGACGTCGTACAAGGCGTCGAAGTTTTTACCCACGTTGACGGCCAGCATGAACTGCTGGGCAATCAGGTCAAGCACGTCTTGTTTGGACTGTGCGTTGGCCAGGTTGGCGTATAAAAAATGGTGACCCAGGCCCTGGGCAGCGTCCTGCAGATCCTGTACCCGGAAGGCACGAATCGACTGAACGATGTTGGTTCTCACATTACGAAGTGGCATGTCCATCCCCGCGTCTCTTTCAAAAAGTCATCAAACTCTTAAGGCACGATCCGGCGAAAACTCGCGTAATGATCGGCCGTGTAAAAACAAACCTCGGGAACCTTGGCAGGTCCGCCGCAAACAATTCGTCGTGTCCCCCGGTCTCGGGCGCCTGGCGTGGCCACGGTGTACTCACGGTAAAAACCGCGGGGCTGTGCCGGGAGCTGTCGCTCGCGGTTGCCAAACACCGTGCCATCTTTCTCATACGGAAACGGCCCGCCCGATTGAATCAGCCGGTACGTCTCCATGCCTTGCCGGGGTAGCTGAGCTACCGTGATGGTGTCCTGGGTGAGCGCGACCTCCGGGCCACGTGCTTGCACCATATGGGTGCAACCTAGGGCCAGTGCCAGACCCGCTAACCACAGCTTGACATTCCGGTGTTGCCACATGACTTTCAGCCAATTACAGAGCCACAAAACCTACGGGTTAACCCGAGACATCAAGGCTGTAAGTGTCACCGATTTGAAAGAAAAAAGCAAGTGACTGCCCAATCTTTGGGCAGCCTAAATGCTAAAAATACCAGCCTGGATGAAGGTGAAGTGGGCGCTAACCTGCGCGCAAATCCTTAGCGCGCCGCGTTGGCGTCGGCAACGGTCAGCGCAGTCATGTTGACGATGCGTCGCACAGTCGCGCTCGGCGTCAGGATATGCACGGGTTTGGCCGCACCCAGCAGGATCGGGCCCACGGCAATGTTGCCGCCTGCTGCGGTTTTGAGCAGGTTGTAGGCAATGTTGGCCGCGTCCATGTTGGGGAACACGAGCAAGTTGGCCGAGCCTGTCAGGCTGCTGTTGGGCATGATGGCTGCACGGGCGGTAGCGTCCAGCGCCAGGTCGCCGTGCATTTCGCCGTCCACTTCCAGCCAGGGTGCTTGGGCTTGCAACAGCGCCAAGGTGTCGCGCATTTTGATGGCGCTGGGCTGGTTGCTGCTACCAAAATTGGAGTGCGACAGCAGGGCCGCTTTGGGCTTGAGACCAAAACGCACCATTTCTTGGGCCGCCATGATGGTGATCTCGCACAGCTCGGAGGCGGTGGGGTCATAGTTCACGTGCGTGTCCACCAAGAACACCTGGCGGTCGGGCAGCAGCAGGCCGTTCATGCAAGCATAAGTCGCCACGCCGGAACGCTTGCCAATGACCTGCTCCATGTACTGCAGGTGCAGCTGGGTGTTGCCCCAGGTGCCGCAAATCAGGCCGTCCACATAGCCTTTGCCCAGCATCATCGCGCCAATGAGGGAGAGGCGGCGGCGCATCTCGATTTTGGCCATCTGCACGGTCACGCCCTTGCGCTCGGTCATGCGGTGGTAGCTCTGCCAGAAATCGCGGTAACGCTCGTCTTGCTCGACGTTGACCACATCGTAGTCTTGCCCTTCTTTGAGGCGCAGACCGAATTTTTCAACGCGCTGCGCAATCACCGCAGGGCGACCAATCAGCGTTGGGCGGGCCAAGCCTTCGTCCACCACGATTTGGGTGGCGCGCAGCACGCGCTCGTCTTCACCTTCGGCGTAGGCCACGCGCTTTTTCAGGGCTTTCTTGGCCGCGGTGTAGATGGGCTTCATCATGGTGCCCGAGGCGTAGACAAAGCTTTGCAGCTGCTCGCGGTAGGCGTCCATGTCTTTGATGGGGCGCTGGGCCACACCGCTGTCGGCGGCGGCTTGGGCCACGGCCGGGGCGATTTTGATCATCAAGCGCGGATCGAACGGCTTGGGAATCAGGTACTCAGGGCCAAACGCCAGTTTTTCGCCGGCGTAGGCTGCGGCCACCACATCGCTTTGCTCGGCCTGGGCCAGCTCGGCCATGGCGTACACGGCGGCGATTTCCATCTCGTCGGTGATGGTCGAAGCCCCAGCGTCAAGTGCGCCACGGAAGATGTAGGGGAAGCACAGGACGTTGTTGACCTGGTTGGGGTAGTCGGTGCGGCCCGTGGCCATGATGACGTCGTCGCGCACGGCTTTGACGTCTTCGGGGTCGATCTCGGGGTTGGGGTTGGCCAGCGCAAAGATGATGGGCTTGGGCGCCATGCGCTTGACCATGTCTTGCTTGAGCACGCCACCGGCCGAGAGGCCCAGGAAAATATCAGCGCCTTCAACCACTTCGCTCAGGGTGCGCGCGCTGGTTTTTTGCATGAACTGGCGCTTGTCGTCGTCCATCAGCTCGGTGCGGCCCTCATACACGACGCCGGCCAGGTCGGTCACGAAAATGTTTTCGCGGGGCATGCCCATCTTCACCAGCAGGCCCAGGCAGGCCAAAGCGGCAGCACCGGCACCCGAGGTCACGAGCTTGACGTTTTTCAGATCTTTGCCCACCACCTTCAGGCCGTTGATCAAACCGGCGGCCACCACAATCGCGGTGCCGTGTTGGTCGTCGTGGAAGACCGGGATCTTCATGCGCTCGCGCAGCTTGCGCTCGATGTAGAAGCAGTCAGGCGCCTTGATGTCTTCGAGGTTGATGCCCCCGAAGGTGGGCTCGAGCGCGGCAATGATGTCGACGAGCTTGTCCAGGTCGTGCTTTTCGTTGATCTCGATGTCAAACACATCGATGCCCGCAAACTTCTTGAACAGCACGCCCTTGCCTTCCATCACCGGCTTGGCCGCCAGCGGGCCAATGTCACCCAGGCCCAGCACGGCGGTGCCGTTGGTGATCACCGCCACCAGGTTGCCGCGGCTGGTGTATTTGAAGGCGTTGTTGGGGTCTTTGACGATTTCTTCGCAGGGTGCGGCCACGCCGGGCGAGTAGGCCAGGGCCAAGTCGCGCTGGTTGATCAGCTGCTTGGTCGCTGCGATCTCGATTTTGCCGGGGGTGGGAAACTGGTGGTATTCCAGGGCTGCTTTGCGCAACTCGATGCGCTTTTGTTCTTGCTTGTCAGTGGCCATCGTTGTTCTCCGTGCGGGTGGCGCACAGACGGGATGTCTGATCAGGCGCCGGTCGCATTACTCGTCAGCTTGTGTAAGCATTGTAGGGCGAGCCCACCGGTCTGAACCCTCCGGTCATGACTTAAACAGTTAAATCAGCCCGAACTGAATAGCGATTAGTTAAGCCTCTGTAGCTAAAGCGCCTGGTGGGTTCAAGCCTGCGTGAGTTGGCTTTGTTCGGCACGCCGCTTGGTTTGCGCGCCCGACAGCACAAAGCCGCGTTGCACCTCGCCATCTTTGAACTGCCACACGCCCTCTTCGGCAAGCACCCACGCGCCCGGTGTGCCCGGTGCGGGCAAGGCCACCACCAGCGGGTAGATGGGTGTTTTGATGCCCACGGGCATGAGCGGGAACACCAAGGGTTTGGGCTGCCCAGCCAACACACCCGCGAGCGTGCGCGCGGCTTGCATGATGGGCATGACATACGGCAGGGTGCGGCCCTGCGCGCTGGCGTAAGCCGTACCGTCGCCTACGCTGTACACATCGACCACATTGGTTTGCAGCAGCTCATCGGCCAACACACCGCGCTCGCAGGTAATGCCTGCGGCGTGCGCCAGTGCGGTGTCTGCGCGCAAGCCCACGGCGCTGAGCACCAGGTCGGCTTGCACTTTGTCGCCATTGGCCAGGGTGACTTGCAGCGCCGCGCCTTCGCGGTCAATGCTTTGCACGCTGGTACCAAAGTGCCACTGCACGCCCAGGCCGCTCAAAGCCGCTTGCAGTTGCTCGCTGGCATCGGCTGGCAGCAAGGCGGCCAGGGGGCGGGGGCTGAGGTCCACCACGCGCACGGTGTGGCCGGTGGCGGCCAGGTCGTTGGCGAACTCGCACCCGATCAAGCCCGCGCCCATGATGAGCACGTGCTTTTTCGGCGCATCAGCGGCGGCGCCTAACAAGCGCTCATGAAACACCGCAAAGTCAGCCAGCGAATTCACGCTCAGCACCTCAGCCACAGCGTTGCCTTGCAGCGGCAGTTTGATTTGCTGCGCGCCGGTGGCCAGCACCAGGCGGCTGTAGGGTGTCACACCGGCATCGGTGGTGACGGTTTTGGCGGCGGTGTCGATGCTGCGCACGGGGGTGTGGGCGTGCAGGGTGACGTTTTGCGTTTCGGCCATTTTTGCCGCCGGCGTGGTTACCAACTGCGCGGGGCTGCGCTGGTCGCTCAAAGCGTTGGACAGCGAGGGCTTGGCATAAAAGTCACCGTTGTCGGTGGTGAACATCACGATGGGGGTGGTTTTGTCGAGCTTGCGAAACTCGCGCACCGTTGTCCAGCCTGCCAAGCCGCTGCCGATGATGACGATAGAAGACGGTGCGCTCATGGTTCAAACCTCCACAATTTCAAAATCAGACTTGGCCACGCCACAGTCTGGGCAGGCCCAGCTCTCGGGCACGTCGGCCCAAGCGGTGCCAGCGGCAATGCCGTCTTCGGGGCGGCCAGCGGCCTCGTCATACACAAAACCGCAAACAATACAGATGTAACTTTTCATGGTGTTCTTTCTTTGATAACCAGCGTTAGAGCCTTATATCGTGGGCTCAGTGCGCTATGAATAACGTAGCAATCTGCCTTGACGAGCTGTTGTGACAACACTCATTGCAAGCTCAGGCAGGAAGGCTTGGGGCTTTGCAGCTCAGGCTTCAAGCCTTAACCCTTAAGCCTGCAGTGCGTCCAACTGCGCTTGGTAATGTTTGGCATGGCGCTCTTCCACCTTGGCCAAGGCGGCAAAGCGTTTCTGGGCTTTGTCCAGCGTGGCTTTGAATTGTGCCGCGTGTTCACGGCTCTCGGCGATTTGCTCGTCCATCTCGGCCACGGCCGCGGCGTTACCCTCGGCTTGCGCGGTGTCGCGGAACTTGGGGTACATCTCGGTGTATTCGTAGGTTTCGCCGTCGATCGCGATTTGCAAAGCTTTGGCCGGGGTGAGCGTGGCCTTGGGGTAGAGCAAATCGAGGTGGCCAAAGGCGTGCATGACTTCTTGGTCGGCGGTGGCCTCAAAGGTCAGGGCCGTGGCCTCGTCACCCATCTCGCGGGCGATTTTTGCGAAGTAGCGGTACTTGATGTGGGCCATGGACTCGCCGGCAAACGCAGCTTCCAAATTGGCCAGGGTTTTGATCTCGGGGCGTTGGGTGGTCATGGTGAACTCCTGTAAACATTGATGAAATGCATCAACACAGGACGAATGGTAGGGCCCGTCAATTAAAAAGGCCAATTGAGACTTGCTAAGCGATTGATAGCCTCTAAATTGCTATGGGCCCCATAGCCCAGTTGGCGCGCACGCAACCCCTAAGTCCAGGGCCCAATTTCAACGCCCAATTTCGGCGTCAAAGTTCTGCGGAAAGTTCAAAGCACAGGTTCACCGCACATGCTTGTAGCGCTTGGCCTGCAAAGAGGTGGCGATGCTCACCGAGCGGCTGCCGGGTTTGAGGGTGAAGCTTTGCCCGGCTTGCAAGGTGCCAGGCACGTCCACCGCCAAGTAAAAGCCGCAGGTGTTGCCCTCAAACATGGCCTTGGGTGCGCCTGCAAAGCCCATGACGGCGGCAAACTTGCCGCAAGGCGAACGGGCCTCGGTCACGCGCAGCACGCAGTCGGGGAAATGCAGCTCGTCACCTGCCCACACGTCCTGCTCCAACAGGCCGGCGATGGTCAGGTTTTCGCCCATGAAGCCGTGTGGCAGGTCTTCGTCAAACAGGCTCACGCCGTGGTCGCGGCGCTGCTGCTGCCAGAAGGGGTAATGCTCCAAAGGGTAGGCGTACACGGCTTTGCTCAAGCCACCGTGCACGCTGTCATCCGCTTGGGTGTCGCCTTGTAAACCAAGCTTGCCCACGGCCACGGCACCAGACACCGTTTGCTTGCCAATCGCGCTGGGCAGCTGGCGCTCGCCCACACGCAGCTTGCGCACCTGGCCGACGTTGACGCTGAGAAGTTTCATGGCCTGGCCCCCATGACGAGGCAAGCGGGATGCAGGCCCGTTGTCATGGTGACTTAGCCGCGCATCAGCGCTTCAATCTCATCGGCCTTCACCGGCACATCGCGGGTGATGAGCTCGCAACCGGTCTCGGTCACGATCGCATCGTCCTCGATGCGAATGCCGATGCCATGGAACTGCTCGGGCACGCCCTCGCCCGGGCGCACGTAAATGCCCGGTTCAATCGTGAGCACCATGCCGGGGCGCAGCACGCGGCTGGGGCGGTTTTTGATGACCTCGCCGGAGAGCGGGTCGGTGCGCTCGGTCACGCTGGTGTCGCCAGGTTCCACGTAGCTGCCGCAGTCGTGCACGTCCATGCCCAGCCAGTGGCTGGTGCGGTGCATGTAAAACGCAAAGTAGCTGCGGTTGGCGATCACATCGTCGAGCGTGCCCACCTTGTTTTTGTCCAGCAGGCCCACGTCCAGCATGCCTTGGGCCAACACCTTCACACTGGCCTCGTGCGGGTCGGTGAAGCGCGCACCGGCTTGGGTGGCGGCCACCGCCGCTTCTTGGCTGGCCAGCACGATGTCGTAGAGCGCGCGCTGCGGCCCGGTGAAACGCCCGTTGGCCGGGAAGGTGCGGGTGATGTCGCTGGCATAGCCATCAAGCTCGCAACCTGCGTCGATCAACACCAAAT
This sequence comes from Hylemonella sp. UBA6679, assembly GCA_002454975.1. Taxonomy (GTDB): domain Bacteria; phylum Pseudomonadota; class Gammaproteobacteria; order Burkholderiales; family Burkholderiaceae_C; genus Hylemonella. Next base: position 7,565 of record DKJZ01000107.1, read on the forward strand.
CGCCGCTGCGGATGGGCGCGGCATCGGCCCGGTAATGCAACACGCAAGCGTTGGCGCCGGCAGCCACGATGGAGCTATAAGCGCTGAACTGCGAGCCGTGCAGGCGGAACTCGTGCAGCAGCTCGGCGTCCAGGTGGTACTCGCGCACATCGGCGCCTTCGCGCAGACGCTGGGCGCTCAACTGCATGGCACGCACATGGCCGCGCGCGCTGATGTGCGCGGCGCGGCGCATCACCGCTTGCTCGTGCGCGTCTTTGACCAAGCGCATCTCGTCCAACAGGCCGCACAGGTCTTGCTGGCGGTCGGGGCATTGGGCGCCAAAACGCACGCGGGCGCGCACTTGTTGCAGCCAGCCATCCACCTGGGTTTCCAGGCCGGTGTGCGTGGCAAAGGGGTACCACACGGTGCGGCGGTTTTCCAGCAGCTTGGGCAGGTGCTGGTCGATCTCGTCCACAGAAAACGCTTGGTCCACACCCAGGGCCTCAGGCGCGGCTTGGGGGCCCAGGCGGATGCCGTCCCAAATTTCGCGCTCCAGGTCTTTGGGTTGGCACAAGAGCGTGGTGCGGCCCTGGCCGTCGATCAGCAGCCAAGCGTTGGGCTCGGTAAAACCGGTGAGGTAATAAAAATAACTGTCGTGCCGGTAAGGGAAGTCGCTGTCGCGGTTGCGCGCGCGCTCAGGCGCGGTGGGCAAAAGCGCGATGCCATCGGCCCCGAGTTGGCGGGCCAGGGCAGCGCGGCGTTGGGCGTACAGGTCGACAGGGGGCGTGATGATGGCTTGCATGTGCAGAGCTTAGCGCGTTGAGATCGGTGCTGTCTGTGTGGTGGCGGCTGTGTGGGTTTTAAGCTGCTGTGCCTGTGCCTTGGTTTAATCTTGGCAAGGTTGCTGCGTTGAGCTGCGCGAGTCGCTCAGGCGTGCCCACATCGGTCCAGGCGCCGGTGTAGAGCTCAGCACTCACCAGGCCGGCGTCCATGGCGCGGCGCAAGAGCGGCGCCAAGGCAGCTTTGACGCCCTGCGGGTTGCCCGCAGGGATGTCGCACCAGGGCGCCTCGAACAACGCGCGTTTGTACAGGCCGATGGTGCTGTAGGTGTAGCGCGGGCCAGGGTGCTCGGGGGGCAAGTTCAGGCAGGCTTGAACTCTGCTTAGGTCGCCATCTCTTGCATGGGGCACACCCAAACCAAAGTCGCCTTTGAGGTTGTGCGCTGGGTTGGGCACCAAAAACACATGCGCCAGATTGTTGCTTTGCGTAAAGGCGTCCACCGTCTCGGCTTGGAAGCTGAAGCCTGGCACGTACACATCACCAGCCAGCACCCAAAACACATCGCTCAGGTGAGGCAACAAGCGCGCAATGCCGCCGGCGGTTTCCAGGGCGCCACCAAAATCCACACCTTCATGCGAGTATGAAATTTGTAGCGGCACACCCAACAACGACGTGGGCTGCAGGCCAAAATAGCTTGGAATTTGCTCACCCAGCCAGGCGGTGTTGATGTGCAGTTGCGTGAAGCCCGCACTCGCCAAGGCCTCCACATGCCAACGCAGCAAGGGTTGGCCATGCACCTGCAGCAAAGGTTTGGGCGTGGTGTCGGTCAGCGGGCGCATGCGCTCGCCGCGCCCGGCGGCCAAGATCACAGCGTTGATGTGTGGAGGAGTTGCAGCGTTCACCCCGCCACTTTAGACGATGCCCAAGCGCGCCAGCTGATCCTGCAAGTGACAGGCCGCGGCGCTCAGCACGCGCCTGAGCACCTTAAAATAGCGGGTTTTCACCCACTCGGAGTCGACGCATGGCCAATACCCCCCCAGTTCATGACATGGCCAATGCCATCCGCGCCCTGGCCATGGACGCCGTCCAGCAAGCCAACTCCGGCCACCCCGGCGCCCCCATGGGCATGGCTGACATGGCCGTGGCCCTGTGGGGTCCGAGCACCGCTGGCCTGGCTGGCCACCTGCAGCACAACCCGCGCAACCCACACTGGGCCAACCGCGACCGTTTCGTGCTCTCCAACGGCCACGCCTCCATGCTCATTTACGCGCTCTTGCACCTGAGCGGCTACGACCTGCCCATGGCCGAGTTGAAAAACTTCCGCCAGCTGCACTCCAAAACCGCGGGTCACCCCGAAGTGGGCGTGACCCCAGGCATCGAAACCACCACCGGTCCGCTGGGCCAGGGCATCACCAACGCGGTGGGCATGGCGCTGGCCGAGAAGCTGCTGGCCGCCGAGTTCAACCGCCCCGGCCACGCCGTGGTGAACCACCACACCTATGTGTTCCTGGGTGACGGCTGCCTGATGGAAGGCATCAGCCACGAGGCCTGCGCCCTGGCTGGCGCCTGGAAGCTCAACAAACTGGTGGCCTTGTACGACGACAACGGCATCTCGATCGACGGCCAAGTGGCCCCCTGGTTTGTGGACGACACCCCCCGCCGTTTTGAAGCCTATGGCTGGAACGTGCTGAGCGCCGACGGCCACGATGCCGCTGCAGTCTCAGCCGCCATTGCCAAGGCCAAAACTTCAGCCACCAAGCCCACGCTGATTGTGTGCAAAACCTCCATTGGCAAAGGCAGCCCCAACCGCGCCAACACCGCCAAAGCCCACGGCGAGCCCCTGGGCGGCGAGGAAATCAAGCTCACCCGCGAAGCCTTGGGCTGGGCGCACGAGCCTTTTGTCATTCCCGCTGACGTGGCCCAAGCCTGGAACAGCCACGCCGCAGGTGCTGCGCAAGAAGCCGCGTGGAACACCGCGTTTGCCGCTTATCAAGCCGCGCACCCCGAGCTGGCCGCCGAGTTTGTGCGCCGCATGGCTGGCGACCTGCCCAAGCAGTTCGCGCAAGTGGCGGTGGACGCGGCCGTGGCCGCCCACACCAAGGCCGAGACCGTGGCCAGCCGGAAGGCAAGCCAATTGGCCCTGGAAGCCTTCACCGCAGCCCTGCCCGAGTTGCTGGGCGGCAGCGCTGACTTGACCGGCTCGAACCTCACCAACACCAAGAGCACGCCTGCGCTGCGTGTGGATGTGAACGGTGCGGTGGTGAAGACCGAAGAAGGCAAGACAGGCCGCCACATCAACTACGGTGTGCGCGAATTCGGCATGGCCGCCATCATGAACGGCGTGGCGCTGCACGGCGGCTTCATCCCCTACGGCGGCACCTTCCTGACCTTCAGCGACTACTCGCGCAACGCCATCCGCATGGCCGCGCTCATGAAGCAGCGCGTCATCCATGTGTTCACCCACGACTCCATCGGCCTGGGTGAAGACGGCCCCACGCACCAGTCCATCGAGCACGGTGCGAGCCTGCGTTTGATTCCCAACCTTGACGTTTGGCGCCCCGCCGACACGGCCGAGACCACCGTGGCCTGGGCCGTGGCTTTGCAAAACAAAAACAAGCCCACCGCGCTCTTGCTCAGCCGCCAAAACCTGCCCTACGCGCCCAAGCGCGACCTGGGCGACATCAGCCGTGGTGCGTATGTGTTGTCTGAGCCCGCCGATGTGGGCCTGAAAAAAGCCGCGCAAGCCGTCATCATCGCCACCGGCTCGGAAGTGCAGCTGGCTTTGAAAGCGCAAGAACTGCTTGCTACACAAAAGATAGCTGTACGGGTCGTGTCTATGCCGTCTACCACCACGTTTGACCATCAAACCGTGGCCTACAAAACCGCGGTCTTGCCCGCCAAGCTGCCCCGCGTGGCGGTAGAAATGGGCTCGACCGACGGCTGGTGGAAGTACGGCTGCGCCGCGGTGGTGGGCATCGACACCTACGGCGAATCGGCGCCCGCGCCGGTGCTGTTCAAGCATTTCGGCTTCACGCCCGATAACGTGGCTAACACCGTGCGTGCGGTGCTGCGCAAACGCTGAATTGACATGCCTGCCGTGGCTTGGATCGACCCGATTTAAGCGCCACGTCAGGCCAGAGTTTCACAATCTTGTTTTTTAAGGATTCACCATGACCATCAAAGTAGGTATCAACGGTTTTGGCCGCATCGGCCGCAATGTGCTGCGCTCGGCCATCCAGAATTTCAGCGACATCGAGATCGTGGCCATCAACGACTTGCTCGAGCCCGACTACCTCGCTTACATGCTGCAGTACGACAGCGTGCACGGCCGCTTCAAGGGCGACGTGGCTGTGGAGGGCAACACCCTGGTCATCAACGGCAAAAAAATCCGCCTGACCCAAGAGCGTGACCCCGCCAACCTGAAATGGAACGAGGTCGGTGCGGATGTGGTGATCGAATCCACCGGCCTCTTCTTGGACAAAGCCACCGCGCAAAAACACCTGGATGCGGGCGCCAAGAAAGTCATCTTGTCGGCCCCTTCCAAAGACGACACCCCCATGTTTGTGTTTGGCGTGAACCACACCACCTACAAGGGCGAGGCCATCATCTCCAACGCCTCTTGCACCACCAACTGCTTGGCACCTTTGGCCAAAGTGGTGCACGACAAGTGGGGCATCAAGCGCGGCCTGATGACCACCGTGCACGCCGCCACCGCCACGCAAAAAACCGTGGACGGCCCCTCCAACAAAGACTGGCGCGGCGGCCGCGGCATTCTGGAAAACATCATCCCCTCCAGCACCGGTGCTGCCAAGGCCGTGGGCGTGGTGATTCCTGAGCTCAACAAAAAGCTCACCGGCATGTCCTTCCGCGTG
>DKJZ01000062.1 GCA_002454975.1 Hylemonella sp. UBA6679
TCGATGGTGTCGCCCATGTTCATCTGGCTCACATCCAACTCGATGGGCAGCGCGCCGGCGTCTTCCATGGTGTTGTAGAAAATCGGGGCGATTTTCGAGCCCAAGCACACACCGCCAAAACGCTTATTTGGCACAAAAGGAATGTCTTCGCCGGTGAACCACAACACGCTGTTGGTGGCCGACTTGCGGCTCGAACCGGTGCCCACCACGTCGCCCACATAGGCCACGAGGTTGCCTTTGGCGCGCAGGTCTTCAATGAACTTCACCGGGCCGCGCTTGCCGTCGTCTTCGGGAGTGATGCCGTCGCGCTTGTTTTTCAACATGGCCAGGGCGTGCAGCGGAATGTCGGGGCGGCTCCAGGCATCGGGTGCGGGCGACAGGTCGTCGGTGTTGGTCTCACCTGTGACCTTGAGCACGGTCAGGGTGATGCTCTGGGGGACTTCGGGGCGGCTGGTGAACCACTCGGCATCGGCCCAGCTTTGCATCACGGCTTTGGCGTGGGCATTGCCTTTGTCGGCCTTGTCTTTGACGTCGTGGAACTGGTCGAACATCAACAGGGTTTTCTTCAGGGCTTGGGCAGCCACAGCGGCCACGGCGCTGTCGTCGAGCAGGTCAATCAGCGGGGTCAGGTTGTAACCGCCCAGCATGGTGCCCAAAAGCTCGGTGGCTTTTTCGCGGCTGATCAAGGAACATGTTTCTGTACCGTGGGCCACAGCGGCCAGATAGCTGGCTTTGACTTTGGCAGCGTCGTCCACACCGGCGGGCACGCGGTGGGTGATGAGCTCCACCAGCGTTTGCTCTTCGCCAGCGGGCGGGTTTTTCAACAGCTCAATGAGCTGGCTGGTTTGTTGGGCCGAGAGGGGCAGCGGGGGAATTCCCAGGGCGGCGCGTTCTGCAACGTGGGCTCGGTAAGCTTGCAACATGGTGCTTTCTCCTAAAAAAACGAAATCGGCGGCGACGTTGTTAACGCGCTTGTGAGTAAGGGTTGACCAAAGGGCGCTCAATGGGCGTGACCAACGGCGGCTCGGCGCGCTGGGCGGCGTTACGCGCCTCGATGGTGCCGGGCCTGAGGCTGTCGAGCAGCTCTTGGGGCGGGTTGGTTTTGTAGGCGTTAGCCACAATTTCTTGCTCGGGGCTTTGGCAGTCATCCGCCAAGCGCACACCGGCTTTTTGGTCCATGAGCATGGACTTGTTGGAGAGCTGGATCCACACCGCGTGGCCACGGTTGTCTTCCATACGCAGGGTGCCGGTGCGAGATTCAACAGGCGCCACGCGGTACTGGTTGCCTTTGTGGCTCAGCACAAAGTGGCCCGGGCTGCGCTCGTCGGGCGTGATGATGACAAATTTGCCCAACTCGCAGGGCAAAAAGCCTGCGTAAAACTGCTTGGCCAATTCAAGCTGCAAAGCGCTCAAGGCTGGCTCTGCGTCTGCGCGGCGCGTTGCGGCTGGCTTGGCTGCAGGCTTGGGGGTTGCTTTGGCAGCGGGCTTGGCAGCCGTGCTGGGTTTACCAGCATCAGCAGACTTAAGGCTTGTTTGCGCCCCAGCAGTGGCAAGCGCGCAGGCCAGAGAGACGGCCACAGCACCACGGACCAAGCAAAAACATGAAAAATCAGTCATCCAGCCACCGAAGAAAAATACACCTGACCTTCATCAGGCAAAACACAGCCTGTGCGGTGCGCCCGCTCAAGCAGTTGCCAGAAATAACGGTAGCTTGCACGGTCGTGCAATTGCGACTCAAAAGAAATGGGCGCCCAATCCACGGCTGCTGCGGCCGCTATGATTTTGGAAGCAACCTCAATGTCTTCTTCGGTCGGCGCCATGGCCGCCAGGATGGGGCGAATCTGGTTGGGGTGGATGCTCCACATCCGCGTGTAACCCAGCTCTTGGTTGGCCCGCAGGGCGGCGGCTTGCATGGCCTGCGCATTTGAAAATTCGGTCACCACGCAATGCGAAGGCACCTTACCGTGGGCATGGCAAGCCGAGGCAATCTCGAGCTTGGCGCGCACCACCAGCGGGTGGGTGAACTGGCCCGTGCTGTTCATGCCTGACGACGGAATGGCCCCGCCATGGGCCGAGACAAAATCCATCAGGCCAAAGCTCATGGACTGCACGCGCGGGTGCGCAGCAATGTCAAACGCCCGGTGCACAGCCGCGGGCGACTCTATCAAAACTTGTAGCGGCAAATGACCAGCTGATGCGGCCTGCAAGGCTTTTTCGGCCTTGATCACGTCATCCACCGACTCCACCTTGGGCACCATGATGTGGCACAGCTTGTGCCCGGCTTGGCCAGCGATGGTGGCCATGTCTTGCTCAAACGCAGGGTGGTCCACCGGGTGGACCCGCACCGCCACGCGGGCGTTAGCTGCAGCACCCTGCGCCAGTGACACCACCAGCGCGGCGTGCTCGGCTTCACCACCCACGGGGGCGCCGTCTTCGCAGTCCAGGGTCACGTCAAAGACGCAGGCCCCGAACTCCTCGGTCATCTCGGCCTGCAATTGCAGGCTTTTGCGCATCCGCACTTCAACGCCGCTGTAATGGTCACAGACGGGGATCTGCGACCCCGCAGCCTGTGCGCCCAGCAAAATGTCACGCGGATGCGCCATGGCGATCAGAGCAGGTGCTTGACGCCGTCTTGCTCACCCTGCAGCTCAGCCAGGGTTTTGTTGATGCACTCTTGCGAGAAAGCGTCGATCTCCAGGCCTTCGACCAGCTTGTACTCGCCGCCTTCGCAGGTGACGGGGAAGCCAAACATCACATCGGCTGGGATACCGTACTGGCCGTCCGAAGGAATACCCATGGTGACCCAGGCGCCGTTGGTGCCCAAGGCCCAGTCGCGCATGTGGTCGATGGCCGCGTTGGCCGCAGAAGCTGCCGAGCTCAGGCCACGGGCTTCAATGATGGCCGCGCCGCGCTTGCCCACGGTTGGCAAGAAGGTGTCTTTGTTCCAGACCTGGTCGTTGATCATGGCCGCCACGCTCTCGCCGTTGATGGTGGCGAAACGGTAGTCAGCGTACATGGTGGGCGAGTGGTTGCCCCACACCACGAGTTTGCGGATGTCAGCCACGGCCTTGCCGGTTTTGGCAGCGATTTGGCTGGCCGCACGGTTGTGGTCCAGGCGCAGCATGGCGGTGAAGTTTTTGCGTGGCAGATCGGGCGCGCTCTTCATGGCAATGTAGGCGTTGGTGTTGGCGGGGTTACCCACCACCAGCACTTTGACATTGCGCGAGGCCACCGCGTTCAAGGCCTTGCCCTGCGCGGTGAAAATTTGTGCGTTGGCGGCCAACAGGTCGGCACGCTCCATGCCAGGGCCGCGGGGGCGAGCGCCCACGAGCAAAGCGTAGTCGGTGTCTTTGAACGCCGTCATGGCGTCAGAGTGGGCTTCCATGCCAGAGAGCAGCGGGAAGGCACAGTCTTCGAGCTCCATCATCACGCCTTTGAGGGCTTTCTGGGCTTTTTCATCAGGGATTTCGAGCAATTGCAAAATCACAGGTTGGTCTTTGCCCAGCATCTCGCCAGAGGCGATGCGGAACAGCAGGGCGTAACCAATTTGGCCGGCGGCGCCTGTCACGGCAACACGTACGGGCTTTTTGCTCATAGTAAAACTCCAGAGTTTGATGGGATTGGATGAGTTACCAGACGGTTACCAACTCTTTAGCGTCACAGCTGATTGACAGCATCTGGTTCAAACGTTAGTGTAGCCGCGAAATTGCAACATCGTCAATTTGTCTTATGTC
>DKJZ01000098.1 GCA_002454975.1 Hylemonella sp. UBA6679
GGTGTTGCGCGCAATGCGCGATGAAAACTCGGTGGGCAAAGCGATGGCTTCGTCAAAGCTGTTGGTGTGCAAGCTTTGCGTGCCGCCAAACACCGCGGCCATGGCCTCGATGGTGGTGCGCACCACGTTGTTGTAGGGGTCTTGCTCGGTGAGCGACCAGCCCGAGGTCTGGCTGTGGGTGCGCAGCATCAGGCTCTTGGGGTTCTTGGCGTTGAAGCCCTTCATGATGCGGCACCACAGCAAGCGGGCGGCACGCATCTTGGCAATCTCTAAATAGAAGTTCATGCCCACCGCCCAGAAAAAGCTCAGGCGGCCGGCGAAATCGTCCACGTCCATGCCCTTGGCAATCGCGGTCTTCACATACTCTTTGCCATCGGCCAGGGTGAAGGCCATCTCCAGGGCCTGGTTGGCCCCGGCTTCTTGCATGTGGTAGCCCGAGATCGAGATCGAGTTGAACTTGGGCATGTTCTTGCTCGTGTACTCGATGATGTCGCCAATGATGCGCATGCTCGGCTCGGGCGGGTAGATGTAGGTGTTGCGCACCATGAACTCTTTGAGGATGTCGTTCTGGATGGTGCCCGAGAGCTTGTCTTGCGACACGCCCTGCTCTTCAGCCGCCACCACATAACCCGCCAAGACTGGCAACACCGCGCCGTTCATGGTCATGGAGACCGACACCTTGTCCAACGGGATCTCGTTGAACAAAATCTTCATGTCTTCGACCGAGTCGATGGCCACGCCGGCTTTGCCCACATCGCCCGTCACACGCGGGTGGTCGGAGTCGTAGCCGCGGTGGGTGGCCAAGTCGAAGGCCACGCTCACGCCCTGCCCGCCGGCCGCTAGGGCCTTGCGGTAAAACGCGTTGGATTCTTCAGCGGTAGAAAAGCCGGCGTACTGGCGAATCGTCCAAGGGCGCACCGCGTACATGGTGGCTTGCGGGCCGCGCAAATACGGCTCAAAGCCCGGCAGTGTGTCGGCGTGGGGCAAGTTGGCGGTGTCGGCTGCGGTGTAAAGCGGCTTGACGCTGATGCCGTCGGGCGTGACCCAGTTCAAGGCGTTGACATCGCCACCCGGGGCCGATTTGGCCGCGGCCTTGTGCCAGGCTTCGAGGGTGGAGGGCTGAAATTCGGAGGCGCTCATGGGTGTTCCTTCAAACCGGTGTCTGGCCGCGGTGCTTTCCGCGGCGTGTCTTGATGCAAATCATGGTAACCCGAGGCGTCTCAAGGTCATGCTGCAAGTGCACATCAAGTTTACATCATTCATAATTATTGATTCAGAATATTCCACCGAGCTTACAATCCGCCCATGTCTGCCTTGTCTCTTGCCCCGCGCGCGCTTTATGAAGAAGTGGCTGAGTTGCTGCGCCAGCGTATTTTCAAGCGCGAGCTCGAGCCCGGCAGCTGGATCGACGAAATGCGCCTGGCCGAGGCCTACGGCATCAGCCGCACTCCTCTGCGCGAGGCGCTCAAGGTGCTGGCCGCTGAGGGCTTGGTGACCATGAAAGTGCGCCGCGGCGCCTACGTGACCGAGGTGTCCGACGGCGACCTGGCCGATGTTTACCACCTGCTGAGCCTGCTCGAGAGCGACGCTGCCGGCGAGGTGGCCAAGCGCGCCACCGACGCACAGCTGCATGAATTACAAGCCCTGCACGCCGAACTCGAAGCCGCTGCTGGCCAGCGCGAGGCGTTTTTTCGCATCAACGAGGCGTTTCACACCCGCTTGCTCGACATTGCCAACAACCGCTGGCGCAACCAAATGGTGGCCGACCTGCGCAAGGTCATGAAGCTGGCACGCCACAACTCTTTGCTCAAGCAAGGCCGCATGGACGAGTCTTTGGCCGAACACCGCGCCGTGCTCGAGGCCCTGCTTAAACGCGACGCCACCCAGGCCACCCGGCGCATGCAAGATCACTTTAAAAATGGGCTTGAGGCCGCGGCCTAGCTGACGTTGTTGCTCTCATAAAGAGAGCACGCTATCAACGAGCTAGTCCACGGACCACGGCATAGGCCAGAGCCGCACCCAACGCAAGCTAAGGGGTTTTGGCCGTTTGCGTGACCAAAAACACCCCTGGCAAGATCAAGGCCGCGCCGGCCAGATGGTGCCAACCCGGTGGCTCGCCCAACACACCCCAGGCCACCAACGCGGCCCACAGCGGCCCCAAATAAAACACCACCGCCACTCGGCTGGCACCGAGCACGCGCTGCGCCCAGGTGTAAATCCAATAAGCCACCACCCCCGGCCCGAGCGCCGCGGCCAGCATCAACCCCCAAGGCAACCAGCCCGCCACCATGGGTGGGGCCACCAGCAGCTCCCATAACGTGGGGGGCGCCAGGGTGACCACACCGCCCCAGCAAATCAAGGCCAAACGCGCGGTGGCAGACAGCGGGCTGGGCCAGTATTTCTGCAGCATGGCGTAGGCCGCCCAGGCGATGGTGCAGGCCACGATCCACAGGTCGCCCACCACAAACACCAGCTGCCCCAGGGCCAGCCACTCACCCCGCACCACCACGTGCACCACGCCCCCCAAGGCCAGGGCCACGCCCAGCATTTGGCGCTTGCGCAAGTGCTCGTGCAAAAACAGCACCGAGCCCAAAGAAATCAGCACGGGCGCGGCGGCGTAAATCAGCGCAATGTTCATCGCCCCGGTTGAGCGCGCGCCCTCATACACCCAAGCGCCACAAATGAACATGCCCAAAAAACCCAGCCCCAGGTGGTGCGGCCAGTCACGCATGAGCTGCGCACGCTGCTGCCACAGCTCGGTGCGGGCCATCACGCTGAACACCAGGCCAGCGAAGGCCCAACGCCCCAGCGCCAAGGTGTAGGGCTCAATCACCCCGGGGGCTTTGCGCGCCACCACGTAATTGATGGCCCAAAACGCTGGCACCAGCATGACCAGCCAGACCGCCAGGCGCTGACGCTGCGCCTCAAGCATCCAGGGCCGAGGTGGTGCTCAGGGCGTCAGGCTGGCTCAGCGTGGCCGATGTGCCCAATGCACTGGCCTGTTGCATGGCAGCTTGGGCCAAACGCATGACCTCATGCGGGGGCGTGTCGCGCAAGCGATGGTCGCTCCACACCTGGCGCCAGCGGCGCGAGCCCGGCAAACCGTTGTAGAGCCCCAGCATGTGGCGCGCAATGTTGGACCACGGCGTGCCGTGTGCCTGCTCGCGCACCATGTAGTCGCACATGGCCAGCTCAATCTCTGCACGCTCAAGTGCAGGGTTGGCCGAGCCAAAAAACGAATGGTCCCACGAGGCCAGCCACCAGGGGTTGTGGTATGCCTCGCGCCCAACCATGACCCCGTCGAGCAGCTGCAACTGCTGGTGCACCACGTCGTCGGTGGCAATGCCGCCATTGATGGCGATGGTGAGCTGCGGAAAGTCTTGTTTGAGTTGCGCCACCACCTCGTAACGCAGCGGCGGCACCTCGCGGTTTTGCTTGGGGCTCAGCCCCTTGAGCCAGGCATTGCGCGCGTGCACGATGAACACGCTGCAACCCGCCTGGCTCACCGTGCCCACAAAGTCGCGCACAAAACCGTAGCTCTCCACCTTGTCGATGCCAATGCGGTGCTTGACGGTCACGGGCACGTTCACCACATCCACCATGGCTTTGACGCAGTCGGCCACCAAGCGGGGCTCGTTCATCAAGCAGGCACCAAAGGCACCGCGCTGCACCCGCTCGCTGGGGCAACCACAGTTGAGGTTGATCTCGTCGTAGCCCCACTGCGCGCCCACTTTGGCGGCGCTGGCCAGGTCGGTAGGCTCGCTGCCGCCGAGCTGCAGGGCCAC
>DKJZ01000058.1 GCA_002454975.1 Hylemonella sp. UBA6679
AGTTTGGGGTGGCCATCGGGGGTTTGTGCACCCTGTCTGTTTTGGTCATGATTTTGCCGCTCACCGGCGTGACAGACTTTGGGCGTTTCACACCTTACTTCGCCGTTTTTCATTCGTTCATTTTGGCGTTTGCCTTTGCATCTACCCTGATCTACCGACGTGTTCTTGACCTCAGGGCGTCGTTGCGGATGCAGTTTGAGTTTCAAAAATCGTTGCAGGACAACGAGGTCATCAAAATCGATCGGGATGAAAAGGAGAGATTTTTGGCCATGCTTGTGCATGAGCTGCGTACGCCTTTGTCTGTGATTCGTCTCGTGCTGGACAGCCTCAAAGCCGACCCGCTCAGCGAGCCTGCGCAGCGACGCGTGGGGCACGCCAGTCAAGCTGTGCTGGACATCAACCAGGTGATCGAGCGCACGGTTCTGGCCGATCAAGTGGAGCGGGGCGAAGCCACGCTCCAACACATGGCGTGTGATGTAGAGCAGCTGGCGCGCATGGCGATCCTTGAGCATGGGCGACCCCAGCGTGTTGAGCTCAATGTGACAGAAGCTTTACCTGTGGTGCAGTCTGATCCACTGTTGATCAAAACTGTGCTGTCTAACTTGCTTGACAACGCTTTGAAATACTCCCCTGCGCAAACCCCGATCAACATGGACTTATCGGCGGTCAAACGCGACCTACGCTTGGGGGTGTTGGTGACGGTTCGCAACCAGCCTAGCCTAGCGGGCAAGCCCGACCCGCAGCGGGTGTTTGAAAAATATTACCGCTCCAAAGGCGCTCGCCGTAGCAGTGGTTCTGGCTTGGGCTTGTACTTGGTGTCCGGTTTGGCGCAAAGCTTAGGCGGTGAGATACGCTACCGTACTGACCTGGACCCCCAAGATGTGGTGTTTGAACTTTGGTTGCCTGTATGAAGCCCTTGTCCATTGTGGTGGTTGAAGACAACGATGTGCTGCGCGACATCACGGTGGATTTTTTACAAAATCTGGGGCATGACGTACGGGGTGTGTTTGATGGCGAGTCTCTGGACGAGTGCCTGGCACAAAGGCCCTGCGACATCCTCGTTCTTGATCTGAATCTGCCTGGCGAAGACGGCTTGTCTATTTGCCAGAGGCTTCGTCGCGCAAGCCCAAGCATCGGTATTGTGATGCTAACTGCGCGTGCGCATGCGTTGCAACGTGTGCAAGGCTACGATAGCGGTGCGGACATCTATCTGGCCAAACCTACGGCTAACGAAGAGCTGGGAGCTGCAGTTGCTAGCCTGGGCAGGCGCTTGGTCAAACCCCCAACCAATTTTTTGGCCGATGGCCAGACCCTGCAGCTTCAAGGCCCAGGGGGGCAAGAAGCATTGACCGAAGCCGATATGAAGATATTGCGCAGCTTGTGCATGGCACCACAGCAACAACTGGCTTATTGGCAACTGCTGGAGTTGCTGGACATGAGCCCTAGCGAAGAGGCAAAAAGCGCCTTGGAAGTCCGCATTGCACGGCTTCGAAAAAAAATGGTTTCAGTGGGTATGCCTGAACCTACCATTAAATCGGTTCGACGCTTTGGCTATCAACTCACCGGTGGTCTTCAGTTAATATAAATGATAAATACCCTGTAAATGTAAGCATTTGTAGGTTTCAAATTTATCAGTCCATATAGTTTGTTCTAAGTCAGCGAAATACCGCTGACAATTTTGGAACAACGCATGTTTGGAAAACGTTACCGGCCCATGGCAGCCCCACCAGAGGTGGCGGGGTCAGGTGTTCAAACCCCGTACCTTGCCGTGCTGGCGCACAACGACAGCTTGCGCGCCATGCTCACGGACGGGCTACGCCTCAGCCAGGTTGGACAGGTTCACGCCTACAGCAGCTTGCAGGAGTTGACAGACGCCAAGGCTGAGTTTGACGCCCTGATCATCGATCTGGACCTGCCAGTCACCGACGGTTTGGCGATTTGCACGGCACAACGCAAGCGCGCGCCTCAACTCACGATCCTTGCCATGAGTGCCCGCTCAGGCATGTCCCAGCGCGTAGCTGCTCTCAACGCAGGCGCAGACCAATTTCTGGAAAAGCCTGTATCACAGCCTGAGCTGCTTGCTGGTCTTAGGCGTGGTTTGGCACGCGGTAGATATTTTTAATTGACTCAAGAGAAGACACCCATGAACCACACCACCTATACAAACCGTGTTTTCAAGTTGGCAGCTGTACCTTTGGCGCTTTTGGTCGGCGCCTGCTCGTCGATTCAACCTGTGCCGCTGGCCCCTCCCAACCTCGCGATTGAAACCAAAGCGGATGCTGAAGACATCCGCAAAGATGTCGAGCCCATCGTGGGGGCACTGAGCCTGGATGAGGCCATTGCCCGTGCCCTGAAGTACAACTTAGAGCGTCGCACACGCATGATGGAAGAAGCGCTCGCGCTCAACCAACTTGACGTCAGTAAATACGACATGCTGCCCAAATTCATGGCGCAGGCGGGGTATGCCTGGCGCAACAACGACCGTATCAGCCTTAGCCGCAATTCGACAAACGGCGATCTTTCTCCATCAACGTTCGTATCGCAAGACCGCACCCACATGATGAACGAGCTGGGTTTCAGCTGGAACCTGCTCGACTTTGGTTTGGGCTACTACGGCGCGCGCCAGGCGGCCGACCGGGTGTTGGTGGCAGCCGAAAAGCGGCGCAAGGCTATGCACCTTCTGATGCAAGATGTGCGCACTTCTTACTGGCGTGCGGCCAGCGCCCAAAAGCTGCGCAGCGAGGTCGAAAAAACGGTGGTCATGGCCGAAGCGGCTTTGGAAGACGCCCGCAAAGTCGAGGCCTCGCGTGTGCGTAACCCGCTTGACTCGCTGCGCTACCAGCGCCAGTTGCAAGAAAACCTGCGTTTGCTCGAAGGCATCGACAAAGAGCTGGCCTCGGCGCAAGTGGAGTTGGCTTCGCTGATCAATGCGCCTATCGGCCAGCCCTTCCAAATCGCCGAAGCAGCCCCGCAGGATCTCGCTCCAGTGCTACAAATTCCATTGCAGCGGCTGGAAGAGTCAGCACTGGCCAACAACGCCGACCTGCGCGAGCAGCACTACAACAAGCGCATTGCGGCTGAGGAGGTGCGTCGCACCATGCTCAAGCTCTACCCCAACTTGTCGGTCAACTACGCCGTCAAATACGACTCCGACAGCTACTTGGTCAACCGCAATTGGCAGGAGTCTGGCGTTCAGATGTCATTCAATATTTTCAATTTGCTGACTGGCCCGACACAGCTCAAGTTGGCTGAAGCGGGTGTGGGTTTGGCCGATCAACGTCGCCTGGCTACCCAGCTGGCGGTGATGACGCAGGTGCACTTGGCTCGCATGCAACTTCAAACAGCGCGTAGTCAGTACCGTCGTTCGGAGGCCATCTTTGACACCGACCGAAAAATTGCTGAGCAAATCACCTTGCGCCAATCGGTGCAGTCGGTCAGCCAGTTGGAGCGTGTGAGCAACGACACCTCGGCCATCCTCAGCTTGTTGCGCCGCTACCAAGCCTTGGCCCAGCTGCAGGCCGCCGAGAGTCGTTTGCTGGCCACCATCGGCTTGGAGCCTGAAATTGGCAGCACCCGAGAACTCAGTCTGGCAGAGCTGACCAAGCAAGTCAGCGCGCAAAACAATCCTTGGGTGACATTGACTGCTGCCCAACCCGAGACCAAATAACATGCGCCACATCCTCTGGATTGCCGGTCTTTTTGCAGGGATGAGTTTGCTTGCCCAGGCTCAACCCAGCGTGCCTGCCTCGCAAACACCTGCAGCCTCGGCAGCTCCCACAGCTTCTGGCTTAGCGGCCATTGAGCGACAAGAAATCAGGGCGCAACTTTTGCCCCGTCGCTACACCACCATCGCCTCAGAAATTGGCGCCAAAATCGTCGCGCTGCCGGTCGCGGAAGGTGCGCGCTTTGGAGCCGGCCAAACCCTGGTGAGCTTTGACTGCAGCTTGCAAAGAGCGCAACTGCAAAAAGCCCAAGCTGAACTTGATGGCGCAGAGCAAACTTTTACCGCCAACCAGAAGCTGGCCGAACTCAACGTTGTGGGTTTGCTGGATTTGGAGCTCTCCCGTGCGGCTGTGGGCAAAGCCAAAGCCGATGTGGTGGGTAACCAAGCCCTCATCAGCAAGTGTGTGGTGGCTGCGCCATTTGCTGGGCGAATTGCCGAGCAAAAAGCGCGCGAACAGCAGTATGTGCAGCCAGGCCAAGCCCTGCTGGACATCATTGACGACAGTGTCTTAGAACTTGAGTTTTTGGTGCCCTCACGCTGGTTAACTTGGATCAGGGGCGGCACTCGGTTTTCTGTGGTGATCGATGAAACCGGTAAAACCTACCCCGCACGTTTTACCCGTATTGGCGCCCGCGTTGACCCTGTGAGCCAATCGATCAAGGTGGCTGCTTCTATTGACGGTAGTTACGCAGAGCTACTTGCAGGCATGAGTGGACGCATCAGCATCACACCCCCTGCTAATCGCTGACCAATCACCTGCATTGATCCAACGCTTAAGCGTATCGCACCCCACTCATTGAACGAGACCGCACCATGACATCCAAGCACACACGCACCAAGCCAGCGCAGCGTATCAATCGCCGCCCCATCGGGCCAATGGCACTTGAGCAGCGGTTCATGTTTGACGGGGCGGCGGTAGCGACGGCGGTAGAGGCCGTGGTGGATCAGCCATTTATCAAAGATGCCGTTGACCCCTCTGTTAAGGCTGCCCTTCAAGAGGCGGCGACTGGAGTGGCAACCCAAGACCAGGACAGTGGTATCAGCATCAACGAGGTAGTAAATACACAGGCTGATGTGGTGGCTGGGGTGGATAAGCTTGGCGACACAGCCCAGCAACAATGGGCGCTTTCTCAATCTGAAACGGCGGCAGCACTTGCCAATCTGGCTCAGCGCGCTGATTTTGATGCGCTTATGCGCGATATTTTTGCCCGTTCAGGCACCGACAGCGCCACCTTTGATGCCAACCTTGCTAACTTGAAAGCGGACCTCATCGCGGGCAAATTGTCTGTACCCATTGAGCTACGCACCGACAGTGAGATGCAGGGCCTCATGGCGGCCTACGCAGCTCAGGGCCCTGATGGCAAAGAGCGTATTTACGTGAATGCTGCTTGGCTGGAGTTTGGTGCGGGTAGCGGCTGGATCACGCAAGTCATGCTCGAGGAGTACGGCCATGCCATTGATCAGCGCCTCAATGGCCTGCAAGACTCACCTGGCGATGAGGGTGAGCTTTTTGCCGCACGATTGCTGGGCATGGAGCTTGATGCTACGCAAACAGCGCGTATGCAAACGGAGAGCGACTTTGGCTACCTGAACATCGACGGTGTGTCGGTTCAGGTTCAGCACGCATCCTTCAATTTTGTGAACGCCTACGCTGTATACACGGGGGCAGTAGGTGGCAACACCTTTTTAGCGGATAAGGAGCAAAATCGCCATCACATCACGTTCACATCACTTAATGTGGCGAGCATTGCAGACGGCACCAATGGCCTCAATTTTTCAGGCAATGATGTGTCTGTGGATTTGGTGATTGGCGGAACACATTACTACGGTTGGATCAGTCGCCCCATCAAGGACGGTGGCGTGGTCAAAGGCTTTTACTTTTGGAAAGACGCGGACTTTGCTAACCTAAATCAAGCTCAGGTAGATGGCAACGCAGACAGTGATGGCAGCGCGGCAGACAACTCCGGTTTTATTCTGGTGGTTGATCAATCTTATTTCACCAACCTGGCGTATGCGGGGGGCGGTAGCACTTATAAATTCGTGAACAGCTCGTCAGACCGGGTGGATAGTTCTTTGAATTCGTTGGTGACTTCAAATGCCGCGCCGGTTGCTGTGGCCGATGTTTCTGATTTGAACTTGGCAGCAGGTGCCAGCGGTGGTCCTGCTCAAGAATTAGGCTTCTCGGTAGCCACTGTGAACGCCACGGGCAATGTGCTGACCAACGACACAGACGCCAACATAGCGGACAGTAAGACGGTCACGAAAATTGGCGTTTCGTCCGCAGGAATGAACGTGGCGTCTGCCACAACCTCCTTAAACGGCACCAGCGTTGTGGGCTCCTACGGTACTTTAACCATAGGTGCTGACGGCACCTACAGTTATGTCGTCGATAACAACAATGCAGCTGTGAATGCGCTGCGCACGACAGCCAATTCATTGGCTGATGTGTTCACGTACACCATGAAAGATGGTGCGGGTTCTACATCCAGCACATCCCTGACAGTCAAAATCATAGGTGCTAACGATGCACCCGTGGCCAACAAAGACTACAACACAGCCAAGGAGCACACCACTCCTACAGACACTGGTTATAACGCAACAGGCGATGTGTTGGCCAACGATACCGATGTTGATAGTGGCGACACAAAAACAATTTCGGGTATTACGCAGATTGGTGATGCTACGGCTGCCAGTATTGTTTCTACGACCACTCAATCCGTGATTCGATTTGATGCTAGCAGTGAGCCTTCATTTAATAAAAATACCGTTGAAACTAAGAATTTGTTTCTCTCAGTTTCAGGAACCTATAGAGCCGTACGGGGCTCTAATGATGCCCAAATTTATGCTATCTCGGGAGGCACAACAGACGCCAACAATGACAAGATTTGGGATGTCAAGCTAAGCCAAGATGTTTATTACTACTTGGTTGGCACCACGAAGACATACCTCACATTGGCGGAGCTCAGCGGAAGAACAGTTCTTTTTTCTGATGCCACTACAGAAACAAAAGTGGCCGCCAGTAATGAAAAAACAGCTGTTCTTACCAGCACCGAATCAACAGGTACTTACACGGTTGACCTTAACAGCTACAACGGCAGCATTGCCGTAGGTGCCGCCCTTTGGTATGACAACGACGCGACAAGTGCCGTCAACTATGTTGACAGTTTATTGACCGTGCAATCCATCACATACGATGCGTATGGTCTGCCAACCAAGGTCTCACTAAATGGTCGTATTCCTTTTGCTAACGGAACAGCCATTCAGTTTCGCAGTAGTCTTTCTGTTGGTACGACATACACCGGTCAATACGGTACTTTGAACCTGGCTGCTGATGGCTCGTACACCTACACACCCGGTACCAACATCAGTTCTATCAACGCGGGTGACACTGTGGTCGAAGTTTTCGACTACACCATGCAAGACACTGCAGGCGTAACAAGCTCTTCTAAGTTGTACATCACGGTGTATGGCGACGGGTCCAACTCTCCAATTCCTGGCTCTGATACCGGTACGGCTTACGAGGCAGGCGTGGGCCGCAGCTCTTCCAGTCCTTACGGTTTGACAAGCAACGGCACCTCTTTTTCCGGTGTTAATGCAACGGGTGATGTTTTAGCCAACGACACACTCGGAACATCAGGCACCACAGCCACCGTGACGGATTACAGCTTGTCAGACGGTTCGGGTACTGTGAGCGCGGGTTCGTCTTTAACCGGCACTTATGGCGCATTGTCTATCGCTAGTACGGGTGGGTTCACCTACATCGTGGATGACAACAACGCAACCGTGAACGCTCTGCTGCCTGGTCAAACGTTGACAGAAACTTTTTGGTATACCTTGACGAATTCGAGTAGCTTGACAGGTAAAACCAAGCTTGTCATTACCATTCAAGGCACCAACGATGCACCTGCCGGTGTTGATGACACAGGCGAAACATTGATTGAAGATGTCACCACCAGCACAACAGGCAATGTGCTGGTCAATGACACGGACGTTGATACGGCTGACAGCAAATCCGTGACCAAGGTGATAGCCGGAATTGCCACTCCCACCGCGACGGTGGCGGCTAATTCCAGTATGACCACCAGTGGAACGACGGTAGACGGTACTTACGGTCGCTTGATCATCGGCTCGGATGGTTCTTACTCGTACACCTTAGGTGTTACCAGCAGCCAGATCACCGCAGTGCAGGCGCTCAGAACCATCGACCATCCGACAGAGACATTCAGCTACGAGCTCACTGACAGCTATGGCGCCACGTCAACAGCCAAGTTGACGTTCTCAGTTGATGGTACCGGCGAGGCGCCAGTCAACAAAGTCAACGGCAGTTCTTTCTCAAGTACCTCAACGCTGACTTACACCACAGCGATGAACACTGCGCTGGTCTTCACGGGCTCAAAAGCGTTGTCGGTCACGGATGCGGATTCAAACTTGTCATCTGTGAAGTTGACGGTTGAAAATGGCTCACTCTCATTCACAAGCAGTCCAACAGGGGTGAGCTTGTCGGGTGCCACCGGTGCAACCATCACGATCACTGGCACTGAGTCGGACATCAACGCAGCCCTGTTGTTGCTGCAATACACGCCAACCAACAATTACACAGGTAACGATTACCTGACGATTGCCAGCAAGGATGCTGACAACTTGTGGGACATTGACGGCATCGCCATCAATATTCCGAAGGTGTACAGTGGGCCAACAGTGCGTGAAGCCGATCTCAGCACTGGCAGCACACCTAGCGGTACCTTCGAAACGAATTCAGTCACGCTGACAGCACCCACAAACCATACCTTTGGTTCAGTTGATCAATCGGGGAGCGGTACTTACGGTACGTGGTCGCTCAATAAAACAACGGGGGCTTTTTCTTACACTTTGACGCAAGCACCCAGCGTCAACGGGTCCTCAACCACCGACAGCATCAGTATTTTGTCTTACGACACGTATGGCAACTCAGTGACCAACACGGTCACTGTCACCATCACCGATGATGCGCCAACTGCCAATGCGGATGTACGCAGTGTCAATGAAGGTACGGTCGCTTCGCCTGCCTCAAATTTGACTGGCAATGTCTTAGCTAGTGGCGCCACAGGCGATGTGCAAGACACCAAGGGCGCTGATACGCCAGTAACAGTGACGCGTGTCATTCTGGGTAATGCTACGCCAACAACCACCGTGGCTGCCAGCTCGACCAGCGCAAGTAACGGAACACCAGTTGCAGGTAACTACGGCAGTTTGGTGATTGGTGCAAACGGTTCTTACATCTACGGTTTGGATGACACAAATTCAACCGTCGATGCGCTCAACAACGGCGGCACCCTCACGGAAGAATTTACGTACGAAATCACTGATAGCGACGGTGATACTTCTACGGCAACGCTGTCCATCACCATCAACGGCACAACAGACGCTGCCATCACGGTGAGCAGCCCGACGGTCAACGAGGCCAGTCAGTACGCGGTCTTTAGCGTAGGGGTGAGCAGCGGGCAGAACCTCACACTGGCGCTGGGTGGTGGCACAGCTACAGGGATTGGTACTGATTACGGTGTGGCCAGTGACAGTAGTCTCACGCCCAACCTTGAATACTCTCTCGATAACGGAACGACCTGGACACGCTACACAGTAGCCTTCAATGCCACCCTCAGCGGCGGGGTCACAGCCTTGCTGGTGCGCACCTCTATCAACAATGACAGTGTTTCTGATAACGGCGAGACTTTTGAGCTCAGCGTCACGCCTACGGGCGGAACAGCAGTGTTGGGAACAGCCACGATCAAGGACGATGGTACAGGTGACATTTTTAATAGCAACGGTTCCACAAATTCAAGCGCACAAAAAGATGACGACCGCGCGCTGAGTGTGGGCTCCTTCTTTGTGAACGAAGGCAGCCCGTATGCGGTGTTCACCGTCACGGGCGCGGCCGGCCAACTCGCCAGCCTGACCCTGACCAACGGCACCAGCACGGGCCTGAGTGGATTGCAGTACTACGCCCCCACCAACCCCAACGCTGACGCCAACGGCTGGGTCACGTACAGCAGCGGTACGGTTGCGCTCAACGGCAGCGGCGAGCTGCTGGTGCGCACCTCGCTCACACCAGAGCAAGAAGCGGGCGTGGACAACGGCGAGACCTTCACGCTCAAGGCCACCAACACGGGCGGCAGCGATGCGACCGGTACGGCCACGATCAAAGACGACGGGACGGGAAATTACTACGCTGCGAACAACACCACGGGCACCAGCAGTGTTCCGGCAGGCAGCAGCTTGGATGACGACCGTCTCTTGACCGTCAACACTATCAGCTTGAACGAAGCTTCGCCCACAGTCGTCTTTACTGTGACGGGTGCAGCAGGCCAGTATGTCAAGCTTGATCTGCAAGAGACCACCAGCGTCGCAGGCAACGCTGTGCTCAACTCTGACACCGGTAACGTGCCTACACGTAGCGTGCCGCTTCAGTATTCCAACGACAACGGCACCACTTGGAGCGACTACAACACAGCTAGCTTTGTTCAGATGAGTAGCACAAGCTTGTTGATTCGTACAGGTATCACCAACGACAATACTTACGAAGGTGCGGAGACCTTCAAGCTTGTAGCCACCAACACGGGTGGCACCCCCAGTACCGGCGGCATCGCGACTATTTACGACGACGGTACCGGCACCATCTTCAACGACAACGGTACCAGCAACACCACCGCCAAGAAAGACGATGACCGTAGCCTCAAGATCAACAGCATCTTGATCAACGAGGACTCAAGCTGGGGTGTGTTCCGGGTTGAAGGTGCACCTGGGCAGAGGCTCTCGTTGGTTCTGCTGCAAGACTCGGGCTCGTCTGGTGCAGGAGGCTCAGGCGGCTCAGGCGGCGTTGCCACGCTGGGTCAAGACACTGCTTACTTCGATGCAGGTAACACCGTTGTTCTGCAAACTTACAACGGCACCACCTGGGTGGATTACCGTAGCGGCGATGTGGTGACTTACCCCAGTGGCAGCTCGATGCTCCTGGTGCGCGTGAAGATTGCCAATGACGGCACTCTGAGCAATGGCGTTTGGGAAGGACCTGAAACTTTCACTGTCGCTGTTGAAGACAGCTCAGGTCTGCGTGCTGTTGGCGTTGGAACGATTGTGGACGATGGCAATGGCATCATCTTCCGCGAGAACGGTTCTGAAAATACCAACGTCATCCGAGATGATGACCGCGTTCTCAAGATCAACAGCATCATGGTCAACGAGGGCTCACCCAAGGCTGTGTTCACCGTCACGGCGCCTACTGGTGTGCCTTTGACCATCTCATTACAAGATGGTTCAGCCAAAGGCAGTACCAACCTCGTCAGCCCGAACGGTCTAAACGACTACGGTACAGCCTTGGAGATTTTTAACGGTTCGACCTGGGAGCCCTACAACCCATCTAACCTGCCGCAACTCACGGCCAATGTCAGCGGCGTTGGCACCTTGTATGTCCGCGTGGCCATCGCGAACGATTCGGTCAAAGAGGATACAGAGTCGTTCACACTGCAAGTGCAGGCGGGTGGCAGCACAGCCACTGGCCAGTGTTTGATCAAGGACGATGGTACAGGCAGCTATTGGATTGGCGATGCCACCCAAGCTGCGACCAGTGCGCAATTGGTAGCCGCCAATTTGATGCTGGATGATGACTTTGACCTGGACGGTATCGCGCCCACCACCGAAGAACAGCTTGCGACATTGGCGGCTTCGCAGGGTTTTGGCAGCACGGGCGACCTGAACAACGATGGCGTTCAAGATGCGCTACAAAACGCTCTGGCGACCTTGGCCTGGGTGAAGGTGGAGGACTTCCAAGCTGCTCTGGATGGCTCTTTAACCAGCATCAAGCCGATTGTGACGGTCAGTGCCGTCACCCAGGACCTGCAAGGTAACTGGGCGGCCGATGACACCAAGTACCAACTGCAAGCCATTGAGGTGATTCAAGCTTCCAGTTTGGACAACGGCCTGGGCACTGTGCCAGACACCTTCAATGGTGCACCGCTGTCCGCTCCTTGGGACCCTATACGCTTCACGGTGACAGACGCCAGCAACGCTGCGCTGTTGGATGTGGATGCCAACAGAGCGGGTACGCAGGTGGTGATTTACATCGACATTGCGCGTGCAGGTCTGACCCTGCAAGATGTCAATGCCTATGTGAAGTACGTCTCGCAAGACGCCGTCAACGCTGCCAACGGTACCCTCGTGGATTTGGATGGCAAGGTCGTCAGATCTGCAGGCTGGTATGACTTTACCCAGCGGAAAAACAGCGCAGGCCAATATGCGGGCGATGGCGCCAGGTTTGTGCTCGCAGCCGATGGCCGCACCATCATGGGCATTTCCATCACCTTGACCGACAACGCCTTTGGCGACAACGATGCGCGTGTGGGCTATGTGCTGGATCCGGGCATGCCCGTGAAAGTGGGCGACCTTCCGCCGCCTTCTGCGCCCGCGTATTCGATGGGTGAAATTGTGCTCAAGCCCCAGGAGCGTCAAGACAACTGGGTGTTTGCAGCACCGCGCGAGCCGATTCGCTTCGATTCCTCGCTGTTCCCGCTCAACGCCCGTTTTGAAGCTGAAGACCTGCGCCTGACCGAGCCAGTAGATGTCACGCTCAACGAGCGTAGCCCCTTGGCGCAATGGGCGCGCTACTTCGACACCTACGCGCCGCAGGGTGATTGGCGCATGTCGGTTATTCCGGCTGAGCAAGAGTCGCTCTCGGTGTTCCGTGGCATGCCCGACCAGTTTGCTGAATTGGGCAGGCAAAACACCATCATCGTGCCTTGGGATGCGTTCGTGCACACCACCGCGCAGGCACAAGTGATCTTGACAGCGCAACTGCAAGACGGTGGAGCCTTACCCGCTTGGGTTCAGTTTGATGCCAAGAAGGGAAAGTTTGTTGTTCAAGCACCAGCCGGTGTGCGCTCGGAGCTGCTCATCAAACTCACCGCGCGTGATGCACAGGGTCGTGAGGCCACTACGCTCTTCAAGCTGCATGTGTCAGAAAAAGATACGACAGCCACAGACAAACCTGGTCGCGCGGGCTTGTCGGAGCAATTGCATGCAACGGCACGGGCTCGTCAACCTTCCGCGTATAGTTTAGCTTTATCGAGTTTGGTGAATTGATTTCATGAGTGCAACGCCGCAGACACATCCTGTTCTCACCCTGTTGGAGCTGATGCGTCGCGTGCGGCAAGCCGCATCTGTGCCTGAGCAGCGTTTCATGCTGGTCAATGACACCCATGCCTTGGTGCCTTACCGGCAGTCGGGTTTATGGGTGCAAGGCTCAGGTGTGCAAGCGCTGTCAGGCGTGGTGCAGGTTGAGGCCAACGCGCCTTACGCTTTGTGGCTCAGCAAGGTGTGCGCACATCTGAGTGCGCACCAGCCCAAGGCGCAAGCTGTGTACGCCCATGACCTGCCCGAGGAGTTGGCCCAAGCTTGGGACGAGTGGTTGCCCCCCAGCGTACTTTGGCTGCCCATGGCCGCGCCTGGTGATGAAGGTGCCCCCACTGCGGGCCTGATCATGGCGCGCGACAATGCTTTTGAGGCGCCTGAAATCTCCTTGTTGGCTCAATGGTGTGAAGCCTGGGCACATGCATGGGGCGCTAAAACGGCGGGGCAACCCTCCTGGCGGCAGTGGCGGCGCTGGTTTCATGGTGCCTCAAATGTTGCGGCATCGGCTGATCAAGCTGGCACCGAGCTTGCCAAGCCCACGCTTTGGCGTCGGCCGTGGGTGGTGGTTTCGGCTTTGGTGTTGTTAGTGGCAGTCATGCCTGTTCGGCTCACAGTGTTGTCACCGGCTGAGTTGGTGCCTGCCAACCCCGAAGTGATCCGCTCACCGCTTGAAGGTGTGATTGGTGCTTTTCATGTGCAACCCAACCAGCGCGTCAAAAAAGGGCAATTGCTGTTTGTGTTTGATGAGGCGCTGATACGCAGCAAGCTGGACGTTGCGCGCCAGGCCGTTGCCACCGCTGAATCTGAATATCGCCAAGCTGCTCAATTGGCGCTGACCGACAGCAAATCCAAATCAGCCTTGGCGGTGCTGACGGGCAAGATCGAGGAGCGCCGCGCTGAGACGGAATACATTGCCGAGCAACTCGTGCGTACCCAGGTGTTTGCCCCGCGAGAGGGTGTTGTTTTGTTTGACGACCCCTCGGAATGGATGGGCAAGCCCGTTTCTGTGGGGGAGCGCATCATGCGTGTGGCCGCACCCGAGGACGTGGAAGTTGAAGCCTGGGTCGGTTTGGCAGATGCCATTCCCTTGTCTTCTGATGCGGCGGTGTCTTTGTACCTCAATGCAAGCCCGCTCTCGCACATTAAAGCGCAGTTGCGCTATCGTGCGCATGACGCTGTGCAGCGCCCTGATGGGAGTTACGCGTACCGACTGCGCGCCACACTCGTTGAGCCGACCGAGCACAAAGTGGGCCTCAAAGGCACAGCGCGTGTGGATGGTGAGCGTGTGCCTCTAATCTATTGGGTACTGCGTCGGCCATGGGCCAGCATACGCGCCACGATTGGCTGGTAAAGGCCTGATGGATCAAACCCTCACACCTATCCTTTCAGCCATGGGTTCAGGCCTGCATGCGCAGCAACCCCTGGTGTTGCCCACCTTGCGTGAAGAGCTGGATTTGCTGCCAGGCCCCACCTTGCCCGATGGTCAACCTAGCTGGATTTTGCATGACCCGGTCAGACACCTTTTTTTTCGGCTGGACTGGTTGAGCTTTGAGTTCCTTAACCGCTGGTCTTTGCAAGATGCCGAGCGCATCGTCGAGAGCATTGCAGCCCAAACCACCCTCACACCAGATCTGGACGACGTACGTGACTTGGTGGCCTTTCTGAGCAACAACGAGCTGGTGGTGCAGCACCAAAGTGGCAGTGCAGCCAAACTCGCGCAGCGCCTCGAGCATCTGCAGGGCACGCCCTTGAAATGGTTGTTGCACCACTACCTGTTTTTTCGGGTGCCGCTGATTCGCCCCGACGCATGGCTGACCCGCGCGTTGCCGTGGGTGCAGTTTTTCTTCAGTCGAACCTTTGCTGCGCTCACTGCGTTGGCTTTGCTCATCAGCTTAACGTTGATCGTGCGGCACTCGGATGAATTCATGGGCACGCTCGTCGACACCTTCAACTTTGAAGGCTTGGCAGCCTATGGTGTGGCACTGTTTTTGGTGAAGTTGTTGCATGAGTTGGGTCATGCTTTCACGGCCAAGCGGCATGGCTGCAGGATTCCTGCCATGGGCGTGGCCTTTTTGGTGATGTGGCCGATGGCCTACACCGACACCAATGAAACCTGGCGACTCACCAACCACTGGAAGCGTCTGCAGGTGTCTATAGCGGGCATGGCCACCGAGCTGGTGATTGCCGTGTGGGCCAGTTTGGCTTGGGGGCTGCTGCCGGATGGTGCTATGAAAAGTGCAGCATTCTTTCTTGCCACCACCAGCTGGATAGCCACTTTGATGATCAATGCCAGCCCGTTCATGCGCTTTGATGGCTACTTTGTGCTTTGCGATTTACTCGATATGCCCAACCTACATGCCCGCAGTTTTGCCTTGGCACGCTGGCGGCTGCGCGAATACTTGTTTGCACTGGATGAGCCTAAGCCTGAGCATTTTTCTGCCCGCAAAGAATGGGCCTTGATCGTATTTGCGTTGTTCACTTGGGTCTACCGGTTGGTCGTGTTTCTGGGCATTGCAGTGCTGGTCTACACCTTCTTCATCAAGCTGGTGGGCATTGTGTTGTTTGCTGTGGAAATGCTGTGGTTTGTACTTTTGCCCATTTGGCGAGAGCTGCTGGCTTGGAAGTTGCGTTGGCCGGTCATCAAGTCGCAGACTCACAGCCTTTCGCGAGCGCGCTGGAGTGGGCTCTTGTTGGGCGTGTTGCTGTTGCTGCCTTTGCTGCCGTGGCCAGGCCGTGTCACGGCCAGCGCATTGCTGCGCCCAGCTGAGGTGTGGGCCTTGTATGCACCATCGGGCGCTAGGGTTGATGCCTTGCCGCACCGTGAGGGTGGATCTGTGCAAGCGGGTGAGCCGCTCATCTCGCTGTTTGTGCCTGACTTGAAGATGCGTCGTCAGGCTTTGCAAGCCAAGATTGAGAGCTTGCGCTGGCAGGCTGCATCCTCAGGTTTTACCGACGATACACGCAGCCGCATGCTGTCAAACGAAGAGGCGCTCATCACCGCGCAAGCCGAGCTCAGCAGCCTGGAGACCGAGCTACTCAACTACGCCCCCAAAGCTCCGTTTGCCGGTGTGTTGCGCGACATGGACCCAGACTTAAGGGTGGGGCAGTGGTTGTCGCGGAAAGAAAAAGTGGCTGTGCTGACCGAGGCTTCTGGCGAGTGGGTGGTGGAAACCTGGTTGGATGAAGTGGCTGCGCAGCGTGTGCAGCTTAACGACGAGGCTTGGCTCACCATCGACATGGCCACAGGCCCTGTGTTGCGACTCAAGGTCAAAGCAATTGCTGAAGACGCGACACGCTTGCTTCCCAGGGCTGAACTTGCAGCGCCTTTGGGTGGCCATATTTTGGCTCGGGAAAAATCAGGGCAGTGGGTGCCAGAGATGGCGGTTTACAAGGTCACGTTGGTGCTGGCAGAAAAAATGCCCACCGACTTTGAGCTGGCAGGCCAGTCTTGGCGGGGGCGATTGAACATACATACCAGCTGGCAATCGCCAGCCTGGCCGTATTTACGTCAGGTGGTGGCAGTGCTTGTCCGCGAGTTTGGGTTTTAGGCCGTTTGCGGAGTCAGCCCACCACTTGCGGCTGACAACCTTGGTTTACTTGATCGACAACACCCAGGCGGCCAACTTCTTGGCGTCAGCATCGCTCACCTGAGCTTGCGCGGGCATGGGAATGGCGCCCCACACGCCGCTGCCACCTTTTTGAATTTTGGTGGCGAGCATGTCGGCAGCGGTTTTATTGCCGGCGTATTTGGCAGCCACGTCTTTAAAGGCAGGGCCAACCACTTTGTTGGCCACGCCATGGCAAGCCAGGCAGTTTTTGGAGGTGGCCAGGGCTTGGTCAGCCAAGACCGGAGCGCTCAGGGTGGCCAGAGCGAGGGCTGTGAACAAAACGCGTTTCATAGGGTCTCCTTGGTTAAAAAAATCAATAGTCGTCGAGCACCGCGCCTTTGCTGGCGGTCGATGCGTTACGGGCAAACTTGGCTTGCACGCCACGGGTGTAGCGTGGCGCCGGTGCCGTCCAAGCCGCGCGGCGCTTGGCAATCTCGGCTTCGGGCACATTGAGTTCGAGCAGCAACTGACGCGCATCGATGGTGATGCTGTCGCCCTCGTGCACCAAACCAATCGTGCCACCCACCGCAGCTTCGGGGGCCACGTGGCCCACCACCATGCCCCAGGTGCCGCCTGAAAAACGGCCATCCGTGATCAGGCCCACGCTTTCACCCAGGCCCGCGCCAATCAGCGCGCCGGTAGGTGCCAACATTTCAGGCATGCCCGGGCCGCCTTTGGGGCCAAGGTAGCGCAAGACCATCACGTCGCCCGCTTTGATCTTGCCATCCAAAATCGCCTTGAGCGCCGACTGCTCGTCGTCAAACACGCGTGCGGGGCCAGTGATGACGGGATTTTTCAAACCGGTGATTTTGGCCACAGCGCCTTCAGGGCTCAGGTTGCCCTTGAGGATGGCCAGGTGGCCTTGCTTGTACATCGCGTTGTCGATGGTGCGGATCACATCCTGGTCAGCGCGGGGCTGATCGGGGATGTCTTTGAGCACCTCGGCAATGGTTTGACCGGTGATGGTCATACAGTCGCCGTGCAACAAGCCAGCGTTGAGCAAAACCTTCATCACTTGGGGAATACCACCAGCGCGGTGCAGGTCCACAGCCAGGTATTTGCCGCTGGGCTTCAAATCACAAATCACCGGGGTTTTCTGGCGCACGCGCTCAAAGTCATCAATCGTCCACTCCACACCAGCGGCGTGGGCAATGGCCAAGAAGTGCAGCACCGCGTTGGTCGAACCACCGGTGGCCATGATCACAGCCACCGCGTTCTCGATGGATTTGCGGGTCACGATGTCGCGCGGCTTGATGTCTTTTTTGATGGCCTCGATCAGCACCTTGGCCGACTCTTTGGCCGAGTTCATTTTCTCGTCATGGGGGTTGGCCATGGTGGACGAGAAGGGCAGGGAAATGCCCAGGGCTTCAAACGCGCTGGACATGGTGTTGGCGGTGTACATGCCGCCGCAAGAACCCGTGCCTGGAATGGCGCGTTGCTCGATTTGCTTGAGGTCTTCGTCGCTCAATTTACCAGCGGCGTTCTCGCCCACGGCTTCAAACACGCTCACGATGTTGAGATCTTTGCCCTGGTAGTGGCCGGGCAGAATCGTGCCGCCGTACACATAAATGGCCGGCACATTGGCGCGCAACATGCCCATGAGGCCGCCAGGCATGTTCTTGTCGCAACCGCCCACCACCACCACGCCGTCCATCCATTGGCCCTGCACGCAGGTCTCGATGCAGTCGCTGATGACCTCGCGGCTCACCAGGCTGTACTTCATGCCTTCGGTGCCCATGGCCATGCCATCCGAAATCGTGGGGGTGCCAAACACCTGCGCGTTGCCACCGGCTTCTTCAATACCGGCAATGGCCGCATCAGCGAGCTTTTGCAGACCCGAATTGCAAGGGGTGATGGTGCTGTGGCCGTTGGCCACGCCCACCATGGGTTTGCCAAAGTCAGACTCTTTGTAG
The DNA here is from genome assembly GCA_002454975.1 of Hylemonella sp. UBA6679. Taxonomy (GTDB): domain Bacteria; phylum Pseudomonadota; class Gammaproteobacteria; order Burkholderiales; family Burkholderiaceae_C; genus Hylemonella. Next base: position 18,405 of record DKJZ01000058.1, read on the forward strand.
CCCATGCCGTAGTACATGGAGCGGTTGGGCGCGCGGGATTTGCCCTCGGTGATGTTGGCCGAGCGACGGTTGATCTGGATGGGTTTGGTGTCCATGTTTGCTTTTGTGAAGGGTTGGCACCCTTGGGGTGCAAGAAAACGCAAAACCCCGAGTGTAAGCGTGCCGCGATGCGCCCAAAAGCTTTCTGGTTTTGTGGTCAATGCATCGGCCCGTTCTTGCCCTGGATCGTGCGGCCATGCCCAGCCCTGCGGCACAATCACGGCCATGCTTACTCACCCGCAGATAGACCCGGTAGCCTTGCAACTCGGCCCGCTGGCCATCCATTGGTATGGCCTGACCTACCTGGCCGCGTTTGGCTTGTTTTTGTTTTTGGGCTTGCAGCGCCTCCAGCACCCCAGCTTTGCCAAGCTCAAGGGTGAGGCGGCTTGGCAGCGCAAAGACGTGGAAGACGTTTTGTTTTTGGGTGTCTTGGGCGTGGTGCTGGGCGGACGCGTGGGTTATTGCTTGTTTTACAAGCCCGGCTATTACCTGTCGCACCCGCTGGAGATCTTTGCGGTCTGGCAAGGCGGCATGAGTTTTCATGGCGGCATGCTGGGGGTGTTTGCGGCCATGGCTTGGTTTGCGTACTCGCGCCGCAAGCCCTGGCTGCAGGTGACAGACTTCATCGCGCCTTGTGTGCCCACGGGCTTGGCCGCTGGGCGTGTGGGCAACTTCATCAATGGTGAGTTGTGGGGGCGTTTGGCCGAGCCCAGCTTGCCCTGGGGCATGGTGTTTCCTGGAAGTGGCACGCCGCTGCCTCGGCACCCCTCGCAGCTCTACCAATTTGCTTTGGAAGGCGTGCTCTTGTTTGTGTTGCTGTGGCTGTATGCCCGTGCGCCGCGTAAGACCGGGCAAGTCAGCGCTGTCTTTCTCATGGGCTATGGGCTCATGCGCTTCACGGCTGAGTTTTTCCGCGAGCCCGATGCGCACTTGGGCCTGTTGTCGCTGGGCATGAGCATGGGGCAGTGGTTGTGCGTGCCCATGGTGTTGGGCGGCGTGGCCTTGTGGGTTTGGGCCACGCGCAAGGTGCGTTGACTCTCAGGTGCCCGGTTGCTGGGGCGAGTTTTAAGTGTTACTACGCAGATGCGCGTCAAGGTTTGACGGTTGCAGATGTTCATAATCGCTGAAGTCTTTTCTCAACCCAAGCGACCCATTTGTCGACCCCAAGACCTCTGGCATGAGTACCCCTGGATGGATTTCGCGCAGCGTCTCCCGCTTGCGTGCGGTGTCTGAGCCGCACGCAGAGCCAGTCACGCCCAAAACCAAAGAGGCCGACACCAGCCGACGCAGCATGCGCGAGCGGCTCGACGGCACTTTGCGCCACAGCGAAGAGGCTTTGTCGCCCCGCGTGTTGCGCCGCACGCTGCACGAGCTCAAAGCCATTGTGGACACGCAGCTCAGCGAAATTGAAGCGGGCAAACGTGCCAAAGGCGTCGCCGCTTGGTATGCCCGCGCCACCCCCGAGGAGCGAAGCGACTGTTGGCTCTTGATGAGCGAGCAGTTTGCCCCCGATGCCCAGCACATCCGCATGGCGCGCGAGCAATACGAAGCCGCTTTAGGTACGGCAGAAGAGGGTGCTGCCGAGGTCAAGCTGCGCAAGGCTTTTTACTCGCCGCGCACCCGCTTGCTGCAACGCTTCTCGGTGTTCCCTGAGGGCATGCGTTTTTTGGTGGACATGCGCGCCGAGCTGCTGCCCCAACTCAAGTCTGAAAAACGTTTGCTCGCGCTCGATGCGGAGCTCGAGGTGTTGTTTTCCACCTGGTTTGACGTGGCTTTTTTAGAGCTGCGCCGCATCAGCTGGGATTCGCCGGCCTCGCTGATTGAAAAGCTCATCAAGTACGAGGCCGTGCACGACATACGCAGCTGGGCCGACTTGAAAAACCGCCTCGACAGCGACCGCCGTTGCTATGGTTTTTTTCACCCGCGTTTGCCCGACGAGCCACTCATTTTTGTGGAGGTGGCCCTGCTCGACGAGATGGCCGCCACCGTCACGCCCTTGCTCGACGAGGGCGGTGCCGTGGCCGACTTGGGCAAAGCCACGCACGCTATTTTTTACAGCATCAGCAACACCCAACCGGGTTTGAAGGGTGTGAGTTTTGGCGACTCGCTCATCAAGCGTGTGGTGGACACTTTGCGCGCCGATTTCCCCAGGCTCAAAACCTTTGTCACGCTTTCGCCCATTCCGGGTTTTCGGGCCTGGCTGGGCAAACATGCGCCGCGCATGCTCGAGCAACTCAGCGACAAAGAACGCCGCGAGCTCGGCCGCGCCTGCGGCTTTGAGCCACCAGGCGCCGAGCACGTGCTCAGTGTCGCCGACAAGCCCCTGGGCTTGAGTGACAAATCCCCGGTGCGCGCTTTTCTCATGCGCTGCGCGGCCCACTACCTGGGCCGTGAGCTGGTCGACGACAAGCCCCTGGACCCGGTGGCGCGTTTTCACCTGGGCAACGGTGCGCGTGTCGAGCGCATCAACTGGGCGGGCGACCCTTCCAGCAAGGGGCTCAAGCAGTCGTACGGGCTCATGGTCAACTACTTGTACGACCTGAAAAAACTGCACAAACACAGGGCTCAATTGGCCACAGGCAAAATCCCGGTGTCCAGTGACGTGAGTGACCTACATTTTTAACCAGGAGACTTCCATGAACAAATTGACAACCCGCCGCTTGGTGCTGGGCCGCGCTGCAGCTGCTGTGGCCGGCTTGACAGGCCTGAGTGGTCTGGTGGGCAGTGGTGCTGCTTGGGCTCAGGCCTCGGCTTGGCCAGCCAAGCCTGTCACCATGGTGGTGCCTTTCCCAGCGGGTGGTGGAACCGATGCGTTTGCGCGCCCGCTCTCGGCCCAGTTCTCCAAGCTCACCGGCAAGCAACTCATCATCGACAACCGCGGTGGCGCTGGCGGCACCTTGGGTGCTGGCGTGGCTGCCAAAGCCGCCCCCGATGGCTACAGCATGTTCATGGGCGCGGTGCACCACACCATTGCACCAAGCATGTACCCCAAGCTCGACTACAACCTCGAGCGCGATTTCATCCCCTTGTCGCTGGTGGCCGTGGTGCCCCAAGTGCTGGTGGTCAACCCTGCGCGCATTCCCGGTGATTTCAAAGCCTTTCTCGCGCAGGTCAAAGCCAACCCCGGCAAGCTCAACTACGGCTCGGCAGGCGGGGGCACCTCGCACCACCTCGCCGGCGAGTTGTTCAAGCAGCAAACCAACACCTTCATCACCCACATTCCTTACCGTGGTGCTGGCCCGGCTTTGCAAGACCTGATTGCCGGCAATGTCGACATGATGTTTGACGGCCTGGGCTCCTCGGCTGCCCACATCAAGGGGGGGCGCATCAAGGCGCTGATGGTCTCGGGCAACAAGCGCAACCCTGCATTCCCTGACGTGCCCTGCGCGGCTGAGTTGGGCTTGCCCGACTACACCGTGAGCACCTGGTACGGCGTGTGGACCGTCAAAGGAACCCCCGCTGACATCCAAGCCCGCATGATCGAAGAAATTCGCCGCGCCGGTTTGTCCGACGAAGCCCGCGCCATCTGGGCCAACCAGGGCGCTGAGTTCTCCAACATGAACCAGCAGCAGTTTGGTCAATTCATCAGCTCCGAGATTGCTCGCTGGGCGCAGGTGGTCAAAGCCTCGGGCGCCAAGCTCGACTGATGTGGCCCAAGATGCAGCGCCCCTGACCCCACCGCTTGCCACCATGGCCAGCGGTGAGGTGCGCTGCCAGCTCGAGGGTGCGGTGGCCCATGTCTCTTTGAGCAACCCGGGCAAGTTCAACGCCATGACGCGCGCCATGTGGCGCGAGTTGCGGGCCTTGTTTGAAGACTTGCAGCGCAACACCGCTTTGCGTTGCATCGTTGTGCGCGGCGAGGGCGGGCATTTTTGCGCTGGAGGGGATATTTCGGAGTACCCCAGTTTTCGGTTTGACGAAGCCGAGCTGCGCCATTTCCACGAGCAAGAGGTGTGGGGTGGCCTGCACGCCATGCTGCAGTGTGATGTGCCAGTGGTGGCCCACATCGAGGGCAATTGCATGGGCGCTGGGCTGGAGATTGCCAGCTGCTGCGACATCCGCCTGTGCGCCGACGACGCGCGTTTTGGTGCGCCCATTGCCAAGCTCGGTTTTCCCATGGCCCCACGGGAGGCCGCCTTGGTGATGAGCCAAGTGGGTGCCACCTTGGCGCGCCAAATATTGCTGGAGGCTGCCGTGTTTGAGGCGGCTGCTTTGCAAGCTTGTGGCTTTCTCAGCGCGGTGCTGCCCATCCAGCAACTTGGCCCAGACGTGCAGCGTCGCGCACAGCGCATCGCAAGCCTCGCGCCACTCGCTGCGCGCTTGAACAAACAAACGTTTCGAGCCTTAAATCCGCTGCTAAGCCTTGGTGAGCAAGGCTTGAGCGCTTCTGAATCTATAGCAAATCTTTTGTCGCAAGCTTACCGCTACGCCCCCAGCGCTGAGCACCGCGAAGGCATACACGCATTTTTGAGCAAACGTCCCCCCGTCTTCTAACCATGAACCAGAATTTATTTGCCGCCCTGCGCGCCGCCTTTCCCCAAGACCTGGATGCGGTGGCCATTGAAACCGACAACGGCTTGAACTACAGCTGGCGCGACCTCGACCGCGCCACGGCCATGATGGCCAACCTGCTGGCTTCGCTAGGTATGCCTGCGGGTTCGCGTGTGGCTGTGCAGGTGGAAAAATCGGTGGAAGCCGCCATGCTCTACCTGGCCACGCTGCGCGCTGGCTATGTGTTTTTGCCGCTTAACACCGCCTACCAAAGCGCTGAGATGGCGTATTTCATCGGCAACGCCGAGCCCGCTGTGGTGGTGTGTTCCAGCAAAAACTTTGGCTGGGTCAGTAAGCTCGCTTTCAAGGCCGGCACCGCGCATGTGTTCACGCTGGACGACGACCGCACGGGCTCCTTGCTCGAGCGCGCAGCTCACTGCTCAGACCAGCACACCGTGGCGCAAAGCCAGGCCAGCGATTTGGCGGCAATTTTGTACACCAGCGGCACCACCGGTCGCTCCAAAGGTGCCATGCTCTCGCACGGCAACATGCTGAGCAACGCCCAAGTGCTGCAAACCTACTGGGGCTGGCGCGCGCCGAAGCAGGGCGGTGATGTGTTGATCCACGCTTTGCCCATCTTCCATGTGCACGGTTTGTTTGTGGCCTTGCATGGCGCGCTCATCAACGGCAGCAAGATGATTTGGCTGAGCAAATTTGACCCCAAGAAAGTGCTGGAGGTCATGCCGCGTGCCACCGTCTTCATGGGGGTGCCCACGCTGTATGTGCGCTTGTTGGCCGAGCCGGGTCTGAGCAAAGACGTGGTGCGCAACATGCGCTTGTTTGTGGCGGGCTCTGCGCCTTTGCTCACCGAGACCTTCAACGAGTGGCAAGCGCGCACCGGCCACACCATTTTGGAGCGCTACGGCATGAGCGAGACCGTCATGCTCACCTCCAACCCCTACGACCCCAAGCAGGGCGAGCGCCGTGGCGGCACGGTGGGCTTCCCCTTGCCAGGCGTCAAGCTGCGGGTGCAAGGCGATGACGGCAAGGCTTTGCCGGTGGGGGAGATTGGCGGCATCCAGGTGCAAGGCCCGAATGTGTTTGCCGGTTACTGGCGCATGCCTGAAAAAACCAAAGAAGAGTTCACGGCCGATGGCTATTTCAAAACTGGCGACGTGGGCAAGATTGACGAGCGTGGCTACGTGGTGATTGTGGGCCGCTCCAAAGACCTGATCATCAGCGGCGGCTACAACGTGTACCCCGCTGAGATTGAGGGCTACATCAACGAGTTGCCCGAGGTGGCCGAAAGCGCCTTGGTGGGCGTGCCGCACCCCGATTTTGGTGAGGTCGGCGTGGCCGTGGTGGTGTGCAAGCCTGGCAAAACCATCAGCCCTGAGGCGGTGGTGGCCAGCCTGAAGTCACGCCTGGCCAATTTCAAAATTCCCAAAAAGTGTTTTGTGGTGGCCGACTTGCCGCGCAACACCATGGGCAAGGTGCAGAAAAACTTGCTGCGCGACCAGCACAAAACCCTGTTTGCCTGAGCTAGGCCTGGCGCTGCGGTTTAGCGCAGCACCAGCACTGGGGTGTGCGAGTGCGTGAGCACGTGCTGGGTCTCGCTGCCCAGCAGCAAACGCTTGACGCCCCGGCGGCCGTGCGAGGCCATCACGATCAGGTCGCACTTTTGCTTTTTGGCCGCGTTGATGATGGCTTCGCTCACCACATCTGATTTGACGGTGACCCCCTTGGCCGCCACACCTTGCTTGTTAGCTGCTTTGGTGGCCGCGTCCACAATGCCTTGTGCATGCGCCGCCCATTGTTTTTCGATGTCGGCAATTTCAGGGGCGGGCAGGGCCATGCCACCTTCAAAATAACTCACCGGGTATTTGGGAATGACCTTGAGCACCACCAGCTCGGCGTTGTTGAGGTGGGCCAGCTCAATGGCGCCCATGACGGCTTTTTTCGACAGGGTGCTGCCGTCGGTGGGCACAAGAATTTTTTGGTACATGCGTGTCTCCAAGAGGCTGTGAGGAGGTCAGCTTAGCGGGGCTGTATCAGGCCTGATTTGATGTGTGTCAAGCCCGCCTGAAATCAGCCGCCTGGCTGCCTCAATGGGTGTGGTGGTGGCTGACCAAATGGGCCAGCGCTTGGGCATCGAGGATGCGCACATGCCGCTGCTTGACCTCAATGAGCCCTTCGTCCATGAACTTGGAGAACATGCGGCTCACGGTTTCGAGCTTAAGCCCGAGGTAGCTGCCCATTTCCTCGCGGGTCATGCGCAGCACCAGCTCCGAGCTGGAGTAGCCGCGTGCATGCAGGCGCTGCACCAAGTCGAGCAAAAAGGCTGCCAAGCGCTCATCGGCCCGCATGCTGCCCAGCAGCAGCATGACGCTGTGCTCGCGCACGATTTCTCGGCTCATGAGGCGGTGCATGTGGCGGCTAAAGCCCTCCACCTCGCGTGAGATGTCTTCGAGCCGGTTGAAGGGGATCACGCACACATCGGCGTCTTCCAGGGCAATGGCGTCACAAGTGTGGCGGTTGGTGCTGATGCCGTCCATGCCCAAAATCTCTGCCGCCATTTGAAAGCCAGTCACTTGGTCTCGCCCGTCTTCGGCGGCCACCGTGGTTTTGAAAAACCCGGTGCGAATGGCGTAGAGCGCGGTGAACTCCTCGCCGGTGCGGTAAACCGTGGCGCCTTTTTTCACCCGTTTGCGCGCGGCGACCATGTTGCTCAGGCGCTCCATGTCGTCAAAAGACATGCCCATGGGCATGCACAGTTGGCGCACGCTGCACGTGTTGCAGGCCAGTTTGTAGCTGGCGCTGGCTGTGCGCGCATTTTGAAATGTCACCAGGTGGCTGTTGATGGCGGGTGACACGGGGCTCGCGCTTTGGGTTGCTTGCAACATGATTTTGTCCATGGTCTGTCCTTTGATTGTTGGTTTTGTGCCTCATGGCCCATCTGCGAGCGGTTGCAAGCAGATGTTGTAAAAGTAGACATCTATCAATATTTCTACTTTGATATAAATCAACAATGATTTGGGTGGTGCGCCTCCTGGTTCTTTAAAGTGGATTCAAAACATTTGGGGGTGTGTTGTGGGCTGAGCTTGACGGGCGTGACGCTTACCCCGCATGGCCGCGGCGCTGCTTGGGGGTGTACGGTGTCATTGCCTTAGCCATGTTGGCGTAGCGGAACCCGAGAAGGCCGCTCTTTTTCAAGCGAATACCAGTAGCAGTCACAGCAGCGTTCTTCCAAGCAGTCGCGGTCGATGGCCAAAATTTCCCCACGGTTGATCAAGATGCAGCCAGTCGAGGTCAACTTGCCCAAGGCCAAGGTGATGCCTTCGCGCCGAAAACCCAGCAGCTCTGAGAGTTCTTGGTGGGTGGTGGCAATCATGTGCGAGCCACTCAAGTCCATGGTGGTGAGGATCCAGCGTATGAGCTGTTGCTCCACCGAATGGTGCTTGGCACAGGCCAAAGCGTGGTGGAACTTGACCATCACGCGGCGCTGCGTGTCCATGTTGTTTTTGACGTACGTTGGGCACAAGGGCTTGACGGCCATCAGTGTTTGAAGTGCCAGCCGGTAAGCCCAGCCCGTGCTGCGCACCTGGGCGCGGTAAAAGCTGGGGTTGCCCTGGTTGCTCAGGCCCACCATCGAGGCCCGGCCCAGCATGTAGGTCTCCACGCTGTAGCCGTCGGCCATGTCGTTCATCATGGAAACGATGGCGTCTACCGGGTAATACACGAAGGTGGGCACCTCGCCGGGGTTAAACAGCGTCTCGCCCTTGTTGAGTCTGACGAGTTCTAGATGTGGCTCAAACCTGGCGTACTCGTCTTCAGGTAAAATCTGAAGGTGGCCATTTGACCTTGCCCCTGTTTTGT
>DKJZ01000071.1 GCA_002454975.1 Hylemonella sp. UBA6679
GGTCGGGCAGGATCTGCTCGGAAAAGCGCCCCTCAAAGTTCATGATGGTGTCAAACGCCAAAGAGCCACAAATCAAAGATGCCATGAAAAATCCAATCGGTTCAAGGGTAGAAAGCCAACAGGCGGTAGCCTGCGATGTCAGAAGCCCAAGCGGGTTTGGCTGCATCAAGCACCAAGCCCACCTGGGTATGCAGAGATTCCCCGGGGCCAAGCACGTCTTGTGACAAAGGCAACTCACGGGCGTGGATGACCCGGCGCAACAGCGCTTGGTCTTGTCGGTCGGTCAGCGTGAGCTCCAGCGCTGGCAGCGCGAGCACTTGCAAAGAGGTGTTGCGCACCGACAGGCTCAGGCGGTAGGTTTGGCCGTCCAAGAGCTCAAAGGAGGAGGCGTCCATCACCAGCGCATCGGGCAGCTTGTGGTGGGTGGGCGTGCAAGCCAGCCAAGCACACAGGGTGTGTGTGAGGGCACGGCTGGCCGGCCAGGCATGGGCCAAGCGGTCACGCTCATGCACCAAGATTTGCAGGCCTAAGTTCACCAGCAAAACCGCCAAGCCCAGCCCCGCCGCCCAGCCATGCCAGCGACGCGCGTGCGCCAGGGCGGGCAGAGGCATCAGCGCCGTGCGGTCATGAGCACCCAGCCGTCCTGGGTGTCAGCCACATCGAGTTGCACATAGGGCGCGTAAGCGGCTTTGAGCTCGTCGGTTTGCCGCGCCAAAATGCCCGCCAACACCAGCGAGCCACCAGGCGCCACACGGTCGCACAAGAGCGGCGCCAACACCTTCAGGGGCGTGGCCAAAATATTGGCCAGCACCGTTTGGTAGTGCCCCTGGCCCACGCGTCCTTGTTCAGGCAACGCAGCTTGCAGCTGCACGTGGTTGGCCTGCGCGTTGAGCAAGGTGGCGCTGACCGCATCGGGGTCGATGTCCAGGGCATCAATGTCTTGTGCGCCAAACTTGGCCGCGCCTATGGCCAAAATGCCCGAGCCGCAACCGTAGTCCAGCACCCGGCCCAGACCCTGCGCGTTGCTGGCTATCCAGCGCAAACACATGCGGGTGGTGGGGTGGGTGCCCGTGCCAAAAGCCAAACCGGGGTCGAGCCGAATGACGGTTTGCGCCTGCGCTGGGGGCTCATGCCAGGTGGGCACAATCCAAAACGTGGGCGTGATCTCCACCGGCTCGAACTGCGACTGCGTCAAACGCACCCAGTCTTGCTCGGGCACATGCTGCACGCCCAGCACCTCGCAGCCTTCGAAAAAATCTTGCGCTTGCAAGAGCACCGCCGCCTCACTTGCCGCGTCTTTGCTCGGGTAGAGTGCAATCACGCGCGAGCGCTGCCAGCCGTCTTTGGGCGCGGGCATGCCCGGCTCGCCAAACAGGGCCTGCTCGGCATCGGTTTGGGCGTCGGCGTCTTCCACGCTCACGCTCAGGGCGTCGAGCGCATCCAGCGCCTCGCTCAGCGTCTCCACCCGGTCTTGCGGGCACATCAGGCGTAATTCAAACATCAGCGCTTGTGATGGCTGAGCCACTCTTCGAGGTAGTGGATGTTGGTGCCGCCGCTCATGAATTTGGCATCCACCATCAGCTCACGGTGCAGCGGAATGTTGGTGTTGATGCCTTCGACCACGGTCTCGGCCAGGGCGGTGCGCATGCGGGCAATGGCCTGGTCGCGGGTGTCGCCGTGCACAATGATTTTGCCAATCATCGAGTCGTAGTTCGGTGGCACGAAGTAGTTGGTGTACACGTGCGAGTCCACCCGCACCCCTGGGCCGCCGGGGGCGTGCCACATGGTGATGCGCCCAGGCGAGGGCACAAACTTGTAAGGGTCTTCAGCGTTGATGCGGCACTCCACCGCATGGCCGCGGATCTGGATGTCGCGCTGGCTAAAGGGCAGGCGCTCGCCAGCGGCCACCATGATCTGGGTTTTGACGATGTCCACCCCCGTGATGAGCTCGGTCACCGGGTGCTCCACCTGCACGCGGGTGTTCATCTCAATGAAGTAAAACTCGCCGTCTTCGTACAAAAACTCAAACGTGCCCGCGCCGCGGTAGCCAATTTTTTTGCAGGCCGCCACACAACGCTCGCCAATTTTGTCGATGAGCTTGCGCGGAATCCCGGGGGCTGGCGCCTCTTCGATGATTTTCTGGTGACGGCGCTGCATGGAGCAATCCCGTTCGCCGAGGTACACGGCGTTGCGGTGCTTGTCGGCCAGGATCTGGATTTCAATGTGGCGCGGGTTCTGGAGAAACTTCTCCATGTACACCGCCGGGTTGCCAAAGGCGGCCCCAGCTTCTGCCTTGGTCATTTGCACCGCGTTGATCAGCGCAGCCTCGGTGTGCACCACACGCATGCCACGCCCACCACCACCGCCTGCGGCCTTGATGATGACCGGGTAACCGATGGCCTTGGCAATGCGCCGAATTTGCGCGGGCTCGTCGGGCAACTCGCCTTCCGAGCCGGGCACGCACGGCACACCCGCTTTGATCATGGCTTGCTTGGCCGAGACCTTGTCGCCCATGATGCGGATCGACTCGGGCGTGGGGCCAATGAACTGAAAGCCGCTTTGCTCTACTTTTTCAGCAAAACCAGCGTTTTCGCTCAAAAAACCGTAACCGGGGTGGATGGCTTCAGCGTCGGTCACCTCAGCGGCCGAGATGATGGCCGGCATGTTGAGGTAGCTCAGGTTAGAGGCGGCCGGGCCGATGCACACCGCCTCTTCGGCCAGGCGCACATACTTGGCTTCGCGGTCGGCCTCGGAATACACCATCACCGCCTTGATGCCCAACTCGCGGCAGGCGCGCTGGATGCGCAAGGCAATCTCGCCACGGTTGGCGACCAGAATTTTTTTAAACATGCGGGGCCTGCGTTATTCGATGATGAACAAGGCTTGGCCGTATTCCACCGCCTGGCCGTTGTCGCACAGGATCTTTTTGACCGTGCCGGCTTTGTCGGACTCGATCTCGTTGAGGATCTTCATGGCCTCCACGATGCACAGCGTGTCGCCCTCTTTGACCACCGAGCCCACCTCCACAAAGGCGGCAGCCCCGGGCGAAGACGAGCGGTAGAAGGTGCCCACCATGGGCGACGTCACGGTGTGGCCCACAGGCTCGGCCACGGCCTCCACCGCAGGTGCCGCAGCGGCAGCCACCGGCGCGGGGGCTGCCACCGCCACGGGCGCAGGCGCGGCCACATAGCTTTGCACCACGGCCGACGCGCTTTTGACAATGCGGACTTTGCCCTCAGCCTCGGTGATCTCGAGCTCCGAGACGTTGGAATCCGACACCAGGTCGATGAGGGTTTTGAGTTTGCGCAAATCCATAGGAGCTCCAACGTTGAATGGCCTAACCATCCGTAAAACAAATCATCTTGCGGCTTCATGCTGCGATCTTGAAGACCGAGCATCCGCAAAAGTGCTTACTTTAACTCAAGCCAGCGCTGCAAATCATCCGGGCTGACCCGACCTATCTTGCGGTCCAGCACACGACCCTGCGCACCCATCACCACCGTGAAAGGCAAACCACCCGGCCCGTTGCCCAAACTCTGGCTCAAAGCCACGCCCTCCATGCCCGCCATGGCGACTGGAAAACCCAGGGGTTGGCGCGCTAAAAAGGCCTGCACAGCCGAGGGTTTGTCTACCGCCAAACCCAACACTTGCCATCCTTTGGACGCATGTTGGCGGTAAAAGGCATCCAATAAAGGCAATTCTTCCACACAAGGCGGGCACCAGGTGGCCCAAAAATTCAGCAACAGAGGGCGTCCTTGCAAAGTTTGCAAGGCCAGCGTTTGCCCCTGCGGGGTGGTGAGCGTCATACCCCACAAAGCCTGCAAGGTGGGGTCTTGCACGTCCGTGGGTTGAAAACGCCGCAGGGCCACGCCAGCCCCAGCCAGCACACCCACGGTGGCGGCCGCGCCCAACAACCAACGCCGACTCGGGTTCATAAAACATCCTCATCAGCTTCTAAAAGTGCCAAAACGGCTTTCAAGTCACCTCGCGGCGAGCGGTTTTTCGCGTCTGGCTTGAGAGCGCCACGCAAATCGTCGAGGTCATGGATGAGCAAATGCACCCCCACGCTCTCGCCCAAAGCCAGGCAGCGGTCGTGGATGCTCAAGGCGTCCACCGGCTCGCCCTGGAAACCAGGCACGCTGCGCACCTCAAAGCGCACACCCCGATCAATCAAGCCAATTTCAGCGGATTTTGGGTCATCGCAAAACAACTGCAGGTAAATGTCTGACAAACGGGTGGCTGTGCCGTACCACACGGCGCCGCTGAGGTGCGGGCGAAAATCGGCCAATCGGCGCATCCAATCGGCGGCCAGGCCGCGCAGGGCGCGCAATTCGGCGGGCTGGGTGTCGGCGCAAAAGAGCTCGATGTACTCGCGCACCGCGTCTTCGAGCTCGTCGTTACCCGGCAAGGGCGTGCGCGGTGGCAGGCCCAGCTGCTTGACCGCGCGCCGCTTGGCAGGGCCCCACTCCAGGCCTTCTTCGACCGCGATCTGCGCAGCCACGGCCGCAATCTCTGACTTGCTCATAACCCCCCTCAAAGTCCCTTGATTGTGCCGCCTAAAATCAGCGCATGCATATACACATTCTGGGCATTTGCGGCACCTTCATGGGGGGCCTGGCCGCCCTGGCCCGGGAGGCTGGCCACACCGTCACCGGTTGCGACGCCGGCGTTTACCCCCCCATGAGCGACCAGCTGCGCGCCTTGGGCATCGAGCTGATCGAGGGTTTTGGCACCGAGCAACTCACGCTCAAGCCCGACATGTACGTGGTAGGCAATGTGGTGAGCCGCGCGCGCCTTGCCGACTGCACGCCGAAGTTCCCGCTGATGGAGGCCATCATGGACCTGGGCCTGCCCTACACCAGCGGGCCGCAGTGGCTGGCCGAGCATGTGCTGCAGGGCCGGCATGTGTTGGCGGTGGCAGGCACGCACGGCAAAACCACGACGACGTCGATGCTGGCTTGGATTTTGGAGCACGCGGGGCTGCAGCCTGGGTTTTTGGTGGGTGGGGTGCCTTTGAATTTTGGGGTGTCTGCGCGTCTTGGGGGAGGCTCTTTAAGCCGTCGTGTTGATAGCGGTGAAGGCGGGGCAGGACAGGGCTTGGCTCCGTGTCCCCCGCCCGCTTTGCGGGCTCCTCCTTTACCTACGCCAAGCCCAGACCTACCCCACCTTGGGCAGGGGCTCGATGGAGCAACGGCTGACTCAGCGTCGTCTCTCGCTGGCACGGCCCCCTTTCGGGGCAGCGAAGACACACCAGTGCCGAGCGTGGGGGCCCCATTCGTCATAGAGGCCGACGAGTACGACACCGCGTTTTTCGACAAACGCAGCAAATTTGTGCATTACCGCCCACGCACCGCGGTGCTCAACAACCTGGAGTTTGACCACGCCGATATCTTTGATGACTTGGCGGCGATTGAGCGGCAGTTTCACCACCTGGTTCGCACCGTGCCGGCCAGCGGGCGGGTGGTGGTCAATGGCTTGGAGGAAAGTTTGGCGCGCGTGATGCACGCGGGTTGCTGGAGCGAGCAGCGCACTTTTGGCGCAGCGGTGAGTGATTTTTCTGCGCAGGGCGAGCCGCACGACTTTGCAGTGCTGCAAGCCGGCAAGGTGGTGGCGCAGGTGCGTTGGGGGCTGAACGGTGTGCACAACCAGCTCAACGCTTTGGCCGCCATCGCAGCGGCTGAGCATGTGGGCGTGTCGCCTCAAGTTGCTGCGCAGGCGCTGGGCGAATTTCAAAACGTCAAACGCCGCATGGAAGTGCGCGGCACGGTGGGCGGCGTGACGGTGCTTGACGACTTTGCGCACCACCCCACGGCCATACGCACCACGGTGGATGGCTTGCGCCGTCAGGTGGGCAGCGCGCGCATTTTGGCGGTGTTTGAGCCGCGCTCCAACACCATGAAACTCGGCACCATGAAATCTCAGCTACCCTGGAGCTTGGAGGCCGCCGACTTGGCGTTTTGCCACAGCGGCGGTTTGGGTTGGGACGCCACAGAGGCCATGGCGCCCATGGGCGCGCGTTGCATGGTGGCTGACAACATCACCGCGCTGGTCGATGCGGTCATCGCCGCAGCCCAACCTGGCGACCACATCTTGTGCATGAGCAACGGCGGCTTTAGCGGCATCCACCAAAAGTTGTTGGATTCGCTATTAAAAAAATAGCGGCCACATGAAGCTAAACAAGGCCTAGCACCCGATTTAGCACTTCATACCCAAAAAAAACGCCCGGACAAACCGGGCGTTTTGACGGACGGGCCTGGCTCAGCGTTGGCGGCGTGCTTGCACCGCTTGCGACAACACTTCCAGCGAGGCCAGCGAGTCGTCCCAGCCCAAGCAGGCATCGGTGATGCTCTTGCCGTAAGCCAACTTGCTCGGGTCGTCTTTGCCAGGCGTGAACTTTTGTGCGCCTGCGTGGAGGTGGCTCTCCACCATCACGCCAAACACCTGGCGCGAACCGGTCGCAATCTGCGCAGCGATGTCTTTGGCCACATCGAGCTGCTTCTCGTGCTGCTTGCTGCTGTTGGCG
>DKJZ01000073.1 GCA_002454975.1 Hylemonella sp. UBA6679
GCGTCGGTCATGCCGTAGCGGGTGACCATGTCGCGTGCGATCTGCGTGGCCCGCTCGAAGTCGTTGCTCGCGCCCGTGGTCATCTGGTTCATGAACACTTCTTCGGCAATGCGTCCACCGAACAGCATGGCGATCTGGTTGAGCATGAACTCCTTGTCGTAGGAGTAGCGGTCCTTCTCGGGCAGGCTCATGGTCACGCCCAGCGCACGGCCGCGCGGGATGATGGTGACCTTGTGCACGGGATCGCACTTGGGCAGCAGCTTGCCAATCAAGGCGTGGCCGGCTTCGTGGTAGGCGGTGTTGCGACGCTCTTCTTCAGGCATGACCATGCTCTTGCGCTCAGGCCCCATGAAGATTTTGTCTTTGGCCTTTTCGAAGTCTTGCATCTCCACCACACGCGCGTTGCGACGTGCGGCCATCAGCGCGGCTTCGTTGCAAAGGTTGGCCAAATCAGCGCCACTCATGCCGGGTGTGCCACGGGCAATCACCGAGGGGTTCACGTCTTGGCCCACAGGGATTTTGCGCATGTGCACATTGAGGATCTGCTCACGGCCACGGATGTCGGGCAGCGTGACGTAGACCTGGCGGTCAAAGCGACCGGGGCGCAGCAAGGCGGCGTCCAGAATGTCGGGGCGGTTGGTGGCAGCCACCACAATCACGCCCAAGTTGGTCTCAAAGCCGTCCATCTCCACCAGCATCTGGTTGAGGGTTTGTTCGCGCTCGTCGTTGCCCCCACCCAGGCCAGCGCCACGCTGGCGGCCCACGGCGTCGATCTCGTCGATGAAGATGATGCAAGGGGCGTTTTTCTTGGCGTTTTCGAACATGTCGCGCACGCGGGCAGCACCCACGCCAACGAACATCTCCACAAAATCTGAGCCCGAGATGCTGAAAAACGGCACTTTGGCTTCGCCAGCAATGCCTTTGGCCAGCAAAGTTTTACCTGTGCCAGGAGGGCCGACCAAGAGCAAACCACGGGGAATGCGGCCGCCCAATTTTTGGAATTTCTGCGGGTCTTTGAGGAAATCAACAACTTCTTTGACTTCTTCTTTGGCCTCGTCGCAACCGGCCACATCCGCAAACGTGACCTGGTTGTTGTTTTCATCGAGCATGCGGGCTTTGCTTTTGCCAAAGCTGAACGCCCCGCCCTTGCCGCCGCCCTGCATTTGCCGCATGAAGTACACCCACACCCCAATGAGCAAGAGCATGGGCCCCCAGCTCACCAGCAAGGTCATGAGCAGCGAGGCTTCTTCGCGGGGCTTGACGTCAAACTTCACGCCGTTGGCGATCAGGTCACCCACCAAACCGCGGTCGAGGTACGTGGCGGTGGTGCGGATTTTTCGCTCGTCGGTGGTGACAGCCACGATCTCAGTGCCGCCCTGGCCTTCTTGAATCAGGGCGCTCTTGATGCGTCGCATGCGGACTTCATCGAGGAAGTCAGAGTACGCCAGCGAAGTCGCCCCGGAGGTGGTGCGGCCGTCGAACTGTTTAAACACAGTGAACAGCACCAGAGCGATGACCAGCCAAACGGCAATTTTAGAAAACCACTGATTATTCAAAGGGAGCTCCAGGTAGGAAGCGGAAAACACTTACTTGGAGCCATTTTAGGCTTTTCAAGTGTGCGGCGGCTGTTTTATTCAAACAGAGCCATTGACAAGACAAGGGTAATAGGCATTTTTTCGACCTTTAAGCCCCCCGTTGTGCTGCGTTGGGGGTTTGCGCACCAACTATTTCAGGCCAACGCCCACCAAAAACGTCTCTGAAGACCGGTCGCGAGAAGCTTTGGGCTTGATGGCCTTGACCACCTTGAAGTTGTCCTTGAAGAGGTGAAACACGGTGTTGTAAGCGGGCCCGTGAAAAACTTTGGCCACCAGGGCGCCACTGGGCTTGAGGTGTCCGCGGCAAAAATCGATGGCCAGCTCGATGAGGTGCTCCACCCCGGCGGCATCCACCGAGGGAATGCCGCTCAAATTGGGGGCCATGTCGGACACCACCGCATCTGCCAGGCGTCCGCCCACGGCTTGCACCAGTTGGGCCAACACCGTGTCTTCTCGAAAATCACCTTGAATGAAGGTCACGCCTTCAATGGGGTCCATGGGCAGCAGGTCCAGGCCTATCAAGGTGCCTTGCACCTGCCCCTCGATGGTGCCGAGTTTGCGGCGCAGGTACTGGCTCCAAGCGCCGGGGGTGGCGCCTAAGTCCACCACCAGGTCACCCGTCTTGATGAGCTTGAGGGTTTCGTCGATTTCCTTGAGCTTGTAGGCCGCACGGGCCCGGTAGCCCTCTTTTTGCGCCAGCTTGACCCAGGGGTCGTTGAGGTGGTCATGCAACCAGGCTTTGTTGAGTTTTTTCGGTTTGCTTTTGCTGGTCATGGTGCTGATGCAAGGTGGCTGGCACACCGCGAATGCGCCAGGTGCACCCCGCATGGGGTATTGAGTCGATAATACAGGCATGCCAGCAATACAACTTACCCCCGCCCAGCGCAAAGTTCACCGCGCTGAGGCCCATCACCTCGATCCCGTGGTGATGATCGGCAGCGACGGCCTCACGCCCGCGGTGCAAAAAGAAGCCGACAACGCGCTCAAGGCCCACGGCTTGATCAAAATTCGGGTGCTGTCCGACGACCGCACCCAGCGCGAAACGATGTTGCACACCCTCTCTGAGGTGCTCAATGCGGCCCCTATTCAGCACATTGGCAAGCTGCTGGTGCTGTGGCGCCCCATGCCTGAGAAAGAAAAAACCGTGGACGAAGACCGCATGCCCGGTCCGCGCGACTTCAAGGTGCTGCAGTTCAGCAAACGTGGTGGTCAAAAACCCGAAGTGAAAACCCTGCGGGTGCTGGGCAACCAGCGCTTAACCTCTGGTGGCAAGGTCAAGCGCGCCAAGCCCAAGCAAAAATCCGTGAAAAAAGGCCGTCTGGATTAAGACAGGCCTGGATTTAAGCAGGCCTGTGTGAAGACAGACCTGCCAGCTGGCGCTGACTCAGCGGGCTTTGACAAGCTTGCCCAGGGTCAGCCCGGCGCACACCCACTGCAGCACGTACATGGCAGTGCCCACCGCGTGCCACAACTTGATGTTATCGCGGGCCAAGATGCGGGGGGCCACCGCAAATTCCACCAAAGCGGCCAGCAGCATACCGCCCGCTATAAAAACAAGAGCAGCCCTGCAAGCATGGCTAAGGCCTAGAGCCTGTTTTGATGCAGGATCCGAGCCTTGAAATTGGCCGCTCTCTCGTCCCCTTGAGGCCAGCAAGAGCAGCCAACCACACACCAAAGCCACCCAGGTTTGGGCTGTGAACAGCTTGGCGGCCATGCCACCGGCCATGGCCGGGCTGGGCAAGTGCATGAACAAGAGCGGCACCACCCAAAAAGCCACCCCCGTCAAGCTGCCCCACCACAGGGCAGCCACCCACAAGGGCCAGGACTGGGCGTAGGCTTTCACAAAAAGTCTCAGACGTAAGACACCGAGATGATTTCGTAGCGGCGCAAGCCCCCAGGGGCCTGTACCTCAGCGACGTCGCCCTCTTCTTTGCCAATCAAGGCGCGGGCAATGGGGCTGCTGATGTTGATCAGGCCCAACTTGAGATCGGCCTCGTCTTCGCCGACGATTTGGTAGGTGACCGCGTCGCCGCTGTCCTCGTCCTCAAGGGCCACGGTGGCGCCAAAGACCACGCGCCCGCCCGCGTCAAGTGCTGAGGGGTCGATGATTTGTGCAGCCGAGAGCTTGCCTTCGATTTCCTGGATGCGGCCTTCAATGAAGCCTTGGCGGTCTTTGGCCGCGTCGTACTCGGCGTTTTCGCTCAAATCGCCTTGCGCACGTGCCTCGGCAATCGCGTTGATGACCCAGGGGCGGTCCACGGTTTTGAGCTGGTGAAGCTCAGCTTTGAGTTTTTCTGCACCGCGTTTGGTAATAGGTATGGTGGCCATGAGAGTCTCCAAAAAACAAACCGCCGAGCGTTGCCACCCGGCGGTGATTGTGCAATTATGCCGCGAAAGCACAGCCGCCCTGCCAGTGCGGCAGCGCGGCGGGTGCCTGAGCCTCAATCGCGGCCAGCTTCGATGATTTTCTCTGCAAGCAGACCCGGGTTGGTGAACAAGGTCTCGTGGCTGCCTGGGCACTCAACCAAACGGAACAAGCCCAGGCGCGAGGACAAACACGGGTGCCACTGATGGGCCGGCAGCGCCGAGTCTTGCTGGCAATTGAGGTAGCTCTTGCCCACGGCCATGGCGGAGATTTCTAAAGACAGAGAAATGGCCTCGGTGAAGGTGTTGTAGGGCTGCAAATTGAGTTGCTCAAACGCGCTTTGCGCCAGGGCGGCATCGGCATCGTTGATGAACACCTCGCGCCAAATTGGAAAAGGCAGCATCACAGCGTTGTTGTTGCCAGCGGCCACCGCGTCAAACAGCTCTTTGTAATGCGCAGGCACCATGTCGTTGAGGCACTCGCCGTTGAGGGGCACAAACGCGTTGCCATAAATCAAGCGCTTCAGGCGGTGGGGCAACACATCAGCGGCCTTGGAAATCACCATGCCGCCATAGCTGTGACCGAACAGGCGCACGTCGGTGAGGTTGTGGTCGTCGAGGTAATCAATGAGCGATTGGGCTGCATCGCTCAAGCCGATGGTGGCTCGGTCATCGCCTGGGCGGTTACCCGCCAGCGTGGGACAGTGCACGGTGTGCCCCTTGGCGCGAATGGCCTGGGCCACGGGCGCCATCAAATCACCGGTGTGCCAAGCGCCGTGGACCAAAACATAACAATCAGACATCGTCGACCCCAAAAAAACCTGACAAAGATCATAAGAGTGTCAACTTCTATTGACAGCCGTATTAACCCTAAAAATTAGGTGGAATTGGTCGATTCCATCATGGCCACGCAACTTCAAGCCACAAAAAAGGGGCCCGAAGGCCCCTTGTTTGGTCCAAGCAAAGCTTTGACAGCCTGATCAAGCCGTGAGTTGTGCGTGCATTTCTTGCACAGAAATCACATCCAGCGAGTCCATGGCCTTCATGCCTTGCACGGCCGCTTCAGCACCAGCGATGGTGGTGAAGGTTGTGACCCGGGCCAACAAGGCCGAGGTGCGGATGGCGCGTGAATCGGCAATCGCGTTGCGGCGCTCTTCCACGGTGTTGATGACCAGCACGATTTCTTCGTTCTTGATCATGTCCACAATGTGCGGGCGGCCTTCGGTGACCTTGTTCACGGGCGTCACCGCCACACCGGCTGCGGCAATCGCTGCAGCGGTGCCTTTGGTGGCCACGAGGTCAAAGCCCATGGCCGACAACTCGCGCGCGACTTGCACGGCGCGGGGTTTGTCGCCGTTTTTCACGGTCATGAACACTTTGCCTTCACGCGGCAGCTTGGTGCCTGCGCCCATTTGGCTCTTCACAAAAGCTTCGCCAAAGGTTTTGCCCACGCCCATGACTTCGCCGGTGGACTTCATCTCGGGGCCGAGGATGGTGTCCACACCGGGGAACTTCACAAACGGGAACACCGCTTCTTTCACGCTGAAGTAAGGCGGCGTGACTTCGCGGGTGATGCCCTGCGAAGCCAGGCTTTGGCCAGCCATGCAGCGCGCGGCCACTTTGGCTAACTGAATGCCGGTGGCTTTGGACACATAAGGCACGGTGCGTGAGGCGCGGGGGTTCACCTCAAGCACATAAATCACGTCTTGGCCGTCTTTGTGTTGGATGGCGAACTGCACGTTCATCAAGCCCACCACATTGAGCGCGCCCGCCATGGCGGCCGATTGGCGCTTGAGCTCATCGACTGTGGCCGCACTCAGGCTGTAAGGGGGCAGTGAGCAAGCCGAGTCGCCACTGTGCACGCCAGCTTGTTCGATGTGCTCCATCACACCGCCGATGAAGGTCTTGCCTTCAGGGTCGCGCAGGCAGTCCACATCGCACTCGATGGCATCGTTCAAGAAACGGTCCAAAAGCACGGGCGAATCGTTGCTCACCTTGACGGCCTCGCGCATGTAACGCTCGAGGTCACGCTGCTCGTGCACGATTTCCATGGCGCGGCCACCGAGCACATAGCTGGGGCGCACCACCAGGGGGTAACCCAGAGCCGCAGCTTTTTCCAAAGCCTCAGGCTCGGTGCGCGCGGTGGCGTTCGGTGGCTGGCGCAGACCCAGGTCTTGCAGCAGTTTTTGGAAACGTTCGCGGTCTTCGGCCGCGTCGATCATGTCGGGGCTGGTGCCGATGATGGGCACGCCTTCGGCTTCCAAACCTAGCGCGAGTTTCAAAGGCGTTTGACCACCGTACTGCACGATCACGCCCATCGGCTTTTCTTTGTCCACGATCTCGAGCACGTCTTCGAGCGTCAAAGGCTCAAAGTACAGGCGGTCAGAGGTGTCGTAATCGGTGGACACGGTTTCGGGGTTGCAGTTGACCATGATGGTCTCGTACCCGTCTTCGCGCATGGCCAACGCGGCGTGCACGCAGCAGTAATCAAACTCAATGCCCTGGCCAATGCGGTTGGGGCCGCCGCCGAGCACCATGATTTTTTTCTTGTTGGTGGGCTCAGCCTCGCACTCGTCTTCGTACGTGGAGTACATGTAGGCGGTGTTGGTGGCGAACTCGGCCGCACAGGTGTCCACACGTTTGTAAACGGGGCGCACGTTCAAAGCGCGGCGTTGGTCGCGCACAGCTTTTTCGGTGGTCTTGAGCAACTTGGCCAAGCGACGGTCTGAGAAGCCTTTTTTCTTCAAAGCGCGCAGGGTGTCGGCATCAATCGCGGCCAGGGCTTGTGCGCCCTTCTCGGCCACGAGCTTGTCCAGGTCGAGTTCGATTTTCACGATCTCTTCAATCTGCACCAGGAACCAGCGGTCGATCTTGGTGAGGTCAAACACCTCGTCCACGCTCAGGCCCATGGCGAAAGCATCGCCAACATACCAAATGCGCTCGGGGCCGGGCGTGCCCAGCTCTTTTTCCAGCACTTCGCGGTCTTGGGTTTTTTCGTTCAAACCATCCACGCCCACTTCCAGGCCGCGCAGGGCTTTCTGGAAGGACTCTTGGAAGGTACGGCCCATGGCCATGACCTCGCCCACCGACTTCATCTGGGTGGTCAGGCGGCTGTCAGCGGTGGGGAATTTCTCAAACGCGAAACGCGGAATCTTGGTGACCACGTAGTCGATGCTGGGCTCAAAGCTCGCCGGTGTGGCACCACCGGTGATTTCGTTGCGCAGCTCATCGAGGGTGTAGCCCACAGCCAGCTTGGCCGCGACTTTGGCAATCGGAAAGCCCGTGGCTTTGGAGGCCAAGGCCGATGAACGCGACACACGCGGGTTCATCTCAATGACGATCATGCGACCGTCTTTGGGGTTGATGGAGAACTGCACGTTCGAGCCACCGGTGTCCACACCAATTTCACGCAGCACCGCCAAAGAGGCGTTACGCATGATTTGGTATTCCTTGTCGGTGAGCGTTTGCGCAGGCGCCACGGTGATGGAGTCACCGGTGTGCACACCCATCGGGTCCAGGTTTTCGATCGAGCACACGATGATGCAGTTGTCCGCCTTGTCGCGCACCACTTCCATCTCGTACTCTTTCCAACCCACCAAGGACTCTTCAATCAAAAGCTCTTTGGTGGGTGAGGCTTCCAGGCCGCGCTTGCAGATGGTCTCGAATTCTTCGGCGTTGTAGGCAATGCCGCCACCCGTGCCACCCAAGGTGAAGCTGGGGCGAATGACCACTGGGAAACCCACGGTTTTTTGCACGCCCCAGGCTTCGTCCATGCTGTGGGCAATGCCCGAGCGGGCCGAGCCCAGACCAATTTTGGTCATGGCGTCTTTGAACTTCAGGCGGTCTTCGGCTTTGTCGATCGCCTCAGGCGTGGCGCCAATCAGCTCCACAGCTTTGCCGGTGGCGGCACCGGTGTATTTCTCCAGCACGCCGTGGTGCCACAAATCGAGGGCGCAGTTCAGTGCGGTCTGGCCACCCATGGTGGGCAGGATCGCATCGGGGCGCTCTTTGGCGATGATTTTCTCAACCGTTTGCCACGTGATGGGCTCGATGTACGTCACGTCGGCGGTGGCCGGATCGGTCATGATCGTCGCTGGGTTGCTGTTGATCAAGATGACCTTGTAGCCCTCTTCACGCAAGGCCTTGCACGCCTGCACGCCGGAGTAGTCGAACTCACAGGCTTGGCCGATGATGATCGGGCCGGCGCCAATGATGAGGATGCTTTGGATATCAGAACGTTTTGGCATGTTTATTTCGCACCCATCAAAGCCGTGAAGCGGTCAAACAGGTAAGCAATGTCGTGCGGGCCGGGCGAGGCTTCGGGGTGACCCTGAAAGCAAAACGCGGGCTTGTCGGTGCGGGCCAAGCCCTGCAGCGTGCCGTCAAACAGGCTCACATGGGTGGCGCGCAGGTTGGCAGGCAAAGTGTCTGCGTCCACCGCAAAACCGTGGTTTTGGCTGGTGATGCTCACACGGCCGTTATCCAGGTCTTTGACCGGGTGGTTGGCGCCGTGGTGGCCAAACTTCATCTTGAAAGTTTTGGCGCCACTGGCCAGGGCCATGATTTGGTGACCTAAGCAAATACCGAAGGTGGGAATGCCGGTTTCAATCAGCTCAGCAGCGGCGGCAATCGCGTAGTCGCAAGGCTGCGGGTCGCCCGGGCCGTTGGACAAAAAGATGCCGTCGGGCTGGTGCTTGAGCACCTCGGCAGCCGGCGTTTGCGCGGGCACCACGGTGACCTTGCAGCCACGCTGCGCAAGCATGCGCAAAATGTTTTTCTTCACGCCAAAGTCGTAGGCCACCACGTGGAAACGTGGCGCGGTTTGTTCGCCGTAGCCCGACTCTAAGGTCCACTCGGTTTGCGTCCAGACATAAGGCGCTTTGACGCTGACCACCTTGGCCAGGTCAAGGCCGGCCATGTTGGGCGCGCCCTTGGCAGCAGCTTGGGCTTGGGCGATCAACTCCGGTGTGACTGCTTGGCCAGCCGCCAAACCCAGGATGGCGCCGTTTTGCGCGCCGTGGGTGCGCAAGTGGCGGGTGAGTTTGCGGGTGTCGATGTTGGCAATGGCCACCGTGTTTTCACGCACCAAATACTGCGAGAGCGTTTCGGTGCTGCGAAAGTTGCTGGCCAGCAAGGGCAGGTCTTTGATGATCAGGCCAGCGGCGTAGACCTTGTCGGCTTCGATGTCCTCGGTGTTGACGCCATAGTTGCCAATGTGCGGGTACGTCAGGGTGGCGATTTGGCGGCAGTAGCTGGGGTCGGTGAGGATTTCTTGGTAGCCGGTGATGGCGGTGTTGAACACCACCTCACCAACGGTGGAGCCGGTGGCTCCAATCGAATTGCCGAGAAAGACCGTGCCGTCTGCGAGCGCCAAAATGGCGTGAGGGGTATTTCCCTTGAGAGACAAGAGCACTGGGTTCTCCGGGTAGGTTGCGGCTGCACCCAAGCCCCCATCAGCGCCTTTGTGAGGCTCTGTACGGGGTGTTTTTGAGAGGCGTTGCGAGGGAGCGGCGGGTTGAGACTAGCTTTCAATTATAGCCCAGGCCTGGGCCAGACCCGACCCTTAAATCACCCAGACTATCGACCCGGGCGACGATCTCAGGAACCGCTTAGGAAGCTGTCTGATGGGTTGCGCTGGCGTGCAGGCAAATGGCCGCTGCTGCAGCCACATTGAGCGACTCTTCCCCGCCGGGCTGGGCAATGCGCACAAAATGCGTGGCCCGGGCCATCAAACCAGGGCTCACGCCCTGCCCTTCGTGGCCCATCACCCAGGCACACGGGTTGGGCAAAGGTTGGCGATGGATGAACTCGCCTTGGTGCGAACTCGTGACCAGCCAGGGCAAGTTCAGACCGGCGAGGTCAGCCTCATCCAAGCCTTCGAGCAGACGCAAACCAAAGTGCGCGCCCATGCCCGCGCGCAGCACCTTGGGCGACCACAAAGCCGCGGTGCCTTTGATGGCCAGCACCTGCGTAAAACCAAAGCCCGCAGCACTGCGCAGAATGGAGCCCACATTGCCTGCGTCTTGTACGCGGTCGAGTACCACGGTGTTCACGCTGGCTTGCAGGTCAGCAGCGGGCAGCGCAAACACCGCACCCAGGGTGGCGGGCGAGGCCAAACCGCTGATCTCTTGAAACACCTTGTCACTCACCGCTACTGTTTTGATAGCTGCTTGCGCAATCTGCGCATGGGCCAGGGCATCAAACGACTCTGAAACCAACAACAACTCTGGCACAACGCCGCGGGTGAGTGCGGCACGCACCAGGTGGTCGCCCTCCACCCAAAACCTGGCCTGCTTGCGGTAAGCGGTGTTGTCTTGGGCGAGCTTTTTGAGCTCTTTGACCAAGGGGTTGTCGCGTGAGGTGATGGGCGGGTTCATAAAACCTCACGCACGGGGCTGAAGCTGCGGCGGTGCTCGGGGCAAGCGCCGTGCGCACGCAAGGCTTGCAAGTGCTCGGCTGTGCCGTAGCCTTTGTGGTTGTCAAAGCCGTAGTGCGGGTACTGCAGGTGCAGCTCTTGGCACCAGCGGTCGCGGGTGACTTTGGCCAAAATGGACGCAGCCGAGATGGCCGGTACCAGCGCGTCGCCTTTGACGATGGCCTCGGCCACCACATCGAGCACGGGCAAGCGGTTGCCATCGACCAAGACCTTGGCCGGTTTCAAACGCAAGCCCAGTACGGCGCGGCGCATGGCCAAAAGCGTGGCTTGCAAAATATTGAGCTCGTCAATTTCTTGCACACTGGCTTGCGCGATCGAGCAGCACAAGGCACGGGCGCGAATCTCATCGAACAATTTGTCGCGGCGCGCTGCGGTGAGTTTTTTCGAGTCGTTCAAACCTGCGATGGGGTTCATGTCATCCAAAATCACCGCTGCGGCCACCACCGGGCCCGCCAAGGGGCCGCGCCCAGCCTCGTCCACCCCGGCCATGAGGCCCGGAGCGTCCCACACCAGGGTGGCTTGTTCAGCCTGCAAGAAGCTTCTCGATCGCATCGGCGGCCAGGCGCGGCGTGTCGCGCCGCAGTTCTAAATGAAGTTGTTCAAAACGCGCAGCCAATTGCTGCGCTTTGGGGGCATCGTCCAGCCAGGCCAGCACGGCACTGGCCAGGGCTTGAGGGGTGGCGGCGTCTTGCAAAAACTCTGGCACCACAAAGTCTTGGCACAAGATGTTGGGCAGGCCCACCCAGGGTTGGAGTTTTTTGCGGCGCATGATCTGCCAGCTCAGCCAGTTCATGTTGTAGGCAATGACCATGGGGCGCTTGAACAAGGCCGCCTCGAGGGTTGCTGTGCCGCTGGCAATCAGGGTCACATCACAGGCCGCCAAGACGGTGTGCGATTGCCCAGTGACGATCTGCACCTGCGCCAACACACCAGCCTCCTTCGCAGCCTCGGTGATGGCCACCTGCAGCGCAGGTATGGCAGGCACTACAAATTTGATAGCAGGCCGAGCTTTGTGCATCAGGGCTGAAGCCCAAAAGAACCGCAAAGCCAAATACTTGACTTCAGAAGCACGGCTGCCCGGCAAAATTGCGACCACCTGGTCTTGCTCAGACAAACCCAAGGCTGCGCGTGCAGCTGCCCGGTCAGGCACCTGGGGGATCACTTGGGCCAGCGGGTGGCCCACGTAAGTGGCGGCTATGCCGTGCTGCTCAAGCAGGGCCACCTCAAACGGAAAAATGCACAGCACATGGTCCACGCTGCGGCGAATTTTCTCCAGCCGCTCCATGCGCCAGGCCCACACCGAGGGGCAGACAAAATGCAAGGTTTTGATGCCTGCAGCCTTGAGGTCGCGCTCTAAATCCAGGTTGAAATCGGGCGCGTCCACGCCTATGAAGACATCGGGTTTGTTGGCCAGCAAGCGCTGCTTGAGTTGCGCGCGAATACCCACAATCTCTCGGTAGTGGCGCAGCACCTCCACGTAGCCGCGCACGGCCAATTTGTCGCTGGGCCACCAGGCGTCAAAACCGCGGCGCACCATGTGCGGCCCGCCGATGCCAAAAGTTGTCGCGCCTGGGAACCTAGCTTGCACCCCGTCAAGCAGCAAGCCCGCCAGCAAGTCGCCAGAAGTTTCGCCCGCCACCAGGGCCACGGACGGCGCGGACATGCTCACGTCTTAGCGCACGATGCCGCGCTGGGGCGAACTGTCGGCCAAAAAGCCCAGCATCAAGTCCACCACCGCTTGGGCGTCGGTGTGTTTCGCAGGCAGCTCGGCAATGCGTGCTTTGGCTTGGTCCAGCGTCAAGCCGTCGCGGTACAAAGCCTTGTGCATGGCTTTGACGGCCGAGATGCTGTCAGCCGAAAAGCCACGGCGGCGCAGGCCTTCAAAGTTCATCGAGCGCGCTTGCGCGGGCTGGCCTTGGCACATCACAAAAGGCGGCAGGTCGGCAAACAGCAAAGAGCACATGGCCGTCATGCTGTGCGCGCCGATTTTGACGAACTGGTGCACCACGGTGAAGCCGCCCAAAATCACCCAATCGTCCACATGCACGTGACCGGCCAGCTGCGAGTTGTTGGCAAAAATGGTGTGGTTGCCCACGACGCAGTCGTGTGCCAGGTGCACATAGGCCATGACCCAGTTGTCGTTGCCCAAGCGGGTCACACCGGTGTCGCCTGGCGAGCCAATGTTGAAGGTGCAAAACTCGCGCACGGTGTTGCGGTCACCCAAGATGAGCTCGCAGGGCTCGCCGGCGTATTTCTTGTCTTGCGGAATCGCACCGAGCGAGTTGAACTGGAAGATGCGGTTGTCTTGCCCAATCGTGGTGTGGCCCTCAATCACGCAGTGCGCGCCAATCGTGGTGCCTTTGCCCACTTTGACGTGCGGGCCGATCACCGTGTAGGGGCCCACGCTCACACTGCTGTCGAGCTCGGCCGCTGGGTCAATCACAGCGGTGGGGTGAATCAGACTCACGCCGCGCTCCTTAGGCAATGGTGCGCATGGTGCACATGAGCTCGGCCTCCACTGCCAGCTCATCGCCCACCAGGGCACGTGCCTTGAATTTGAAAATGCCAGCTTTCATGCGGTCGAGCTCCACCGCCAAGGTGAGCTGGTCGCCCGGCTCCACCGGACGCTTGAAACGCGCACCGTCAATGCCGGCAAAGTAATACACGGTGTTGTCGTCAGGCGTGGTGCCCAGGGTGTCAAAGGCCAACAGCGCTGCGGTTTGCGCCAGGGCTTCGAGCATGAGCACGCCAGGCATGACTGGGCGGTGCGGAAAGTGTCCGGTGAAAAACGGCTCGTTGATGGTGACGTTTTTCAGGGCCTTGATGGACTTGCCCTTCTCGATCTCCAGCACCCGGTCCACCAACAAAATGGGGTAACGGTGCGGCAGTTGCTTGAGAATTTTGTGGATGTCCATCATGGTGTGTGTTTGTGTTGTTCGAGGGTGTGTTCGAGAGCCCGCAAGCGCTCACGCAAGCGGTGCAGCTGCTTGAGCGAGGCTGCATTTTTTTCCCAGCTCGCATTGTCGTCGATCGGGAACATGCCGGTGTAGTGACCCGGCTTCAAAATCGAACGCGTGACCACGCTGGCAGCAGAAATATTCACGCCATCGGCCAAGGTCAAATGGCCCAGCACCACCGCGCCGCCACCCACCGTGCAATGCGCGCCGATGGTGGCGCTGCCGGCCACGCCCACGCAACCTGCCATGGCGGTGTGCTTGCCGATGCGCACGTTGTGGCCAATTTGAATGAGGTTGTCGAGCTTGACGCCGTCTTCAATCACGGTGTCGGCCAGAGCACCGCGGTCAATGCAGGTGTTGGCGCCAATTTCCACGTCGTTGCCAATCTGGACGGCGCCGAGCTGTTCAATTTTTTCCCAGGTGCCGGCGTGTGGCGCAAAACCAAAGCCATCAGCACCAATGACCACGCCGCTGTGCACAATGCAGCGCTCACCCACCACGCAGTCAAACCCCACGGTCACGCGGCTGCTCAAGACCGTGTGGGCACCAATGCGTGCACCGGCTTCGACCACACACAAGGGGCCAATGCGCGCGCTGGGGTCCACCACGGCGCTTTCATCCACCACAGCGCTGGGGTGGACGGCGGGCCCAGTGCGCACAGGGTGCTGGGCGCGCCACAACCGTGTGAGGCGAGCAAAGTACAGATAAGGGTTGTCGGTAACGATGCAGCCACCACGCGCCAAGGCTGCTTCGCGCATGGCGGGCGCCACAATCACACAAGCGGCCTGACTGGCGGCCAACTGGGCTTGGTATTTGGGGTGGCTGAGAAAACTCAGCTGGTCAGCGCGCGCCAACTCAAGGGGCGCGAGGCTGTGAATCTCTAAATCAGGGGGAGCCAAAAGCTCACCACCCAATTTGTCAACGATGGTGCCCAGAAGCAGCGACACCCCGGCTTACTTGGTGGCGTTGAGGGCCTTGATCACTTTGTCGGTGATGTCCAGGCGTGGGTTGACGTAAACCGCCTCTTGCAAGACCAGGTCGAACTTTTCTGCTTCGGCCACTTGGCGAACAACGCGGTTGGCCCGCTCGATGACCTGCTGCAACTCTTCGTTTTTACGGGCGTTGAGGTCTTCTTGGAACTCACGGCGCTTGCGCTGGAAATCCCGGTCTTGCTCGACGAGTTGTTTCTGACGGTTGGCGCGTTGGCTTTCCGACAGGGTGGGTGCTTCACGCTCGAGCTTTTCAGCACCCGACTTGATGGCCAAGCCCAGGTCGTTGAGTTCCTTTTCACGCTTGGAGAACTCTTGCTCCAGGCGCGCTTGCGAGGCTTTGGCGGTGTTGGCTTCTTTGAAGACGCGGTCGGTGCTCACAAAACCGATGCGAACCTCCTGAGCGCCAGCCGTGAAGGCTGCACCAGCGGTCAAGCACAACAGCAATAGACGTGAGAGTGATTTCATTAGAAGGAGGTTCCGATCTGAAACTGAATGCTCTGGATTCTATCGTTATCGAAAGATCGCACCGGCTTGGCAAAGGCCAGGCGCAGCGGCCCCAGGGGAGAGATCCAGCTGATGCCCACGCCCACAGCGGCACGGAAGTCGCTCGGGGTGATGGCCTGATCGGCGCTGTAGACGTTACCCATGTCTAGGAAACTGTACAAACGCAGCGTGCGGTCGTTGCCCGCCCCAGGAAAGGGGGCCAGCGCTTCAAAGTTGATGTTGATTTTTTTCGAGCCACCCAAAGCCAGGTTGGTGGTGGCATCACGTGGGCCCAAGCTGCCGGGCTCAAAGCCTCGCACCGAACCCAAACCGCCACCGTAGTAGTTTTTGAACAGCGGGTAAGTGCGGCCATCGGGCGCCTGGCCCATGGCGATGTCGGTGTTGAAAGCAAAGGTGTATTGCTTGGTGATGGGCACGTACTGCTGGTACTGGTAAGAGCCGCGGATGTAGCGCACCTCGCCCGAGGTGCTCCACTCGGCATTGGCGCGCTGGAACACACCCTCGGTAGGCACCAAGGCGCTGTTGCGGTTATCGCGCGCCCAACCCGCGGTGAGCGGGTAGCCGGTGCTGCTGAAACCAAACTGGTTGGCGTAATCGGAGTAAGCCTGCGGCAGGTTGGTGCCGGGGTTGATGGTGGTGCGCTCAATGCCAGCCCCCAAAAACACCGTGTCGCGCTCGGTGAAAGGAATACCGAAACGGATGCTGGTGCCGGTGGTCTCCAGGCTGTAGCTCTCGGGGTCGAAGAAGGGGTTGGCCACGCGCGAGTACAAGTCGATGGTGCGCGACACGCCGTCTTTGGTGAAGTACGGGTCGGTGGTGTTGAACACCACCACCCGGTTGATTCGGCTGGTGTTGACCTGCACGCCCAAAGAGTTACCCGAGCCAAAGGCGTTGTCTTGGCGGATACCCATGGACAAACCCAGGCCGTCGTTGCTGGAAATACCGGCACCCAAGGTCAGGCTGCCTGTGGGTTTTTCGGTGACGTTCACGTTCAGGTCCACCTGGTCGGGCGACCCTGGCACGTCGTTGGTTTCAATGGCCACGTCGCGGAAAAAGCCCAAGCGGTCCACGCGGTTGCGCGAGAGCTTGATCTTGTCGCCGTCATACCAGGCCGACTCGAGCTGGCGCAGCTCGCGGCGCACCACCTCGTCACGCGAGCGGGTGTTGCCCGACACCGCAATGCGTCGCACATACGCGCGGCGCGAGGGCTCGGCTTGCAACACCAAGGCCACGCGGTTGGTGGTGCGGTCGATGTCAGGCACGGGCTGCACACGGGCAAAAGCGTAACCAAACTTACCGAAATAATCGGTGAAGGCCTTGGTGGTTTGTGAGACCTGGTCTGCGTTGTAAGCCTCACCTGCTTTGATGGTGATGAGCGACTTGAACTCTTCTGCGCGGTCGAGGTAGTTGCCCTCCAGACGCACGCCTGAGACCACAAACCGCTCGCCCTCAAACACATTGATGGTGATGGAAATGTCTTGCTTGTTGGGGGCAATGGCCACTTGCGTGGAGTCCACCCGGAACTCCAAATAACCCCGGGTGAGGTAGTAGGAGCGCAGGGTTTCAATGTCGGCGTTGAGCTTGGTGCGCGAGTAGCGGTTGGACTTGGTGTACCAGCTCATCCAGTTGCCGGTGTCGAGGTCAAAGAGGTTGCGCAAGGTGTTTTCGTTGAAAACCTTGTTGCCCACCACCCGAATTTCGGAGATTTTGGCGGGCTCGCCCTCAGAAATATTGAACGACAAATTGACCCGATTGCGATCGATGGGCGTCACGGTGGTGACCACCTCTGCGGCGTACAAGCTGCGGTTGATGTACTGGCGCTTGAGTTCTTGTTCGGCGCGGTCGAGCAAAGACTTGTCAAAAGGACGCCCGTCGGTGAGCCCCACATCGCGCAGCGCTTTTTTGAGCACGTCTTTGTCGAACTCTTTGGCGCCCACAAAGTTCACATCGGCAATGGTGGGCCGCTCCTCCACAATCACCACCAACACATCACCACTCACGTCCAGGCGTATGTCTTTGAACAAGCCCAAAGCGAACAGCGAGCGAATCGCAGCTGCGCCTTTTTCGTCGTTGTAAGTGTCGCCCACCCGCACCGGGATGGAAGCAAACACGGTGCCGGGCTCCACCCGCTGCAAGCCCTCCACGCGGATGTCACGCACCTGAAACGGCGCCACCGCCCATGCGGCTTGCGCCCAAAGCATCAAGCCAGTGAGGGTCAGCAGTGCACGTGGGCACAAAGAGTTGAAATGCATGTTTGGAATCACATCCTGCCGCCTTGGGTCAGCCCAACAGACGCGTTAAATCATTGAACACAGCCACGCCCATCATCAGGGCCAAAAGCGCAAGGCCCAAACGCCCAAAGCGCTCAAGCCACACCTCAGAAACGGGGCGACCCGTCAGGGCCTCCCAAAGATAATACATCAGGTGCCCACCGTCCAAAACGGGCACCGGGAGCAAATTGAGCACCCCCAGACTCACGCTGATCAGGGCCATGAAGGTGAGGTATGCCATCAAGCCCACACTGGCTGAACGGCCAGCGTAATCGGCAATGGTCAGCGGCCCACTGATGTTTTTGACCGAGGCCTGGCCTGTGAGCACGCGCGCCATCATGCGCAGCGACAACACCGACATCTCCCAGGTGCGCTCCAGGCCCATCGTCAAGCCTTCTAACAAGCCATAGCGCACCGTGGTCATTTCCACTGGCGAGCCAATCATGGCGCCAACCCGCGCGATGGTTTGCTCCCCTTCACGCACCAAATCAGGCTCAACACGCACTGACAGGGTTTGCCCGTCTCGCACCAGCTCCCAAACAGCCGCCTGGGCCTGGCCGTCTTTGACCGAGGCGCGGATGTCCTCACGCAATTGGCGGCTGTCTTGCACCGCGCGCTCGTTGAAGCGCAGCACGCGGTCGCCCGTCATCAACCCGGCACGTTGGGCAGCGCCCTGCTCAACGAGTTTGCCCAGCACCGGCGAGGAATACGGGCTGAGCAGACCAATGCGGCGGTACATCTGCTCATCGGGCTCGGCGGCATGGAGGGTCGACAAAGGCAAGTCTGTGCGGCGCTCCCGCTCACGGCCGGGCTCCGTCCAAACCAGGCTCAGGTCGCGCCCTTCCAGTGCGGCTTGGGTGAGTTGCCAACGCACATCGTCAAACGAGGCCACGGCCTGAACTTGACCCTGCGTGTCCACCACCGAAACCACCCGCTCGCCACCTTGCAAACCGGCTTGGGCTGCCAAAGACTGCGGCACGGGTGTGCCCAAAACAGGTGCGGCCTGCTCAACGCCCGACCAATTCACCAATGCGTACAACAGCACGGCCAGCAGCAGGTTGGCCGCTGGGCCAGCAGCCACAATCAGCGCGCGTGAACGCAGGGGCTGCGCATTGAAAGCCAGGTGCCGCTCGTGTGGGGCCACGGCGCCTTCGTGCTCGTCGAGCATGCGCACATAGCCGCCCAAAGGCAAGGCACACACCACAAACTCGGTGCCAGACTTGGGCGACTGCCAGCGCAAACATGGAGGGCCAAAACCAATGGAAAAGCGCAGCACCTTCACCCCACAGGCACGGGCCATGCGGTAGTGACCGAACTCATGAACCGCAATCAGGATGGCCAGCGCGACGATGAAGGCCAGAACGGTCAACATGCCAGCGGGCTCACTGAATGTGCGCCTGCACCTGCTGCTCGGCCACGGCGCGGGCCTGTTGATCCAAGGCCAGCAAATCTTCCAGGGAGCCTGGGGCTTGCGGTTGCACGCGCTCTAGCGTGGCCAGGTTGACCCGGTGCATGTGGTCAAAACGCAAGCGTTTGTCGAGGAAGGCAGCCACGGCAACTTCATTGGCGGCATTGAGCACGGCGGTGGTGCCCGATGGGCCACGCAATGCGTCCCACGCCAGCCGCAGGCCGGGGAAGCGCTCGGGGTGACCTTGCGCGTCCATGGCCTCAAAACTCATGTCGGCCATGGCCCGAAAATCCAACGCTTGCGCGCCCGAGGCGATGCGGTGCGGCCATGACAAGCCATAGGCAATGGGCACGCGCATGTCGGGGGTGCCCAGTTGCGCCACCACCGAGTTGTCGCGGTACTGCACCATGGAATGGATGACGCTTTGCGGGTGGATGACCACGTCCAGGCGCTCGGGAGGCAGGCCAAAGAGGTAACGCGCCTCGATCACCTCCAGGGCCTTGTTCATCATGGTGGCC